>JASJCN010000257.1 GCA_030065975.1 Myxococcota bacterium
CGGCTGAAGCCGGAGCTCCCGCGCGCGGCCGTGGCCCGCGCCCGGGCAGCCCTGCAGAGCGCCGAGGCGCGCCTCGAGCTGGCGTCGGCCGAGCTCCGCCGCCAGCAGAACCTGAAGGGCCAGGGCGTGGCCAGCGACTCCGAGTTCGACCGCACCCAGAGCGAGGCCCGCACCGCCGAGGCCAGCGTGGCGGAGGCCCGGGCCTCCCTGCTCGACGCGGAGACCCGCCTGGCCAAGACGGAGATCCGCGCCCCCTTCTCGGGGGTGGTCGGCGTGATCGATCTCGAGCCGGGGGCCTACGTCCGGGCGGGCGACCCCGTGGCCGAGCTGGCCGACCTGACCGAGATCGAGGTGTCGGTGGGGGTGGGCGACCAGGAGGTGCTCGCGATCCAGGCCGGCGACGCAGTGGTCCTGCGCGTCGACGCCCTGGGCGGTCGCGCCTTCGAGGGGCGGGTGCAGCGTCCCGGACGCACTCCCGACTCGACGACGCGCAAGTACCCGGTGCCGATCCGGGTGCCCAACCCGGAAGGCGAGCTGCTTCCGGGCATGCTCGGCACCGTGACCTTCTCCCTGGGTGAGCCGCGCAGCGTGCTGCGGATTCCGCGTCGCGCCGTCCAGCGCGAGTTCGATCTCGAGTACCTCTACGTGCTCGACGGCGCCGACAGCGCCGGTACGCGGGTCGAGCGCCGGCGCGTCCGCACCGAGCCCGTCCCCTTCCGTCCCGAGCTGCTCGAGATCCGCGAGGGCCTCGATGTCGGTGAGCGCATCGCCGTCTCGAGCCTGCGCGACCTGCGCGGGGGCGAGCTCGTGCGGACCCGCGAGCTGGCGCCGGTCTCCTCCGAGCTGGCGGCCGAGGAGGCGCCGACGCCGTGAGCATCGCGGCCTTCAGCGTGCGCCAGACCGTCCTGGTCAACGTGCTCTTCTTCGTGTGTCTCCTGGGCGGCATCGCCGCCTACTCGCGGATCCCCGTCGAGTTCTTCCAGGACATCAACCTCAACGAGGCGAACGTCATCACCGTCTGGACGGGCGCCTCGGGCGAGGAGGTCGAGCGGCTCGTCACCCAGAAGCTCGAGGAGGAGCTGATCGGGATCAGCGAGATCGACGAGATCCACTCGGTCTCGTCGGCGGGACTCTCCGACATCGGCATCGAGTTCGACGAGTACCTGAGCGAGGTCGAATACGAGGCCGCCCTGAACGACGTCCGCGCCGCCATCGACCGCGTGAACGACTTGCCCGCCGACGCCGAGGAGCCGGAGATCCGCGAGGGCAAGTTCAGCGAGTTCGCCCCCGCGGTGATGATCGCACTGCTCGATCGCGGCGACGTCGGTCCGGTGGCCCTGCGCGAGATCGCCCGTGACGTGAAGGCCCGGGTGCGCGACCTGCCCGGGGCCAAGCGCATCGAGATTCGCGGCGACCAGGACCCGGAGCTGCGGGTGCTGGTGGATCGCGAGGCCGCGGCCCGCCACGGGCTGACGGCCATCGAGATCGCCGAGCGCATCCGTCGCCAGAACCTGAACCTGCCCGCCGGCACCTTCGAGGACGGGAATGGCGAGCTCACGCTGCGCGCGCAGGGCGACTTCGAGAGGCCGGAGCAGCTGCTCGACACCGTGGTGGCCGAGTCCGAGAACGGCCTCACCGTGCGGCTCTCCGAGGTGGCGCGGATCGAGTTCGGCCTCGAGAAGACGCGCTTCCGCACTCGCCTCGACGGAAATCCGGCCCTGCTGGTGACGATCACGAAGAAGCCCGACGCGGACATCCGCTCACTCGCGGCCGAGGTCGACGAGTGGATCGCGGGCTACCGCGATCGACTGCCCGCGGGCGTCGAGATGCGCAAGACCTTCGACACCTCGGCGTTCGTGAGCTCGCGCATGGGCGTGCTGGTGGAGAACCTGGTCGCGGGAATCGTCTGCGTCGTGGCGATCCTCTGGTTCACCATCGGGTTCCGCAACGCGACGCTCACGGTCATCGCCATCCCCTTCAGCTTCCTCACGGCGATGATCTTCTTCCCGCTCTTCGGCATCACGCTCAACGCGACGACCATCGTCGGGATGCTGCTCGTCTCCGGCATGCTCGTGGACGACGCGATCATCGTGCTCGAGAACATCTTCGCCCACGTCGAACGGGGCGAGCCCCTGCGCGAGGCCGTGCTGCGAGGCACCGAGGAGGTGATGTGGCCCGTGGTCGCCGCGGTGACCACCACCTGCGCAGCCTTCCTGCCGCTCCTGCTGGTGGGGGGCACGGCCGGCAAGTTCATGTCGATCCTCCCGAAGGCCGTGCTCGTGTGCCTGATCGCCTCGCTCTTCGAGTGCCTGGTGATCCTGCCGGCCCACTATCTGGACTTCGGGAGCCGGAAGCGGAAGGAGGACGACGACCGCCCGCCGGGCCTCTTCGCGCGCATCCGCGCCCGCGTCGACGACGGCCTGGCCCGGATTCGCAGCGCCTACGCGCGGGCCCTCGACGTCGTGCTCGGCCATCGCGGGGCCTTCTCGGCGTTGTTCGCGGCCTGCTTCCTGCTCACCTGCACGGGCTCGCGCCACCTCGACGTGAACCTCTTCCCCGGCGAGTTCGACACCTTCAACGTGCTCGTCGAGATGCCCTCGGACGCGAGCATCGAGCAGACCGACGGCGTCGTGCGCGGCTACGAGTCGATCCTCGAAGGCATGCGCGGCGAGGAGCTCCTCGACTACGCCACCACGGTCGGGATGAGCTTCGACACCAACTACGACACCCTGACCGGGGCCAACTACGCCATGAGCGTCCTGACCCTGGCGAAGGACGACGACGGCGAGAAGGTCGATCCCGATCAGGCGCTGATCGACATGCAGCAGCGGGTCGACGCCTGGCTCGAGGCCAATCCGGTGGACGTCGTCGACGTGCGGGTGCAGGCGGAGCAGGACGGCCCGCCCGTGGGCGCGCCGGTCGAGGTGCGGCTCCAGAGCGACGACTACGCCCTCGGGAAGGCCGTGGCCGGCGAGCTCAAGGCCTACCTCGAGACGCTGCCCGGCGTGTACGACGTCGAGGACAACCTCAAGGTGGGGGCGCCCGAGGTGCGGCTCGTGGTGAACGAGGAGCGGGCCGCGCGCTACGGCCTGGGCTTCGAGCAGATCGCGCTCGCGCTGCGCGGCGCCAACGACGGCGTGGTGGCCACGAGCCTGCGCGATCCGACCCGAGGCGAGGACGTCGACATCCGCGTGCGCCTCGAGGACGCCGACCGCGCCGACCTGGCGGACCTCCTGGACGTCGAGCTGCGCACGGCCCAGGGCTTCCTGGTCAAGCTCCGCGACGTGGCCGACGTCGAGAAGACGCGTGGCTACAGCGCCTATCACCGCTACGACGGCAAGCGCACGGTGTCGGTGCTGGCCCAGGTGCGGGAGGGCGAGGAGACCTCGGTCGGCGCCAACGAGAAGGTCCGAGCGGCCTTCGCCGACCTCGAGGAGCGCTTCCCCCAGCTCGAGGTGAGCTACGGCGGCGAGTTCGAGACCACCAGCGAGGCCTTCGCCGACCTGGGGCGCGCCTTCCCCGTCGCGCTCGTCGCCATCTACATGATCCTGGCGGCTCTGTTCCGCAGCTACCTGCAGCCGCTCATCGTGGTGACCGCCGTGCCCTTCGCCTTCGCGGGGATCTTCCTCGGGGTCGCGGTCTTCGGCTACGAGATCTCCTTCGTCCTGCTCTATGCGGCGATCGGGCTCACGGGCGTGGTCGTGAACGACTCGCTGGTGATGGTGGACTTCATCAACCGTGCACGACGCGAGGAGGGGCTGCCGCTCCTCGAGGCGGTCCGCCAGTCGGGCGTGCGGCGCTTCCGCCCGATCCTCCTCACCACGCTCACCACCGTCGTGGCGCTGATGCCCATGGCGTTCGGGCTGCAGGGCGCCTCCAAGACCTACGGCCCCTTCGCGGCCTCGATCTCCTTCGGGCTGATCGTGGCGATGGCGGGCACGCTGTTCGCGGTGCCGCTGGCGTACACCAGTCTGGTCCGCGGCCAGGAGGCCGCCCAGCGCTTCCTCGCCAGGCGACGAGGAGAGCCCGACCCGACGGAGAGGGACCGCGCCGCGGCATGAGCAGGCTTCCGCTGGGTGAGATCGAGACCCTCTTCCTCGACGCCGGCAACACGCTGGTGTCCGTGGACTTCGAGTGGATCGCGCGAGAGATCCGCGAGCGCGGCCACGCCTGCGAGGCGGAGTCGCTCCTGCGCGCCGAGGCCCTGGCGCGTCCCCACCTCGACGCCTGGCTCTCGGGCGAGCGCTCCACCGAGGGCGGTTCGAGCTTCGTCCGCTTCCTGACGCTCGCCCTCGGACACGTGTCGAGCCTCGACGGAGTGGACCATCGGGAGCTGGCGCTCGATCTCGCACCGGTGCTGGCGATCCCCGGCGCCTCGGATCGGCTCTGGTGTCGCGTGATGCCCGAGGTGCCCGAGGCCCTGGCGCGCTTCGAGGCGCTCGGCCTCAAGCTCGTGGTGGTCTCCAACGCGGACGGCACCGTGGAGCGCAGTCTGACCAACCTCGGCCTGCGCGACCCCTTCGAGCTGGTGATCGACTCCCACGTGGTGGGAGCGGAGAAGCCCTCACCCGAGATCTTCGAGATCGCCCTAGAGCGTTCCCGGGCCCGGCGCGAGTCGACCCTGCACGTGGGCGACCTGATCTTCGCCGACGTCGAAGGGGCGCGCGGCGCCGGTCTCCACGCGGCGCTGCTCGATCCCTTCGGAGATCGGGAGGAGCCCGATTGTCCCGTGTTCGCCGATCTCGCAGCCCTGGCGACGGCTCTCGAGAACGCGCGCTAGCGGCTCAGCGCCGCGAACGGAGCCAGGCCGCGAGGCGGATGCCGCTCGCGAGCGCGATCGCGGCCAGGGCGAGCCAGTAGGGCGCGGGCTCCGCCGCCTCGCTGACGCCGCCCTGGAAGGTGAAGGCCATGATTCCCACGTTCACGTACATGCCCGTTCGGTGCAGCAGCGTCCAGCGCTTCCGGGTCAGGCGCTTCACCCAGGCATCCGTCGAGGTGAGCGCCATGGCGGCCGTGAAGACGTAGCCGACGCCGCCGCCGATCCAGGTGACGAGGTCCGACTCGCCGGCGTGCACCGAAACGACCACGAGGATCGCAGCCAGGTGCAGGGCCTGGCAGAGGGCGTAGCCGAGGCCCAGGCTGCGACGCGCGCGCAGCATCCAGCCGGAGAGCTCGCTGCGCCACAGCTGTCGCAGGGGCCGCGCCGCGAACGCCAGACACAGGAGCAGGACCGAGGAGCGCGCGGTGGCTCGGATCAGCGCCCGCACACCCTCTTCTCCGGTCCCGGTGGAGGCGAGTACGGCGGCGCTCATCGCGAGCAGAAGCAGGGCGAGCAGGAGGACGAGGCCTCGGCGAGCCGGCATGGCGGCATCCTAGCCCGGCCGGGTGCCGCGGACGCGGAGCCTAGGAGCCCTTCGTCTTTTCCTGCTGCTCCGCCACGTGCTTCTGGATCTCGGCGTTGATGGCGTTGCCCATGGCGCCCATGAAGGTCGGCCGGTTGGAGGCGGCCCACTTCATGCTCGACTCCCGCGGCGCGTTGGTGCCCTGGAAGCGCGGCATGACGTAGTTCGCGATGAGCTCGTAGCTGCGCTTCTTGCGCGCCCACGGCGCCCAGTTGTGGTCCATCAGCAGCAGGGCGCCGAAGCCGCCGGACTGCTGCTCCAGGCGCTCGAGCTGGGCCGTGGCGTCGTCGGGATCACCGATCACGGCGAGCCCCGAGCTGGTGAGCGCCTCGACGGCGCCCTCGAAGTCGCCGGCCGGTGCCAGGGGGAGGGCGGCCACCTCCTGGAAGTAGTAGAGCCACTTCTCGAGGCCGAAGCGCACGTCCTCGATGGCCTGCTCCCGGGTCTCGGCGATGTGCATGGGTGCCACCAGCCGCCACTGCGAGCGGTCGGCCTCGTGGCCGTACTCGGTGGCCTTGTCGGCGCAGATCTGCCAGTTGGCCGCGAGGGCGTTGAAGCCGCCCGTGGTGGTGGCGCCGATCGAGAGCAGCCCGAGGCCGTGCTTGCCGGCGGCGCGCGCGCCCGACGGAGAGACCTGGGACGCCACGCAGATCTCGACGTGCGGCTCGGTGTAGGGCCGCAGCTGGAGCCGCGCCTCGGAGAGCGTGAACCACTCGCACTCATGGCTCACGGTCTCGCCCGAGAGCAGGGGGACGAGCACGCCGATCGCCTCGTCCATGCGGTCGCGCTGCTTCGCGACCTCGATGCCCATCATGAACGCGTCCGAGGGCAGGGCGCCCGGCCCGACGCCGAACATCACCCGGCCCCGCGTCATGTGATCGAGCTGCATGATGCGGTCGGCCAGCATCAGCGGGTGGTGGTAGGGGAGCGAGCTCACGCCGGTGCCGAGGCGGATGTGGCGGGTACGCTCGGCGGCGGCCGCGATGAAGAGCTCCGGGCTCGCGATGATCTCGTAGCCGCCCGAGTGATGCTCGCCGATCCAGGCCTCGTCGTAGCCGAGCTCGTCCATCCAACAGACGAGCTCCATGTCGCGCTCGATGGCCCGCGTGGGGTTCTCGTCGACGGGGTGGAAGGGGGCGATGAAGGCGCCGAAGCGCAGGCGGGTCTCGGACATCGGGTCTCCGTGGCTCGTCGGGCGGTGTGTCGCAGGGTAGCGCGGCGCCTACGCGTCGAGAGAGCGGCCGCCGGCAGGACGCAGGGCGTCGGCCAAGGCATCGGCCACGCGTGCCGCCTCCCGCGCGTCGAGGGCCGCCGTCGTGATGCGCAGGGCCGGCGGCGACGCCAGACGGTAGGCCTCGCCCGCACGGACGGCGTAGCCGGCCTCGAGCAGCTGCTGCACCACCGGGAGCTCGCTCGCGACGGGCACCCAGACGTTGAGCCCCGAGCGGCCACGCGCCTCGATGCCTCGCTCGGCGAGGGCGGCGAGCAGGGCCTCCCGCCGCTCGCCGTACACCCGCGCCGCCCGCTCGAGCTGCTTGCGCACGCCCGCGCTCGACCACAGCTCGACCACGATGCGCTGGAGCAGGTGGCTCACCCAGCGGGTCCCGAGCGCCTGACGACCGTCGATGCGGGCGACGGTCTCGGCGTCGCCGGAGAGCACGGCGAGGCGCAGGTCGGGGCCGAGGGTCTTGGAGACCGAGCGCACCACCGCGAAGGGGCGATCCGCGGCTCGGCACAGGCTCCGCGCCGCGATGCCGGCGGAGCTTCCGGCGTGGTCGTCCTCGACGACGAGCACGCCGGGATGGGCCGCCAGCACCTGGCAGAGCTCCTTCTCCCGGGCTGCGTCGAGGGCGGCGCCCGTCGGGTTCTGGGCCCTCGGGGTCAACACGCAGGCGCGCGCGCCCTTGGCGAGCGCCCGCTCGAGCGACGCCGGAAGCGGGCCGGAGTCGTCGAGGTCGACCGGCTCGAGGACGAGCCCCATCGCGCGCAGCAGGTGCAGCACGCCGAGGTAGCCCGGGTCTTCGACGGCCACCCGATCGCCCGGGCGCAGGTGGGCGGTGAGCGCGCGCTCGATGCCGTCGAGCGCGCCACTCACGACCGAGAGGTGCTCGCTCGGCAGCCGGTCGCCCGAGAGGTCGGCCCGGGCGCGCTCGAGGAGCTCCGGCAGGTGGACCTGCTCGGCGTAGAGATGCGGCTCCGCCCGGCTCCGGGCCAGGGCCGTGAGCGCCGGGGCCAGATCGGGGAGCAGGGCCGGGTCGGGGTTGCCCGCCGCGAGGTCGAGGACGCCGGCCGGGACGACCGGGAGTGCCCCCGTCGCGACGGGCGGTGCCGCGCTCACCCGCGTGCCGCGGCGCCCCTCGGCGACCACCAGGCCCCGGCTGCGCAGCTCCCGGTAGGCGGCCGCCACCGTGGTCGGGCTGACCGAGAGCTCGGTGGCGAGCCCCCGCACCGTGGGGAGGGCGTCTCCGGGCGCGAGGCTGCCATCGCGGATGCCGCGCTCGGCGCTGGCCAGGATCTCGTCCGCCGTGCTGCCCCGGATGCGATATTGTTTCATCACGCTCCAGTTTACGTTACAGCACAAACGACCCCAACCACCCAACCTTCCAGCCGACCACCCAGAGCGGGGTCCCCGCGGAGGATCGATGCTCCCCACCATCGGAATCCTGATCTTCGACGGCGTCGAGGAGCTCGACTTCGTCGGCCCCTGGGAGGTCTTCACGGCGATCCGGATGGTGAGCGACCCCTTCCCGGTGGTCACCATCGCCGAGCGCAAG
>JASJCN010000258.1 GCA_030065975.1 Myxococcota bacterium
CAGCGACCCGCCCACCCCAAGCGTGCGGGTCGCTGATGCAGCGAGCCGCCCACCCGGATGCGCTCTTCACGGACTCCTAGTAGCCGTAGAAGATCCAGCCGAACGCGGCCTGCACGATCAGGCTCGGGATCCGCCACCACGGCACGCGATGGTGGTGGTGCAGGTGCGAGTGGAAATCGTGGCGGCGCCGGAAGCGGTGTCCACACGGCGCGCAGAAGAAGATCGGCGCCGCCGACCGGTAGCCGCCGTACCACTCGGAGCGCCGTCGCCGCCGCCGCCGGCGGCGACGCCAGCGGTAGTCGTCGTAGTCGTCGTGGTGGTGACGGTGGCCCCGATGGGCCTGCGCTGCGCTCGGAAGCAGCAGGGCGGCCAGCGCGGCGACGCCCGCGGCGCTCCGGCCCAAGGCCTGGCGCCGGGTGAGCGGCGCCGACGCGTCGTTCGGTTCGTGCTCGGACATGGAATCCCCCTTCATCTCCTCATCCGACGCGCTGGTGTGGGAGTTCTTCACGCCACGCTGCTCCCCTGGGGGCCGGGAGGCGAGCCCGCTAGGCTCCGCGGCGGTGGGCCTGCGACAGTTCGACCGCAAGTTCGGTGTCGACCTCCTGCGGGAGCTTCCCGAGGCGCCGGCCGTCTACCTCTTCAAGGGGGAGGACGGCGAGATCCTCTACGCCGGCAAGGCCAAGAACGTCCGCCGCCGGCTCTCGAGCTACCGCAACGCGGGTCGGCGCAAGGCCCATCGCAAGATGCGCAAGCTCGTGAAGGAGGCCCACTCCCTCGAGGTGCGTCTGCAGGAGAACGAACGGGAGGCGCTGCTCGTCGAGAACGAGCTGATCCGCACCCATCGGCCCCGCTACAACGTCGACGGCGCCTTCGAGTTCCTGTACCCGGCGATCGGCCTCGGTCGCAACGGGCACCAGCTGCTGCTCGCGTTCTCCACCCATCCCGAGAGCCTGCACGAGCTCGGGCTTCGCTGGTTCGGCGTCTTCCGGTCGCGGCTGCGCGCGCTCGAGGCCTTCGACGCCCTGCAGGCACTGCTCGGCCGGCTCGGACACCGGGAGCCCCGCAACCGCCTCCCGGAGGCGCCACGTCCGCGGGGCACGCGGCTCGTTGCGATCCGGCGGGTGCCCGCGCCGCTGATCGCGTCGCTGCGTCGCTACCTGGCCGGCGAGTCCGCGAGCTTCGTGTCCGAGCTCAGCCTCTCGCTGCTCGAGCGACCGGACGCCCGCAACGAGGCCGATCTCGTGCAGGTCGATCTACGCTCCCTCGAGGCCTTCTTCGAGAGCGACCTCGAGGTGCTGCGCGAGGCCCTGCGGGACGCGGGCCGCGACGGCGTCTTCGTGCCGCAGTCGGAGCGGGACGCGCTCTTCATCCGGCGGCGCCACGCGACCTAGCTGAAGTAGATGCGCTCGGCGGTCCCGCGCAGGATCTGGTCGAGCTCCGACTCCGACAGCTCGTCGCGATCGCGAATCCACTGGAGCGAGGGCTCGTAGCCGTTGCCTTTGCGGAACTGATGGGGGGCGTCACTGCCCCACATGATCCGCTCGGGCCCGAAGGCGTCGAGCACGCGCGAGAAGACGGGTGCGAGCTCGTCGTAGTGCGCGGCGTCGAGGGCCAGCATGTGGAGCCCCGACCACTTCAGAACCACGCCAGGACGGCGGGCCATGCCGATCAGCCGCTGGAAGTGCTCCTCGCGTTCGTGCCGGTCGCCGGGAGGCCGCCCCAGGTGGGGCACGGCTACGATCGCGGACGGCACCTGCGCGCACAGCGCGTCCATCGCCAGAAGGTGCTCGGGCAGCGTCAGCAGGTCGAGGACGAGGCCGGTCTCGGCGGACATGCGGAAGAGCGCCTGGTAGCGCTCGTCGTCGGACCAGCGCTCGCAGCCGGTGTGCGAGATGACCCGCGCGCCGCGAAGCCCCATGGCGCCGAGCTCCCGCAGCCGCTCTTCGGGCCTCGGAGTCCGGTCCACCGTGCCGACGCCCGCGAAGCGTCCGGGGTACTCGGCCATCACGTCCAGCATGTAGCTGTGGTCCTCTCCATAGACCGCCGCCTGCACCAGCACCGCGCGTTCCACCCCGGTGTTGCGCGCCACGGTCAGGAAGTCGCGGGGCGTGTAACGACGTGGCTTCAATACCTGATCCGCGAGGCGGCTCGTGCGCGGATACAGCGAGGCGCTGGGCGACCACATGTGGATGTGGGCGTCGATCGGGCCCAGGCCGGTGAGCGGGGGCTCCGGGGCGTGGCCCTCCCCGCGGACCTTCGTCGGCGGCGGCGGAGCCGCGCATCCGGTGGCGGCGAGGACGGCCGTGCCTCCGAGCATGCGCACGAAGTCGCGTCGCGAGGGGTTTCGGTTGGAGGACGGGTCGGACATCGAAGGGATCCTGGGAACGCAACTCCGTCATCGGCGGGCTGCGCGGCCGCCTTGATCTCGGGGGCTGTGGTCGGAGGAGGGGGGCGCCGGCGTCGAAGGGGCGGCGCGCGGCCCAGGATAACGACCTTCACCGGGCCGATGGGGCCCGACCGCGACTTTGCTTGTGCGGATGTGAGCCCAGCTGGACGGGGCCCGGCTCCCGAGGGCGCCTGGGCCTACGGCTCGGTCACTCCCGGACCCGGGGGCGTGCCGAGAGCCGGGCGCAGCCCCGTGAAGAAGTCGTTCGGAGCCACGACGCCGTCGCCGTCGAAGTCGGCCGGCGCGCACTGGGGGTCGCTCGCGACGTCGCTTCCGAGGCAGGGCCGGAACACGCCGAAGAAGTCCGAGGCGCCGACGAAGCCGTCGTTGTCGAGGTCTGCGTCGCAGGCGTCGCCGTAGTGCTGGATGCCCGCCAGGGAGGAGTCGTCGTCGGTCCCCGCGTCGAAGTCTTCCTGGTCGGGGTTGGCGACGTCGACGCAGTTGTCGTCGCGATTGCGGACGCCGTCCTGATCGTCGTCCCGGGTGATGCGGTAGAGCATGCCGAAGAGGGAGAGCACGGTCACGTCGTCCGCGGGGTCGAGCTGGATGTCGGTGGTGACGAAGAAATCGCTTCCGACCGCGGCCTGATTCCGTTCCGCCGTGCCGTCCGCGACTTGGTCGGCGAGCCCTCCGTTCAGGACGAAGCCGTCTCGCGCCCCGTTCAGCCGGAACTCGTACAGGAGGCCCGGACTGCTGTCGCCGACCCAGACGGCGTCGTCGTACGAGGGGCCGAGGGTCGAGCCGGCCAGGAACCCGATCGACGTGATCCCGATGGGCGATGCGAACGAGAACTCCGGGTCCGAGTAGAACGAGGTGCCGGGCAGGAGGTCGATCAGGTCCGCCGGGGTGTCACCCTGGCCATCGCGAGAGACCGGGCCCATCAGCGGGCGCCATCCGCTGTTGAACCCCGACTCCACCACGTTGATCTCGTCCATGAAGGTGGGTCCGTTCTCCGTGTCCCAGAGAAGACCCGTCACGGGATCGAAGGCCAAGCCGAAGGAGTTGCGCACGCCGTACGCGAAGAGGTCGTGGAAGTCCGGATCCACTGCGGGATCGTTGAAGGGGTTGTCGGCCGGAACGCTGCCGTCCTCGTTGAAGCGATGGATGCCCCCGGTATCCGACGAGGTCGTCGAGCGGTTCTGCTCGGCACCGAAGCGGTTGAGGTCGCCGGAGGCGAGGTAGAGCTTCCCGTCGGGCCCGAAGCGCATGGGCCCTCCATCGTGATTCGGGCCGTCCTGAGCCAGGTTCCGGGGGATCGAGAAGAGGAGCGTCTCGTCGACGAGGGCCGATCCGTTCCAGGTGTAGCGAGCGAGGTCGTTCGAGAGCCACTCGTCGGTTTCGTCGGTGTCCGTGCTCACGGTCGGCACGCTGAAGTAGAGATAGACGAAGCCGTTCGTCTCGAAGTCGGGGTGCAGCTCGATCCCGATCAGTCCCCGCTCGCTGGCGTAGTTGACGTCGAGGTCCAGCACCTCGGTGCTCACGCCGTCCAGGAAGTGGAGGACGCGGCCGGTTTCCTTCTCGATCACGAAGAACTCGTCGACCGTGACGAAGCGGATGCCCGTCGTGAAGTTCGGGCTGAGGAACGTCGCCTCGATGTGGAGGGCGGGATCGTTCAGCGTCTGGGCTCTGGCGGCGAGGCCCGAAGAGAGGGCGATGGCCGCGACGACCAGGCAGAGGGGGCCCCAGGAAACGCAGTTCGACCGCACTCGCTCTTCTCCTCGCCCCCGGGCCGAGCAGCCCGGGGGGCCAATGGGAGTCGTGGTCCGAGATGGCCCGGAGTGGCGCGATCCCTCAGGGGGCGGCGCCCGGCTCCTCCCCGGGTGCGTCGGATCCCTTCACCCGTTCGACCCCGCCCTCGCCATCGCCGTTCACCCGCGTCCGACGCCAGGAGGCGAAGAGGGCCGTGAGCAGGCCGAGCAGCACCTCGTCCGCGAAGGGGATCATGTCGGGGATGGCCACGTCGAGCAGGAACAGGCACGCCGTGATGGCCGCGAGCCACGGGAAGCGCAGGCGGCTCGTGTAGCCGAGGAGCAGCGCGATCAGGCGACGCACGGCGGCTAACCGTCCATGGGCGGCGGCATGCCCACGGGATCCTTGTCCTCGAGGATGTTCTGCATGCGGCGCTCGACGAGCTTCTGCCAGGGATGGGTGAGCACGTAGAAGCGTCCGTCGCGGATGGCCTTCACCACCACGTCGCCCACCTCGCGTGGGTCGAGTCCCTTCTCGATCAGGCCAGCGACGGTCTGTCGTAGGGCCTCCACCTGCGGCGCCTCGGGGCCCGGAGCCGGCCGCGGTGTCTCGGGACGGTTGCGGTCCGAGTTCAGGATGTTCGTGTTGACCCATCCCGGGCACAGCACCGAGACGCCGATGCGGGGTGAGACGGTGGCGAGCTGCCCGAAGAGCGACTCCGAGATGGCGACCGCCGCGTGCTTGCTCACGCCGTAGACGCCGCCGCTCGGCATCAGCCCGGCCATCGAGGACGTATTGACCACGTGGCCGCCCTGGCCCTGGGAGATCATGATGGGGACGAAGCTCCGGATGCCGTGCACGATGCCCATCAGGTTCACGCCGAGCACCCACTCCCACTCGTCGAGCGGAAGCTCCCACATCGGCAGGCCCGCGCTGCCCGCGACCCCGGCGTTGTTGCACAGCACGTGGACGGCGCCGAATTGGTCCAGGGACTCCTGGGCCAGGGCCTCGACGGACTCGGGCTTCGACACGTCGCAGACCACGCCCGCGACCTCGCCCTGCTTCTTCAGCTCCGGGACTGCCGTGTCCAGGGCGGCGGCCTCCACGTCGGCGACGACGACCTTCATTCCCGCGGCCAGGAACGCCTCGGCCATGCCGCGCCCGATGCCGCTGGCGCCGCCGGTGACGACCGCGACGCGCCCCTCGAGATCCTGCATCGATTCCTCCTCCCCGCTCCCGGGCAGGGTAACGGAGCCGCATCGCGGGCGGCCGCCGCGATCGCTACATCCACGGCATGGCGCAGGAGCAAGACGAGCCGAAGGCGCGCGGGGTCGAGATCCCCTTCCGGGAGCTCAGCGCCGAGGCCCTGCAGGGAGTGATCGAGAGCTTCGTCAACCGCGAGGGCACCGACTACGGCGCCGTCGAGCGCAGCCTCGAGGAGAAGGTCCGGGACGTGCGGCGGCAGCTCGAGCGCGGCGAGGCGTTGCTGCTCTTCGACCCGGAAACGGAGTCGATCAACCTCGTTCCCCGGGACGCCCTGCCCCGACGCTGAGCCGCGTTCGCGGTCGTCGCCACCCGCACTTACCGCCCCAGTTGCCGGCCCGATCGGGGCCGTTCGTGAGACTCGACCCTGAGGCCGCCGCCGGGGTAGGATGGCGGGTCGCTCACGATCGCGGAGGTCCCCGATGCCCACCCGGCCCCTGCTGCTGTCCCGCCCGTCGCCGTGGCTCCCCTTGTGCCTGTTGCTCCTCGCCGCCCCGGCCGCGAGCGAGGTGCCCTTCCCCGCCTGTCAGGCGCCGGCGTGCACCGACCCCGCCGACTTCGCGTCCTACCTCTTCCTGCCGCCGGGTGTCTTCCCGAACGACTACGACCCGAACGCCGGCGGCTCCTGGAAGTACAACCCGGGAATCGGCATGGACATCGAGGGCGCGTGGCAGATCACGACCGGGCGTCCGGACGTGGTCGTCGCGGTGCTCGACAGCGGGATCCGCTGGCGTGCGCGCGATCTCGCGCGCAAGGTGGCGCTCAACACGGGCGAGCTGCCCATCCCGGCCGGATGCGCCAGCCACGACTGCAACGGCGACGGCTTCGTCTCCGTCGACGACTTCCCGGACACGCCCGACACGAACGGCAACGGGCTGCTCGACGGCCAGGACCTGATCCGCACCTTCAGCGACGGCGTGGACGACGACGGCAACGGCTTCGTCGACGACATCGCGGGCTGGGACTTCGCCGACAACGACAACGACCCCGACGACCAGGTCGACTACGGGCACGGCACCGGCGAGGCCGAGGACTCGACCGGTGAGGCCAACAACGGAAGCGGCATGCCCGGCGTGGCGCCGAACGCCATGTTCCTGCCGCTCAAGGTCGCGGACAGCTTCATCGCGGTGGGCAGCGACTTCGCCCAGGCGGTGGTCTACTCCGTGGACATCGGCGCGGACGTGGTGCAGGAGGCGCTCGGCACGATCAGCGCCGGGCCCGCGAGTCAGGCGGCCATCGACTACGCCTATCGCCGCGGCGTCCCGGTGATGGCCAGCGCCGCCGACGAGTCGAGCCGCCACCACAACTTCCCCGCCGTGCTCGACCACACCATCTGGCTGAACTCCATCGTCGAGGGCGACGGCACCATCGTCGAGCAGGAGGACGTCTACGACCTCTTCAACGGCTGCACCAACCACGGCGGCCGGGCCTGGACCGCCATCTCGTCCAACGCGTGCAGCTCCGAGGCGGTGGGCCGCGGCTCCGGCATGGCGGCGCTCCTCGTCTCCCACGGCAAGAACCTGGTCGACCGCGGGCTCTTCACGAACTACCCGGGCCTGGACAAGCCCTTCTCCGCCGAGGAGATCCGCCAGCTCTTCCGTCGCTCGGCCGAGGACATCGACTATCAGGGCCTTCCCAACGACCTCACCATGTTCGGTCTGCTGCGCACGGCCCTCTCGGCGCCGCTCCTCGGCCTCTTCTTCGACTCGAGCCGCGTCGCCACCCAGCCGGGCTGGGACGAGTTCACCGGCTACGGCCGCGCGAACATGCCGGCCATCCTCGACGTCAGCATGACGACCATGCCGCCCGAGGCGGATCTCTCGGGCAGCATCGCCTGGTTCGACATCGTCGACCCGGTGGCGACGCCGAGCGTCGAGGTCACGGGCTCGGCCGCGGCCCGGCGAAGCATCGACGGCTCCTTCGACTGGGTGCTCGAGGTCGGCTGCGGCGTGAATCCAGTCGCGTACCTGCCGGTTTCGTCCGGCAGCGAGACGGGGCCGGTGCAGCTCGGCTCCTTCGGATCCCTCGACGCGGCCGGCACCGCCACGAGCTGCGGCTTCGATCCCAGCGAGAACCTCGACGATCCCGACGGGCACGCCGTGACCCTGCGGCTCCAGGTTCGCGACGCCGCCGGCAACCTCGGGGAGGACCGCCGCACCCTGGCCATCCACCACGACCCGACGCTGAAGGTCAAGGTGGCGCTCGGCACCTCGGCCGAGGGCTCGCCCGCCCTGGCCGACGTCGACGGCAACGGTGTCCTCGACATCATCTACGGGCTCGCCGACGGCTCGGTGCAGGTGCGACGCGGGGATACCGGCGCGATGCTGCCCGGCTTCCCGGCGTTCACCAACCTGCTGCCGCAGTTCGAATCCCTGGTCGGCGAGTACGCGAACGGTGAGGTCCCGTTGATCCGCGAAGCCATCATCGGCCCCTCGGCGGCGGACGACCTGGACGGGGACGGCACGGTCGAGATCGTGGTTCCCGGCATCGAGGGGCAGCTCTACGTGTTCGGCTCGGACGGCCAGCCGCGCGCCGGCTTCCCGGTGTCGACGGACCCGGCGCTCTCGAATCCCGACAACCGCAACCGCCTGAACGACACCGACCCGGGCCTGCTGGCCGCACCGACCCTGGTGGACCTCGACGTACCGGGGACCGACCCCGCCCTCGAGATCGTGGTCGCCGCCTGGGATGGCCACGTCTACGCCTGGCGTCACGACGGGACGCCGGTGTCCGGCTACCCGGTGCGCATCGCCGATCGCTCCAAGGTCTC
>JASJCN010000259.1 GCA_030065975.1 Myxococcota bacterium
CCCTGGCCCTCCTCTTCGGCTGGGCCAGGGCGAGCCGCGTCACCCACACGAGTGCGGGGTCGGTCACCGCAGCACCTCGAGACGATTCCCGACGAGCCCCACCTCGGTGAGGTCGCGCAGGTGGTCGCCGCTGCGCGCATCGAGCACGGCGACGACGCCCATCGAGGCGTTGCGCGCGAAGAGCAGCGGACTCGCGTCCTGGGTGACGGCAATGCTGTGGGCGCCCTCGTCGGGCAGGAGCGCACCGAGCAGCCAGTCGAGGAAGCCGCCGTCCTCGACCCCGAGCGTCTGGCCCAGGAACGCCGCCGTCAGGTTCGGCACGGAGAGCCGCGCCGTACGCTCCCGGCTCTCGAGGTCGAAGACCCAGATCTCGCGTCCCGGGTCCTTGTGGGTCGACGCCTTCCCCTGGTGGAACACCACGTAGAGGAGCCCCTCGGCCCGGTGGAGGGCCATGTGCTGCTTGCCGCCCGGACGCCAGCCATCCCCCGCCTGGGCCTCGTCCACCAGCGACCACTCGCTCACGACGGGAGGCTCCGCCGTGCCCTCCACGTCGAAGACCTTTCCGGTGAAGCTGGTGAAGAGCCAACGCGACCCGAGCCGCACGCCGGCGAGCATCGCCGGGTCCTCGACGGCTTCGAAGAAGGCTTCGCTCGAGAGGGTCGACTGGACGCGGCCCTCGGCATCGAGGCCGACCTGCAGCACGGTGCCGTCACCGCAGAGCGAGAGGAAGCGCCGCTCGGCGACGGGATAGATGCCGGCGCATCCGGCCAGGGGCACGTCCCCGACGAAGCGCCTCTCGGCCAGATCGAGGATCGCTACCGCCGCGTTCGGGAACTGGCTGAAGACGGCGAGGAAGCGGTCACCGTCGAGGAGCGCCGTGTACGCGATGGAGGTCGCGCTCTCGGCGGCCCGCGTCGGGAAGACGATCTCGCCCTTCACCTCGAGGGTGCGGGCGTCGTGGATCGTCACGAAGTCCGTCCGTACGCCGCGCAGGCCGCGGGAGTAGTCGATCTCGACGGAGTAGAACTCGCCGCGCGCCTCCGAGTAGAGCGGCGGCTTCGGCGAGATCGAGCTGAACGCGTCGATGCTGCCGAGCACCTCGCCGCTGTCGCCGTCGAAGAGCAGGCTGTGGGCGAGCAGCAGGTCGTTCACCCAGACCCAGTGGTCGCCGACCGGCGGGAGCGTCTCGACCCGTCCGACTTCCTCCTGGGCCAGAGCCGCCGGCACGAGCCCGAGAGCCAGGGCGCAGGCGAGCGCCGTCGTCCAGCGCTTCATGTTCGGACTCCGGACATGCCACCACCTCCCGCTCCCCGCTTCCCGCTCCCTGGCAGGATGCCGCAAGCGGCGAGCCGGAGCGACCCGTCCCCGGTGGCCTGCGATACCTTCCGTCTTCATCGGGTTGCCATCGGGTCCATCGAGGAGGTTCCATGACCGTGCCGGAAGAACTCGGACTGTCGAGCGAGCGCCTGGCCCACATCGATCGGCACCTGCAGACCCGCTACATCGAGCCGGGCAAGATCGCGGGCGCCCTCACCGTGGTCGCCCGCCACGGCGAGATCGCCTACCAGTCCGCCATCGGCCTGCGCGACCGCGAGCGCGGGACCCCGATGAGCGACGACACGATCTTCCGCGTCTACTCGATGACGAAGCCGATCACGTCGATCGCCCTGATGCAGCTGACCGAGCAGGCCCACCTGCAGCTCGACGACCCGGTCCACCGCTTCCTCCCCGAGCTCCGCGATCTGCGCGTCTACCAGGGCGGCAACCACCCGCGCTTCCTGACCACACCCTGCGAGCGCCCGATGAGCGTGCGCGACCTGCTGCGCCACACCTCCGGCCTGACCTACGGCTTCATGGAGCGCACGAACGTGGACGCCGCCTACCGGAAGATCGGGCTCGGCGGCGAGAAGCGCTTCGGCGGAACCCTTGCCGAGTTCGTGGAGAAGCTCGCCGGCCTGCCCCTCGAGTTCTCGCCGGGAACGGCCTGGAACTACTCCGTGTCCACGGACGTCCTGGGGAGGATCGTCGAAGTCGTCTCGGGCCAGCCCTTCGACTCCTATCTGAGAGAGCACGTCTTCGACCCGCTGGGAATGGTCGACACCGGCTTCCACGTCCCGGCGAGCGAGGCCCATCGCTTCGCCGCCTGCTACGGACGCAACGTGCGGCGCGAGACCGTGCTCCAGGACGATCCCGAGACGAGCCCCTACCTCGAGCCGCCGCGATTCCTCTCGGGCGGCGGTGGGCTCGTCTCGACCGCCGCCGACTACCTGCGCTTCTGCGAGATGCTGCGGCGCGGCGGCGAGCTCGACGGGCAGCGGGTGATCGGCCGCAAGACCCTCCAGTACATGACCCGCAACCACCTGCCCGAGGGAAAGGACCTGACCGAGCTCTCGGTCGGGGCCTTCGCCGAGGTCTCCTACGAGGCGACGGGCTTCGGGCTGGGCTTCTCCGTGATGCTCGACCCGGTGCGCTCTCCGCAGATCGGCTCCACCGGCGAGTTCGCGTGGGGCGGCGCCGCCAGCACGATCTTCTGGGTGGATCCCGAGGAGGACCTCGTGGTGCTCTTCCTGACCCAGCTCATGCCCTCCGGCACCTTCAACTTCCGCGGGCAGCTCAAGCAGATCGTCTACGGAGCACTCGTCGACGAATGAAGCTCTACGACTGGACTCCCGCCCCCAATCCGCGGCGCGTACGCATCTTCCTCGCCGAGAAGGAGATGGAGGTCGAGCTCGTGCAGGTGGACGTGCTCGGCGGCGAGCACAAGAGCGAGGCCTTCCTCGCGAAGAACCCGAGCGGCAAGGTCCCCGTCCTCGAGCTCGACGACGGCACCCACGTAGCCGAGTCGGTGGCGATCTGTCGCACGCTCGAGGCGATGCGGCCCGAGCCCTCCCTCTTCGGCACCACGCCCTTCGAGCTCGGGCGGATCGAGATGGCCAACCGCCAGCTCGAGCTCGAGATGGCGACGCCCATCGGCATCGCCTGGGTGAACGGGCCGATCGTGGGCCGCACGGGGCGCTTCCAGCAGATCCCCGAGGCCAAGGCCCAGGCCGAGGGAGCCACGCGCAAGTTCTACCGGCGGCTGGATCGCGAGCTCGGCGAGCGCCCCTACATGGCGGGAGAGCAGTTCAGCGTCGCCGACATCACCGGCCTCTGCATGATCGACTTCGCGAGCGAGCTCGTGGCGCTCGAGCCCGACCGGGAGCTTTCGAACCTCTGGGCGTGGCACGAGCGCGTGAGCGCGCGGCCGAGCACCAAGGCGTGATGCCGGGCAGGGCCTAGCCCCGAGGGCCGATCCCTCCCAGGATCTCGCGAAGCAGCCCGATCGGAAGCTTCGGCTCGCGGTCGAAGCGGAGGAGCCCGTTGCACTCCTGCTGGACGTCCGTCAGCTGGGTCCAGACGAAGCCGCGCAGCTCGGGGACGTCCGAGATCACGGCGGCGATGCGGCGCAGGCGCTCCTCGAGCTCCGCGGCGTCCTCGGGCCAGTCGCCGTAGGCGAAGAGATCCCTCGGCCGTTCCGTCCCCGGATCGAGGTAGCCCACGCCCCCGCACTCGGTGAGCAGCACGGGAAGCCGGCTCGGGTCGGCTCCCGGAAGCGCCGCACGCCGCCTGCCGAGGACGTGCCCGTCCGGAATCACGTCGCCGCCGGGGTCCGCGACCAGCGAGCGGATTCGCTCGGCGAGGGAGCCTTCGGTGTCGTCACCCTCGTACACGTGCAGCGTGTAGAGGTCGCCCGCAGCGTACTCCCAGCCGTCGTTGCCGATCACGGGCCGGCTGGGGTCGAGCGCGCGCGTGAGCCCCACCACGCCCTCCACCAGCGCTCGCTGCTCGGGGCGGTCGGCCTGCCGCCACACGCCCCACGACTCGTTGAAGGGCACCCAGGCCATCACCGAGGCGTGGCTGCGGTCGCGTCGCACGAGCGCCGTCCACTGGGCGACGAGGTCGGTCGCGAGCTCGGTGGTGAAGTCGCGGCCGCTCGGCATCTCCGACCAGACGAGCAAGCCGAGCCGATCGGCCCAGTGGAGCCAGCGCGGATCCTCGGCCTTCTGGTGCTTGCGCGCGCAGTCGAAGCCCAGGGCCCGGGTGAGCTCGACGTCGCGACGCAGCTCCGCGTCGCTCGCGGCGGTGTACCAGCCGCCCGGGAAGTAGCCCTGGTCGAGGACCCCGCGCAGGTAGCGCGGCTCGCCGTTCAGGAGCAGCTGATCGCCCGAGACGAGGATCTCGCGGAGGCCGACCGGCGTGGTCGTCTCGTCCACGACGACGTCGCCATCGAGGAGCTGGACGCGCAGATCGAGCAGGTGGGGATCCTCGGGAGACCAGAGCCTGGGCTCGGGCACGACGAGAGGCTGGTAGGCCTCGGGGCGCCCGAGCGCCTCGCGCCGGCCACTCGCGATGCAGCGTCCCCCCTCTTCCAGGAAGACGGCCACGTCTCCCGGCCAGCCCGAAGAGAAGCCCACGTGGACCGCGAGCTCGCGTGCGGCGTGGTCGTAACGGGTATGGACCTCGCGGATGGAGACCTCGGGCACGGCCTCGAGCCACACGGTCTGCCAGATCCCCGTGACCGCGTCGTAGTCGACGGGGGAGCGGAAGGCGCCGGCGGCCTGCTTGCCCCTCGGGCGAGTCCAGGTCGCCGGATCCTCGACGCGTACGACGAGCTCGTTGCAGCCGGGGCGCAACGCGTGGCCCACCTCGCAGGTGATCGGGTCGTAGCCGCCGCGGTGGCGCCCGACGCTCCGCCCGTTCACGAAGACCTCGCTCTCGTAGTCGCAGGCCCCGATGTGCAGGAGGGTCCGAGCGCCTCGCGGGCACTCCTCGAACTCCCGGCGGTACCAGACGACCGGCGGGATCTCGTCGAGGCGCGCCTCGGAGAGCTCGGCTTCCAGGGGGAACGGTACGACGACCCGGCCCTCGAATGAGCGACCCGACTCCCATCCTTCCGACAGGCCGCGGTCGTCCGCGTCCGCGGCCAGCTCGAAGCGCCCGTTCAGGTTCACGAAGGAGGCGCGGAGGAGCTCGGGTCTCGGGTACTCCGGTCGCGGGATGTGCGGTCGGTACATGGCGGGCGCAGGATATCGCGCCCGAGGCGGCGAAGTGCGCCCTTCCACGGATCAATCGGGGAACCCAAGCGGCCGATGGGGAGGGCCGGAGGTTCGACATGAGCGGACGCGGAAAGACTCGGCTCGAAGAGGGCTACGGGCAGGGCCTGGCGGCGATCGCCGCGGACGACGACGTCCTGCTCGACTCCGCGGACCTGAAGAAGCGCATGCTCGGCGTCTTCCAGGCCGAGGGCTACCAGCCGCCGGAGCTGCCGGCCACGGCGCAGCGGATCCTCGCCGTCTCCCAGCGGGCCGACGTCGAGATCGAAGAGATCGTGGAGCTGCTCGAGGCCGACGCCATGCTCGCCGCCCGGGTGCTGCGCGTCGCGAGCTCTCCCGCCTACGCGGGCGCTGCAAAGATCGAGAGCCTCTCGGGGGCCGTGATGCGGCTCGGCCTGAACACGCTCCGCGACCTCGTGCTCGAGGTCGCCATGAACCTGCGCGTCTTCAAGTGCGACGCCTACTCCGGTCCGATGGAGCGCCTGCGCATCCACAGCAGCGCCACCGCCCACCTGAGCCGGCTGATCTGCCGACACACGAGCATCGAGGCCGAGTACGCCTTCGTCTGCGGACTGCTGCACGACGTGGGCATCAGCGGCATCCTGCTGGCGCTGGGCGAGGTCCCCCGCGGCAAGAAGCCGCCGGACCTCTCGATCCTGTGGCCCGTGATCGACGAGGCCCACGCCGAGGCCGGGGCCCTGATGGCCGCCCACTGGGAGCTCCCCGACGAGCTCTTGATCCCGCTCGAGGCGCACCATCGCGTCGAGATCGAGGGCTACCCCCACCCGCTGGCCGCTGCGGTCTGCCTGGCGGACGACCTCTCGCGCGAGCTCGGCTACGGCCTCGTCCCCGACGACCCGGAGAAGGGCGACGAGGGACTCTCGACGCACATGCACACGGACAGCAGCAACAGCGTGGTGCTCGATCGGGCCCGCGCGGCCCTCGACATCAACGATCAGACCTGGGAGCTGATCCGCGACCAGGGTCGCGAGCGCCTGGCCGAGCTCGCCGAGTAGCTGCGTCGCGGTCCGCAGGGGGCCCCTAGGCCTTCAGGTCGACCAGGGTGCCCTTCATCTCGGCGTCGGTCTCGATCACGCGCAGGGCGGCGCGGAAGCCGACACCGGCGAGCATCTGATCCACCAGCGAACGCGCGAGGTCGACGGCCTCGTCGGCGCCGTGCACCCGCTTCGGGGAGCCGTCCGAGACGCAGGTGCCGGCCTCGGCTCCCGAGGACGAGGCCACCTCGACGGCCCAGTCGGCCACGTTGCGCGCGGCGGTGGTGTGCTTGCGCTCCGCCGCCCGCAGGCCGGCGAGCGCGGAGTCGATCGCGGTCATGGGAGATGGATCGACCGAGCCGGAGGTCGGGTGAAGCCCCACCCTCTGGGGGCCGCGATCTGCGGTGAAGCGCGCAGTCGCGTGCGGCGGAACTACGCAGAAGAGGGATCGGGACTCAAGCAGGGCCGCGCGCCGACCCGAACCTGCAAGACATGAGCAACTCGGCCTTCTGGTCCGTTGGGCGCGTCGCGCTCCTCGTCGCCTTCGGTATGACCCTCGGCGTCGCGACGATCTCCGCCGCGACGCCCGCTCCGCAACGGGACGTGGGCGCCACGCTCGGCACCCTCGAATCGATCGGGCTCGAGCGCGCCCAGCGACCGGCCGTGAAGAAGCTCCTCGAGAGCTACTTCCGCGCGATCGGCACCATCCAGGAGCGGCTGGCCACGGGTGCTCTCGAGTACGAGGAGGCGGCTCGTCAGGTGGAGCTCGCCTTCGACCACCTGGAGCAACGCCTCGGCGACGTACTGAGCCCGGCGCAGCTCACGCGCTATCGGCAGCTCAAGGCCCAGGCCCAGCGCCGAAGCGAACGGCGTCGCTGACCCGACGCCCTTCTCGGTGGAATCCCCGAGCCCCGAGACGCTTCGTGTCGGGTGTCCTGGGGAGACGGTTCGGTGTTCCACCCCATGAATCGGGTGGACTCATGAGTCGTGGATCGGGCCGGCGGCCCATCGACCCGGGGTCTTCCACTGAGACGACATCGTGGAAACCCGTCCGGCCGCATGACGGGATTCCGGGATCCTGCGCCGAAACACGCGGTCGATGAGGGGGGAAGTCGCGCACTGAGAACGACCACGAAAGGCGGAGTGCCATGCAGAAGACCTCGATCATCCTTGCAGACGCCCAGCCCCTGATCCGGGAGGGCCTGGCCCTCCGTCTCCCCGAGCTCGGGCCCATCGACGTCCGGGCCCAGGTGGGCGACGTGCTCGCGCTCGAGCAGGCCCTCGGAGAGGCGCCGCCGGACGTGATCGTGCTCGACCTCGAGCTGCCCGGTGGGCCCGTGCTCGAGTGGATCGCGGAGAAGGCCCGCGCACGCGGCGCCCGGGTGATCGCCCTGTCCGCCCAGGACGGCCGCCTGCGCCTCGAGCGTGCGCTCCAGGCCGGTGCGGCGGGATACGTCCTCAAGGAGGATCGGGCCAGCGAGCTGACCCGCGCCATCCAGGAGGTCGCCACGGGCCGCAGCTACGTCTCCCAGGGAGCGAGTCACCACCTGGTCGACGTCGTCAACCGGGGCGAGTCGCGGGACGGCTCGGGCTTCGATCTCACGGCCCGCGAGACCGAGGTGCTCGAAGGCATCGTCTCCGGGCTCTCGTGCCGCGAGCTCGGTGAACGCCTCGGCATCTCTCCCCGCACCGTCGAGCGGCATCGGGCGAGCCTGATGGAGAAGCTCGACATCCACAAGACGGCCAAGCTCGTCCGCTTCGCCGTACGCGAGGGACTCATCGCGGCCTAGCCGTCGTCGGGCAGCCCTCTTCGAGCAGCCAGCAGCCGGAAGGCTTCGACCATGCGATCCTTCAACTATCTCGCTACCCGCTTCGCCCACGGCGACGACTTCGTCTGCGATGCGCCCGATGCCGTGGCTTCCTCGGTCGAGCTCCTGCTGGCCGAGCTGCCTCCGCCGCGAGTGAGCGTCGACTCCGGCGCCGTCGCCCTCGACGAGGGCCTCGGCACCCTGGTCTTCGTGCGCCGCTCTCGTCCGACCAGGGCGCAGCCGGCCTCGCCGCTCGGGGCGCGCCGGGA
>JASJCN010000260.1 GCA_030065975.1 Myxococcota bacterium
CGACCTTGATGCAGCGATCCCGCTCCAGCAGCGACGGGAGGAGGTCCAGACCCTGGCGCACGAAGTCGATGTAGTCGGACCACACGAAGGGCACGATGCGCGTGCCCGTCCAGTAGGTCCACGCGTCCACCTCACCGAGCTGCGCGAACGGCAGGTAGGGATTCGAATCGACGCGAATCCCATGGTCGCCATAGGCCGAGAGCATGGGCGTGCCCTGCACGAGGCTGTGGCTTCGCGCGGAGACCGCTTCGGGGACGAGGGCCTTGAGATCCCCGAGCGGCTGCCAGGGCTCGCCGCCGCTCGCACGCCCGGTCAGTCGATCCGTCCATTGCGGATGGATCCCCCGCTCGATCCACGGGCGACCCGCGAGCTCCCGGATCAGCGGAGAATCGTGCGTGACGAAGAAGGTCGCTCGAACGCCCTCGGCCTCCAGCCAGTCGACCAGCTCGCCGAGCACGTCGTCCGGCGCCCAGTCGATGTCGAAGGTCAGGTAGATGCGCTCGGTCGTCATCGCTTCCGGAGGCGCAGCAGCTGCGAGCGCCCGTCCTCGAACGAGTAGTAGGGATCCAGCGACGGGTGGGATTGCACGTCGGCCTCGAGGCCAGCCGCGCGGGCGTGCTCCCGCAGCAATCCCGCCGGATGGCTCCAGCTCATCTCCCCGGTCTGTACGAGCTCGGGGGCCTCCTTGAACTGCACGTAGCCGACGCAGCCGGGCGCCATGACCTCGGCGACGGAGCCGAAGAAGCCGGGAAGGTCGACCTCGGGAACGTGCATGAGGACGCCGAAGGAGACGAGCACGTCCGCGCCGAAGGCATCGCCCTGGGCGCGCACCTCGGGCGTCAGGACCGAGAGGCGCGGCTTCTTCTCCTCGATCAGCTCCTGCGGCAGCAGGGCCAGGCCGGCCTTGAAGAACTCGTCGGTGACGTCGACGCCCCAGTACCCTTCGGGCTCCAGGAACGGGATCAGGCTGGCGCCGAGACGCAGGCTGCCGCAGCCGTAGTCGACGACGCGCGAGCCCGGCTCCAGCCCCTGCTCCCGAAGGAACGCGAGGGTGGCCTTCGCGGAGTCCTCGAACCACTCCGCATCGCGAATCGAGGTTCCCAGGGTGTGGTGCGTCGCGCCCGCGCGCAGCCGCTCTCCCACCCGACGCACGTAGGTGGACGCCATGCCCACCGCGAAGGACGACGGGGCCGACCAGGCGGCCTCCGCCTGCCCGAGCCCCACCGCGGCGCGGACACGCCAGAGGTAGCGCCGTCCGGCCGGCAGCAGGGCGAGGTCGTCGTCGGTCGGCCGCCAGGACGCTCCCCGCACGCGGCGCTCGAAGTTGGGCGAGACGGCCACGGCGAAGTCCTCCTCCGCACTGACCTCGAGGTCGTACTCCGCGTCGTCCGCGCCGCTCCAGCGGAAGCAGAACGTCTCCTCGAGCACCGCGTCCACCGCGGGCTCGAGGAGCGGAGGCGGTGCCAGGTCGTCGCGGCTCTCGTCGTATCCCAGCTCGAACTGCAGGCTCTCGAACTCCCCGTCGACGCGCAGCGACGGATTCCCCGCGGCGACGCGCGGCAGGCTCGTGGCGCCGACCTGGCCGACGAGGACCAACGTGAGGTGCTCGAAGAGCGCGGACTCGGCGAGCGAGACCACCAGCCGCGATCCCGACGAGGGCTCCGTCCCGCGCAGCGCCGCTCGCAGACCCACCCGCTCGGGCGTCGCACCCGTCCGCACGACGGGCACGACCGATCCGTCGCTCCGCTCGACCGTCACCTCGAGACGTTCCCCGTTCGGCGAGGCCTCGATCCACGCATCCACGATGGGATGGGGAAGCGACAGGGGTACGACGAGCCTGGCCCCCGCGTCCGCGCGCACCGCGTCGCCCTCGCTCGAGAACCCCGTCGCCCCCAGGGCGCGCTGGACCGCCCCGGGCCGGAGGTCCACCCGGCTCCGCACGTGCGCCATCCGACTCGGCGGCGACTGCGGGACGTGAAGGACACGGCGGCATCCGAACCACGGGCCCCTGGAGGCATAGGCGAACTCCAGCGCCTCCCCGGGCAGAAGGTCGTAGGCGACCGTCTTCGAGGGGCCGAGGGCCTCCGTGAGCGACGCGCCCGTCGCCACGAGGCGGTGCCGGTCGCGATCCGAAAGGGCGCGCCCCAGGGTCTCGCGTTGGGGCTCGAAGACGGGATCGACCTGGAGCCGCTTCAACAACGCGGCCCCGTGGCGGACCAGATCCTCCATCGAGAGGGCACTGCCCGGGACGCCCCGCTCCGGGTAGAAGACCCGCATGTCCGGATCGAGGACGTGCCAGTCCCCGTCGAAGCAGACCTCGGGAAAGGTGTGGCCCTGGATGTTCCACACCCGGCAAGGGATCCCGACCGTCTCGCAGAGGACCGCGAACACGTTGGCCGCATTTCCGCAGAGGCCGTAGCCGAAGCTGTGGAAGAACGAGACCGGGTCGGACGCGATCGGATCGTCCCGGTGGTCGCTCGGCGGTGGGCCGTGGACCCGGTGGTCTCGAACGAAGCGGTAGATCGCGAAGGCGCGAGCCCGATCGTCCGAGGCCTCGCCACATGCGGACCGGGCCATCGCCTCCCGGGTGGACCAGTCGCGCCCGCCCAGCTGGAAGCGCACCCCGCGCGCCGCCTGCTGCGAGCGGTTCGTCACGGTCCAGCGCCTCGGCCGCGGGGCGCCCGTGACATCGAGCGCGAACGTTCCCGGACCCGTCGCGTTGCACGAAGCACGGCGCGAGCCTTCGGGACCGAGCTCGAGGGGGGCGAGCAGGCTCTGCAGGGACTCCTCGAACACGCTCAGGTAGGCGTCGAGGGCGTCGCGCGAGATCGGCGACCGGTCGACCGGAAGGCGCCCCACCGGGCCGTCGACGAGGGGAACCCCGGAACCCACCGCGTCCTTGAGCCAGGCTCGGAGATCCGCGTGGGTCGCAAGGTCGTGCGGGGTCGCGGGCTTCGCGGAGGGCTCGGTATCCCTCGCCCGGGCAGGGAAGATCTGCCGGAGACGCCGCCGGATCGGAAACGGAATCCGCCGTACCCAGGGCCGCATCGAGGAGAGCATACGGGATGCGCGCAATGGGACGGTCCTGCCGAGCCCCGCGCCCGCTACCGGCGGCGGATTCCGACCAGGCGATCGTGGCGATCGGCCGCCCGCTCTTCGCCCATGCAGTGGGTGTCGAAGCCGCGCTGCTCGAGGAACCGGATCATGGCGTCGACGACGGGCTGCCCGTCCTTCAACACCGCCGCCCCCGCGACCACGATGTCATCGACGGCCTCGAGGGTCTTCTCCATTCCATGGAGCACATCCAGCTCGGACCCGTTGGTCTCGAGCATCGCGTGCACGTGACCCTCGCCGAAGGAGTGCCCGCCGAGAATGCTGTCGAGTGTGTCGACCTCGAGGAACTCCTCTCGGAGGTCGGGATCCAGGAACTCCTCCTTGCTCCCGGTCGTCCAGCTGATCGTCTCTCCGCCGGGAACCGCGACGTGTTGCTTGGGACCGCCGAGCAGGAACCGCACCTTGCCCGCCCGATCGGACGCGCCGATGTGGCGGGGCCGTACGTTCGACAGCGCGCGATCCTCGATCCTCTCGATCAGGCGCGCGTAGTTCTCGGGGACCGGCTCGATCGCGAGGATCAGGCCCTCGGGACCCACGGCGGTCGAGATGCGTTCGGTGTCCTGGCCCTGGGAGGCGCCGACCTGGATGAAGGTGCTGCCCTTCTGCAGATGGATTCCGTAGCCGTAGGCGTAGATGAAGGGCCACAGGGGAGTGCGCGTCTCGGGCCGACGCGCCGCATCCGCCACGATCCGCCAGATCCGGGGCGCGATGCCACGCTGGAAGACGCGCCCGAGAGTCGTCTCGCTGACCTGAAGACGCGCGAGCCCGTCCCAGAACGGGAAGGCCAGAACCGCGGCACGGATCGAGAAGACGTCCTTCCGGAGTCGCCGCACGAAGCGCCGCGAGGCTCGGAAGCCCGACCGCACCCTTCGTCGGAGCGCGAAGGCGGCACGAACGGGAAGCCGAAGAGCCTCACGCACGGGTCCATCCGGAAGGGCCGCGAGGCGACGTTGCCGGCCATCCGGGTGGGTCGTGCCCCGCGCCGCGGGCTCGCCGGCCTGTCGATCGTCTGAACGTCCGGTCACGTGCTGACTCCTTGAGAACCCTCTCGACTCGCCAGCCGACGGCACCCGGCCCCAACAGTAGAAAGGGGCCTCGGAAGGTCAAGAACGGGGCCCGGCCCGCGATCGCCGGTGGCGCGCGCCATCCTCAGAGGCGCTCGACGAAGTCGAGCACGGTCCCTGCCACGTGGTCGCGCTGCGAAGACGTGAGCTCGGGGTAGATCGGGAGCGCGACCGTCTCGGCCGCCGCCCGTTCCGCCACGGGCAGGTCGCCCTCCCCGCCCCCGAGTCCGGCGAAGCACTCCTGCTGGTGGAGCGGGACCGGGTAGTAGACCTCGTTCCCGATCCCTTGCTCGGTCAGCCGCGCGCGCAGCGCGTCCCTGGACCCGGCGGGAACGCGGATCACGAACTGGTTGAAGACGTGACGCGCGGGCGCCTTCGCGACGACCGGCACACGGAGCGGCAGCCCGCCATCGGCCAGCGGGATGTCCGCACCCGCGGCTCCGGCCTCTCGGAACGCGGACTCGTAGGCCGCGGCGTTCTCGGCCCTGCCCTCCCGCCACGCGTCCAGATGGACGAGCTTGGCGCGCAGCACGGACGCCTGGAGCGCATCGAGCCGGCCGTTGAGCCCGATCATCGCGTGGTGGTACTTCGGCTTGCTGCCGTGCAGGCGCAAGATGCGCAGCTGCTCGACCTGGGCGGGATCGTGTCCGAGGATCATCCCGCCGTCGCCATAGGCTCCGAGGTTCTTCGACGGGAAGAAGCTCAGGCACGTGAGCGACCCCCGCGAGCCGACCCGATGTCCCTCGGCGTCGACGCAGCCGATCGCCTGCGCCGCATCCTCGATGAGCGGAAGCCCGCCGACCACCTCGCCGATGCCCGTGAGATCCGCGGCCTGGCCGAAGAGGTGGACCGGGATCACGGCCTTGGGCGCGTCACACCGGGCCAGGGCGTTCTCCACGGTCGCGGCCGTGACGTTGCAGGTGCCGGGCTCGATGTCCGCGAAGACGGGACGCGCACCCAGTCGGGCCACGGAGCCCGCGGTCGAGAAGAAGGTGTAGGTGGGAACGACGACGTCGTCGCCGGGCCCCACCCCGAGCGCCATCAAGGCCAGCAGCAGCGCCTCGGAGCCCGAGGAGCAGCCGACGCCATGGGGCGCGCCGCAATAGGCCGCGACCTCCTCCTCCAGCGCCTCGACCTCGGGGCCCATGATGAACTGCTGGGTCTCGACGACGCGCGCGATCGCCTCATCGACTTCGGATCGGATCGACTGGTACTGCGCGACGAGATCCAGCAGCGGCACGCGCGGCTTCGTCATCGATGGGTCTCCCCGGGCTTGGTCGGGCAGAACCTACCAACCCGCGTGAAACCCATCGAGCAGGCCGCCCCGCCCGTCGACGGATCAGCGATCCCCGAGCCAGAGGCTCACCAGGTCCCGATCCAGGAGGCCCGACAGCTCCGCGACTTCCCGGTGGAAGACCTCTCGGCCCAGGTCCCGCGCCCGGTCGGGCATGGGGGCCTCGGGCGCCTGGTTGGTGCGGGACGCGGGCACGAGCGAGGCCGCCTTCGCGGACGAGACCCCGACGTGCTCGCAGAGCCGCTCGACGACCCCGACGGGATCGGCCGCGACGTCGTCGAGCAGGTAGACCATGACGGCCTCCTCTCCGTAGACGTGCCGCCAGATCCGGATCGTCGTCATGAACAGGCCCTCGCGCCGGACCTTGGTCTTGCTGAGCTGCTTGAGCATCAGCTCTTCGAGCTTCTCCGAGACCGGCTCGGGATGCTCGAGCATGTAGCGCCGGCGGGTTCCCGACCAGTACTGCTCGAGCGGGCTGCGCATCGAGAAGAAGACGCGCGCCTCGGGCGCACACTCATGGACGCGCCTCACGACGTCGACCGGCAGCCGCGAGTAGGCAGGCGTGATGTCGCCCCACTTCTGGTCGGGGCGCGCCGGCCGCTCGAAGTGCGCCAGGTAGGCGGCCTTCTCGGCCTCCGGATCGAGGCCCGTGTACTCGGAATCCCAGAAGTGGCCCTCGCCGCGCCAGGGGAAGTGGATCTCCGGGTGCTCGCGCAGCGTCTTGTAGGCCCAGGTGGTTCCGCAGCGCGGCGCCCCCACGCCCAGGAAATCGACGCGCGAAACCGGGGTGGGTCGCCACCGTTCGCGGAGCCGCTCGATCATCGGCCGCTCCCCTCCTCGGAGGAGGAACCTGCTGAACCGGGGGGGGATCCGCAACCGGCCGAGCGGCCCGGCGCCAGGTCGAGATCCCTCGACCCGTCGGGTAGGATGCGAGCGTCTGGAACCCCCGCCCCCGGATGCGCGGGCGGCGGAGGACCCGGAGAGCCGATCCCCGACGTCCACCCGGACCGGGACCAGGAGACCGCACCCCGATGTCCGACCGGACCGTCCCCACCCGCCGCTGGATCCGCGACCTGCCGGAGCTGCTCCGCGGGTCGGTGCGCACGGCGCGCTCCCCCGCCCGCCTGACTCCGGGCCAGCGCTCGCGCTGGAAGGAGATGACGGCCTGGCGGCACCTCAGCTCGCCCTGGCGCGTGCTGCCGGACTTCGTCGTGATCGGCGCGCAGCGCGGCGGGACGACGTCGCTCTACCGCAACCTGATCACGCACGCCCAGATCGCGACCTGCATCCGCAAGGAGGTGCACTACTTCGACGCCTACTTCGAGGAGGGGCCCTACTGGTACCGGGGGCACTTCCCGACCGCGGGCGCGCTGCGCCGCGAGCGCCGCAGGGTCGGAGGCCCCGTGCTCACGGGCGAGGCGACGCCCATGTACCTGGTCGATCCGATCTGCCGGGCCCGCCTGGCGGAGCTCCTGCCCGACGCGAAGCTCTTCGTGCTCCTGCGCGACCCCGTGGCGCGCGCCTACTCGCAGTACCAGGTGCGCGTCGTGAACTACGACGAGACCGCGAGCTTCGAGACGATCCTCGAGAAGGACCTCGCCCTGCAGGCCGACGACCCTGCCGCGCTCATGAGCATCCGCGATCAGCGCCTCGCCGAGACCTTTCCCACGGGCACCGAGATCGCACGCGGGCTCTACACCTACCAGCTGGAGCACCTGTTCGAGCTGTTCCCGCGCGAGAACGTCTTCATCGAGGCGTCGGAGGTGATGTTCGCCGACGAGGAGGCCTACTACCGCCGCGCCTGCGAGTTCCTCGGGATCGCGGACTTCGCCCCCGACACCTTCGTGGCCATGCGGCCGCCGAAGTATCCGGACATCGAGCCCGAGACCCAGGAGCGCCTGGATGCCTTCTTCCGGCCCCACAACGAGCGGCTCTTCGAGCTGCTCGGGCGGCGCCTTCCCTGGGGCCGACCGGCCGGCCCGGCGTAGGCGCAGGGAGACGAAACCAGGTGGGCTCCGACGCGCGTCCCAAGCTGCTGTACATCACCTCGCGCGGCCACAGCGGCTCGACGCTCACGGAGATGTTGATCGGCGCGCACTCGGCCGTGCTGCCGCTGGGCGAGATCCGCCAGCTCGGCACCGACCGGGAGGAGACCTGCCGCTGCGGCCAGGGCCCGCTCCCGACCTGCCCCTTCTGGAAGGGCGTCGAAGAACGCCTGCACGCCGCGACCGGTCAGCGGCTCTCGGACCTGCGGCTCCAGGATCCGGACGACGCCGTCTTCACGGCCGACAACCGGGCCTTCGTGCGCGCTTGCCTCGCCGAGGCCGGCACCCCCTGGGCCATCGATTCCTCGAAGACCCTCGACCGTCTCCAGCGCTTCCACGAGCTCGGCGTCTTCGACCTGCACATCCTGCATCTCACGCGCAGCCCCTTCGGCGTCGTGCACTCGAACACGAAGCGCGGCCGTCCCTGGCTCGAGCACGCGCGCAACTACACGTTCGCGTCGATGCGCGAGCGCCACTTCTTCGAGGAGCTCGGCGCGAGCGCGCGCCGCACCGAGCTCCGCTACGAGAAGCTCGTGGCCGACCCCACCACCGAGCTTCGCCGCGTGATGGGAGCCCTCGGTCTCGTGTTCGAGGCCGCCCAGCTCGAGTGGGCGACGCAGGACGTCCACACCTTCGCGGGCAACCCCATGCGCGTGACCCGCGACTCCACGATCCGGCCCGACACGAGCTGGCGGCGCGGTCTCTCCTG
>JASJCN010000261.1 GCA_030065975.1 Myxococcota bacterium
CCTCGGGCCGGAGGGGCGGCCCGAGGCGTCACACGAGGCGAGGGGTGACGATCCGCATACTAGGCGAACAAAAAACGAAAATCAATCACGAAGATCGGGCTGCTCTGGTTCAGCCAGCGCCACGGCTAGAGCAGGTCGTCGAGCAGGTCGGCCACGTCGTTCGGGTCGAGACCGAGCTGGAAGATCACGCCCAGGAAGGGGCCGAGGGAGTCGTAGTTCCCGTCCTCGATTTCGTCGATGTCGCGCTCGTCGAGCGTGATGCTCTGTCCACCAAAGCTCAAGACGAGCGCTTCTTCCGAGAGCACCTGCACGCCGAACGGGAAGCTGCCCGGTCCGCCGGCTTCCTCGATGGCTTCGAGCAGATCGTCGAGGTCGTCGGGGTCGAGGCCGCTTCCCGCCTCGGAGCCGATCACCGCCGCGAGCACCGGGCTCGTGGCCGCGCGGGCGCCCGCGCCCGGCCCGCTGCGGCGTTGCTCGGCTCGCGCCACGTCGACCACGGGGTCGAGCTCCGGCGTGGTCTCGAGCGCCGCCGCCCGCAGCTCCATGGCCCGAGCGCGTCGCTCGAGTGCGACCATCGGTGCGCCTCCTCCGGGTGCCTCCATCCCGAGCGGGGGCTGGATGCGCTCGGCGCGCTCGACCGTCTGCTGGATGCTCCCGAGGTCGGGAGCGCCGCTGCCGCCCGTCGGATCGGGGTCGAGCGCCGCAGGGAGCTGACGTCGCGGCTTCGCAGTGGCGTCGGCGGGGGGCAGCGCGCGCGGCTTCGACTCGGCCCGGGCCTGCTTCGCCTCGCGCACCCGCACCGTGGCCGCGGTGGTCTCCGGCTCCGGCGCGGCCAGCAGCTCGGGATCCAGCGTCTCGATCTCGGCGAGGATGGCCTGCTCGAGCACGCTCCGGGCGGACTCGAGGGTCTCGGTCGCCGGAAGCTTGGGGGCGACGCCGCCCTCGCTCCAGCTCTCCCACGGGTCCGACACTTCCTGCATCAGGAGCTCCAGGGGCCGGGCGCCACCGCCCACGGCCGCGAAGCCCTCGCGCACGAGCAGTCCCGGGACCTCCGCCGCGTCGAGCGCATTGGCGACCTCGACCAGCCCGCGGAACACCGAGACGCCGCCTCGGCTCCCCGCGTCGACGAGGAATCGCGTGCCCTTCACGCTCACCACGACCTCGGGCGTGCGGACGCGGAAGGGCACGTTGCGCCCCTTGATCACGTCGAAGAGCGAGCGCCCTTCGTCGAGCTCGACCTCGTGGGCGTCGGCTTCGAAGCGCACGGGCAGGCGCAGCAGCGAGTTCTCGTACAGCCGGACGGTTCGCCCATCGAGCTCGAGCGCGGCGCGGCCGCCGGCGCCCGTGCGGATCACGTCGCCCGGCTCGAGAGCCGCGCCCTCGCGCGCCGGTCGAAAGGCCGGGGGCTCGCCCGAGCCGATCTCGACGGGGCCGGAGACCGATTCGATGCGCGGGCCCGCGCCCGCCGTGGCGGAGAGCGAAAGGCAGAGGATCGCCGCGCAGGCGAGGCCCATGGCGGTGGCTCGGGCGCGTCCGAAGCGGGGGGCTCCGGGTCGGCGCGATGCGGGGCTCGTCGCCCCGAGTCTCGTCGTCGGTCGCATGGTCTTTCCTCCCCCTCCGGGCTTCTCGTCGACGGGCCTACGCCCGCCATCCTTGGGGTTTCTCGTCGACGGGCCTTTGCCCGTCCTCCGGGTCGTCTCCCGGGTCGCTCTGGCTACGGCGTGTGGATCGTCACGTACACCCCGGCGATCTGGCGTTCGTAGGCGTAGACGTCCACGTTCGACACGCGGTGGGTGCTGCGCCAGGCGAGCTCGACGTCCACGAAGCGCCCGATCGGGCGCACGATGGCGGTGCGGAACTCGTAGATCCAGTCGTTCCGCCGGGTCGGCGTCGGGTCGCCGATGCCGTCGTCGGTCAGACGGTCGATCACGTTGCGATGGTCGAAACGCTCCGCGGCGGCCATCGCGCTGGCCTCGAAGCGAGTGCGCCAGAAGAGCGGGATCGAGGTGCGCATCCGCAGCTCGAATCGGTTGGCGTCGAAGGCCGAGCGCAGCCCGAGCACGTCCTTGCCGCCATCGGTGTCGGTGCGTCGGTAGCGGAAGGCCGTCGCGAGCCAGCCCCCCGAGCGCCACGGCGTCGCGATCACGTGCTCGAGGCCGCCGCCGTAGCGGTAGCCGTCGCGCTCGAGGGAGGGCAGGAGGGCGTTGCGGTCGAACGCGTCGCGCTCGAGGCTCCCGAAGAGGCGCAGTGCGCCGGCCCGCGGGCCGAGCTCGAACCACAGGCCAGGAGCCACGGCCCAGCTGTCGACGTAGGGCTCGTGGTCGAGCTTCGTCCACGAGCCGCGCCCGTCGAGGCGCAGCCACAGGCGCTCGTGGAGCGAGAGCTGAGCCGATCCGTAGACCTGATGCGACTGCAGATCGAACGCCTCGAGGTCTTCGTGCTCGGTCTGGTCGTAGCGGTATCCGAGATGGATCCGGGCGCGTTCGCTGCGCCACACGTCGACGCCGAGGGATCCGCCGAACTGGAAGCGCCAGTCGCGCTGCTCGGTGGGGATGCCGTTCAGCGCGATTCCGCTGTCGAGGGTCACGTTCGAGTCGTGCTCGACGCCGCCGTCGAGCTGCAGCCGGAAGCGCGAGACCGGCCCGTCGACGCTCCGCCGCCGGCGCAGGAGGACGGAGGCGAGCCGCGTCTCGACGGCCCCGGCGTCGCCGCTCGCGAGCTCGTCGAGGAGCGCCTCGCCGCGGCGACGATCGCCCTGGTTCAGGGCCGCCGTGCCGCGCAGCAGGTCGACGGTCGCGGCGAGCTCGGGCGCGAGCTCGACGGACCGCTCGAACGCGGACGCGGCGCGCGCCCCGTCGCCGGTACGCAGCCAGGCGAGCCCCAGATAGAGGTGGGCGGCCGCATCGTCGGGGTGCGCCGCCACCGCCTCCTCGAGCACGGAGACGGCCTCTTCCGCGCGGCCCGCCTCGACGAGGGCGCGGCCCTGACGGCGGCTCGCCGTCGGCTGGCGATCGGGCCACCGGGCCCGGAAGCCCGCAAAGGCGTCGGCCGCTTCGGCAGCTCGGCCGGCGTCGGCGTAGGCGCGGGCGAGCGCCCACGAGAGCCCCGGCTCCTCGGGCTGTGCCGCGACCAGCGCCTCGAGGCGCGCGATCGGATCCCGCGTCGGCTCCTTCGAGAACGCCGGGGACACGACGCCGGCGGCGACGATGGCGGTCAACGCAAGGACGAGGCCGAGCCGCATCAAGACGTGCCCCCCATCGCCGACGTGTGCGGCCCGGCGGAGCCGGCGACCAGCGCCAGCATCTCCTCGCCCTCCTCGTCGAGCACGCGAAGGAAGAGGTCGAGGAGGTCGGGATCGAACTGCGAGCCGCGGCCCTTCTCGAGCAGCTCTCGCACGGCGCGCTGGTCAAGCGCCGGCTTGTAGGGGCGGGCGCTCGAGAGGGCGTCCCAGACGTCGACCACCGAGACGATGCGGGCCGCGAGCGGGATGTCGTGGCCGGCGAGCGCCAGCGGGTAGCCGCTCCCGTCCCAGCGCTCGTGGTGGTGGCGGACGCATGCGAGGGTGCCCGCGGTCAGCCCACGGATGGGAGCCACGATGCGGTGGCCGATCTCGGTGTGGCTCTGCATCGTCGCCCTCTCTTCGTCGGAGAGGCGGCCGGGCTTCAGCAGCACGCGGTCCGGGATGCCGATCTTGCCGACGTCATGCAGGAGGGCGCCGAGCCGGATGCCTTCGATCTCGTCCTCGGGAAGGCCGAGACGCCGGCCCATCGTGACCGAGAACAGGGCGAGCCTTCGGCAGTGCATCTCCGTGTAGCCGTCCCGGGCCTCCACGGCGCTCGCGACGGCCTCGACCGACGCATTCAGGGTGTCCCGCAAGTCCTCGACCAGGCGCAGGTTTCGGGCCTGGAGGGCGAGCTGGGAGGCGACCGTCGCGATGGTGCGGAGCTGGGTCGGGGCCAGCGGGCTGGGATCGTCCCGGTCCACGATCAGCACCCCCGCGGCGGCATCTCCGCTGCGAAGCGGAGCGTAGACCGCGAGGCCCGGGCCGGTGGTCTCGGGCTCACCCTCGAGCGGTACGGCGCCGGCGAAGACGCGCAGGTCGCGGCCCTCGAGGGTCCCTTCGGCCGTCGCGATCCGGACGCGCGCCCGCTCGCCGCGCGGGTTCCAGTCGAGGCGCTCGCCGCACAGGCTTCCGTCCGGGGTGGCGCGCAGCAGGGCGACGGCGCGGGCGCCGATCACCTCGCCGAGGAGCAGCAGGCCCATCTGCAGTCCGTCGGCCGCGCCCTCGCCGCGAGCCGTACCGCGGGCACCGACCTCGAACACCGTCGTGAGCGACTGCTCGCGATCGGCGAGGTCGCGGCGCAGCCAGCGTCTCACCGCCTCGAGGCGCGCCACGTAGTCCACGCCGAGGGCGGCGAGCACGGGGACCGGCGCCGTCGCCAGGCCGGCGAGCACGAGCAGCGCGAGCTGTCCCGAGCCCGCGAGGAGCGCCACGCCGGCCAGGCCGAGCGGGCGGCGCAGCCCCGACGCTCGTCCGAGGAGCGAAGCCAGGAGCGCGGCCAGGACGACGACGGCAGCCGACGCCGGGAGTGCGCTGCGCAGGACCGGCTGGCCCGCCGCCTCTGCGGCCAGGGTGCGATGGCCGAGGGCCTGGATCCAGACGCCCGGGTCGGCGGCCCCGAGCGGAGTCGGCCAGAGGTCCTGGAACTCGACGGCCGTCGCCCCGACGAAGACCACGCGCCCGGCGACGTCGCCTTCGTCGAAGCGGCCTTCGAGCACGTCGATCGCGGGGATGCGCGGGATCTCCGGCAGCGCGCGTCGGTAGTCGAAGCGCAGCTCGCGGGTCTCCTCGATCGGTGCGTCCGCAGCGCGGAGCACGCCGTCCAGGGTGGAGTGCGCGAGGGACGGAGTGTCGACGCCGCCGAGGGCCAGGGTCGCCGGGCCGCGGCGCACGGCGCCGTCCGCGTCGGTCGAGACGACCACGTGCCCGATCCCGGCGGCCGCCTCGGCAAGCTCGGGAGCGGGGCGGTTCACCACCTCGAGCTCGCCGATCCCGGGCAGGTCCTCGATCTGCCGGAAGGCGGCGAGGTGGACCTGACCCGAACGCCGGAGGGCGTCGGCCAGGACGGCGTCCTCTCCGGGTCGCGGCGTCGAGAAGTCGAGGTCGAAGGCCACGGCCGTGGCCCCGGCATCGGTGAGTCGGTCGACGAGCGCGGCGTGGTGCTCGCGGGGCCACGGCCAGCTCGGGATGGCGCGCAGGCTCTGGGCATCGAGCGCGACGATTGCGACGTCGGGGAGCGTCTCGGGGACGGTCGGCGGCCGCAGCAGGGACAGCCGTAGCAGGGTGTCCGTGGCGAGCCGATCGAGCGGCGCGAGGAGCCCCGATGCCAGCAACGCCAGGCCGACCAGCGCGGCCACCAGGGACGGGCCGTGCCGCTCGAGAGGCAAACCCGCGTCGGCGCGCACGGGTGCGTGCGCCTCCGTCCCGTCGGCATTACCGATGCGCAACTGGCCCAATGAATCCGCTCCCGCTTGAGGAGAACGGATCGGGTGTTCAGCCCAGTGGCTTGACCCCTCGGGGTTCGAGCGGACGGGGTTTGCGGGCCTCCCCGGGGCCCAAGTCGGGGCCCCGGGGAGGCCCGGGGGAGGCTCCGTGCTAGTCCGGGTTAGTTCGGATGCAGCTCCACCCGGCGGTTCCGGGCCCGGCCCTCGCGGGTCTCGTTCGTCGCGATCGGGCTGCCCTCACCCAGGCCCCGGGTGGTGAGGCGGCTGCTCGGGATGCCGTTGCCGACCAGGTAGCGGCGCACCGCCTCGGCGCGTCGCTCCGACAGCCCCTGGTTGTAGGCCTCCGTTCCGGTCCAGTCCGTGTGGCCGTCGATCCGGAGGCTCACGTTCGGGCAGGCGCGCAGCTGGTCGACGGCCACGTCCAGGACCGGCGCGGCATCCGGGCGGATGTCCGACTTGTCGAAGTCGAACTCGACGCCGCGCAGGCGGAGCACGTCGTCGCAGCTTCCCGTGCCCGTGGCGGGAGGTGTCGTCCGCGTGCGGGCCGGGCTCGGGGCGGGTCCGCCGCCCGTCACGAACACGTCGCGCAGGAAGGCGGTGTAGGCGGCGGGCTGCTGGATCGAGCTCACGTGCCGGTTCGTCCCGCAGGCGGTGAGCGCCGCGAGCTCCTGCAGGTAGGCCGTTCCTTCCGGATCGGCGCCAGTCTGCACCGTGTGGAAGCAGACGGCGCCGTTCTGCGACGCGGCCAGGGCGCTGGCCGCATCCAGCGCCCAGTTCTTGCGATCCGGCAGGCCGTCGGAGAAGACGACGACGCCGAGGGTGCCGCCTTCGCTCCCGACCTCCTGCTGCACCTCGCCGAACACGCGGTGGAAGGGCGTCGTGCCTCCGCGGCCGTCGATGTCGCCCAGGATGCGCAGGGCGTCCGCGTTGGCGGAGAGCGCCGCCCGGTCGAGGGCGCCCATGGGGACGCCTTCACGCTCGGTGCCGCCGAAGGAGAGCATGCCCGCGCGGTAGCTGCCGTCGGGCATGCCGGCGACGAAGCTTCGGGTCAGGGCCTTGGCGATCGGGAAGGTCTTGCGCGCGTACATCGTCCACGAGGCGTCGGTGATCACGTGCACCTGGTCGACGGCCAGCCTCTCGCCGGGTCCGAGCACGAGCGGGCTGACGGAGACCGGAGCCTCCTCCGGGAGCGGCGGCGCCGCACAGGCGGCCCCGAGCGCCGCCGCCAGCAGAAGCGGAAGGACGAGCCTCGGGTGAGCGACACGGGCTTGCATGAGTGGACCTCCAATCAGATGGACAGCGGACGATGGACAGCGGACGATGGACAGCGGGCGATGGACAACGGGCGATGGGCAGCGGGTCGGACGCGAGGGTCCGACCGCGGCAATCCGATGCGGGCAGCGAGCCGCCGGGAGACCTCGCCCCCTCGGGCGGGCGTCACTTTGTCACGAACCTCGCGAAGGCGCACCCCCGGCCGGGCCTCGGGCCGAAGGTTGAGTGGCCGCCCGGCATCCCAGTGTTCCCCCGGGCGCGTTCCGATGGTCGAGGCCGGGCGCCTCGGGGTCCGTTTCCGGCCAGCAGGCGCCGGTGGGTCCGCAAACCTCGGTACCGCCGCCCGAGGAGAAAACCCCATGGAGAGCCTTTCCTTCGCCATCCGAGAGCCGCTGTTGGGAGGCCGGCTGGGAGGCCGGTTGGGAGCCCTGCTCGTCGCCGCGAGCCCGCGCGGCGTCTCCCACGTCCGCTTCGGAGAGAGTCGCGAGGCGCTCGAAGCCGAGCTTCGCCGGGACCTTCCCTACGCCCGGCTGGTCGCCGACGGCGACCCCGCGAGCAGCTACGCCCAGAAGGTCGCGGCCGCCATCGAGGGCGCGCCCGAGGCGCTCGAGCTGCCCCTGGACGTTCCGGCCAGCCGCTTCCAGCGCCGCGTCTTCGAGGCCCTGTGCGCGATCCCGCGCGGCGAGACCCGGAGCTACGCGGAGATCGCGGCCGCCGTGGGGAGCCCGGCGGGTGCACGCGCGGTGGCGCGCGTGTGCGCCACGAACCCCGTGCCCGTGGTGGTGCCGTGCCATCGGGTCGTTCCCCGCAGCGGCGGCATCGGCGGCTACCTCGGTGGGGCGTGGAGGAAGCGCGCGCTGCTCGACGCCGAGGCAGTGCCGCTCGCGCCCCTCGCGCGGGAGGCGCAGCCGGCTCAGGAGGAGCGGGCGGTGCGGGTGCGGACCAGGTAGTTGCCGCGCTTCTCGTCGTAGTCGAGCTCGACGAGCTTCTGGTCCTCGAGCTCCTCGAGCATCTCGGCGAACGATCCGTAGCCGTAGTAGTTCTCGTTGAAGCCGGGGAACACGCGGCGCACGGTCTGCTTGATCATCGAGCCCCAGACCTGGTCGTAGTCGCGGTCCAGGGAGGCCACGATCTCGAGCACCCGCGAGAGGCCCTCGGCGAGCTTCGGCTCCTTGGCGGTGGGCTGGGCCTTCTTGCGGCCGCTGGCCGTGCGGGCCGGCGCCTTCTCGCGCACCAGGTCGTCGTAGTAGATGAACTCGTCCGAGGCCGACACGAGCAGGTCGGAGGTCGAGCTCTTCACGCCGCAGGCGATGACCCGCTTGTCGCTCTCCTTGAGCTTGCCCACCAGGGGCGAGAAGTCGCTGTCCCCCGAGATCAGCGCGAACACGTCGATGTGCGGCTTCATGAAGCACAGGTCGAGGGCATCCACGACCATGTGGATGTCCGCGCTGTTCTTGCCGCTCATCTTGGTCTGCGGGATGTC
>JASJCN010000262.1 GCA_030065975.1 Myxococcota bacterium
CTTCATGACGACCAAGGAGGGCGGGCATCCCGGCCTCGGACTGAGCATCTGCTACGACCTCGCGCGCCAGAACCACGGGAGGCTCGAGGCGGGCAATCGCAAGAACGGCGGCGCTCGCTTCAGCCTGTGGCTGCGCACGATCCCGGCCTCCGCGTCCGCCGCGGGCTGAGCTTCCGCGCAACGGGCGTCTGCGGCACACTGGCCGCGCCCGAGATGCACGAAGCGTGCGGAGGACGCCCATGATCGAAGCGGAGCTCGACCTCGAGACGCCCGACGGAACGATGAACACCTTCGTCACGCGGCCCGAGGAGGGAGGGCCGCACCCGGCAGTCCTCTTCTACATGGACGCGCCCGGCAAGCGCGAAGAGCTCCACGACATGGCCCGGCGCATCGCCACCACGGGCTACAGCGTGCTGCTCCCCAACCTCTACTACCGGAGCACGCGGGAGTTCCGCATGGAGCCCGGCGAAGAGGGGATGCGCAAGATGTTCGAGCTGATGCGCTCGCTGCGAAACGAGATGGTGGTCGCCGACACCCGGGTGCTGCTCGACGCCGTCGACGCATTGGACGGAACCCGGAGCGGCCCGGTCGGCGCCGTGGGCTACTGCATGAGCGGCCCCTTCGTCTTCGCGGCGGCCGCGGCCTACCCCGAGCGCTTCGCCGCGACGGCGTCGATCTACGGCGCCGGCCTCGTCACCGACCGCGACGACTCGCCCCATCGGACGGCGAGCCGGATCCAGGGCGAGATCTACTTCGCCTGTGCCGAGATCGATCGCTGGGCGCCGAAGGAGCAGATCGACGCCCTCGAGAAGCACCTGGCCGGAACGACGGTGCGACATCGGATCGAGTGGTACCCGGGCGTCGAGCACGGCTTCGCCTTCCCGGAGCGCCAGGGCATCTACGACAAGGCCGCTGCCGAGCGCCACTGGGAGCGGCTCTTCGATCTGTTCGGGCGCAACCTGCGCGACTGATCGGGCAGCGCCGCTCAGCCCGACGCGCGATGCCGCCTCGCCGGCTCGCCTGGGACCACCCGAGCCGCCAGCGCATCGATCTCCCGGCCGGCGCCGCGCTGGGCTTCGGCCTCGATGCGGCGGAAGCGCGCGACCAGCTCAGCACCGAACTCGGTGAGGCCCGCCCCGCCCCCCGCCGAGCCCCCCGCACGGACCCGCGCGACCGGGGTATCGAAGGAGTGGTTGAGCTCGTCGACCATCTCCCAGGCGTGGCGGTAGGCCATGCCCATGGAGCGCGCTGCCGCGGCGATCGAGCCCTCCCGCTCGATCGCCTCGAGGAGCCGCACCTTCCCGGGCCCGAGCTTGTGCCCGGCCTCGCCCAGGTAGAGCGTCACGCGCAGACGGGATCGCGCTCGCTTGTCCGCCATTTGGCTCCCCCGACGGCTCCCCCGACGGCTCCCCCGACGACCTTGCGGCCGCCCGGGCCCTCGGCGACACTGCCGGGCCCGTTATACCCGGTCGGGAATAGCGCGTTCGCGTCGTCGCCGCCCGCCCCGCTCCGCCAAACACCCCACCCCGCCCCGCCGATGGGAGGAATCGTTGCCTTCGAAGGTCGTGCTCGCCGCGGTCGTTGCGCTGGGCCTCGTCGCGTCGCCCGCCGTGCGCGCCGACGACCGCTTCATCGTGCTGGCCTCGACCACCTCCACCGAGAACTCGGGGCTCCTCGGCGAGATCCTGCCGGTCTTCACGAAGCGAACCGGGATCGCCGTCCGCGTGGTGGCGGTGGGAACCGGCCAGGCGATCCGTCTGGCCGAGAAGGGCGACGTCGATCTGCTGCTCGTGCACCACCCGGAGTCCGAGCGGGCCTTCGTCGAGGCCGGCCACGGCGTCGCGCGGCACGAGGTCATGTACAACGACTTCGTGATTGTCGGGCCGAGTCACGACCCGGCGGGCGCGCGCGGCGGGAGCAGCCTGCGCGCACTCCGGAGCATCGCCGCCGGCGACAGCCTGTTCCTCTCCCGCGGCGACGACAGCGGCACCCACAAGAAGGAGCTGTCCCTGTGGGCGGAGGCCGGCATCGATCCGCGTCCCCACAGCGGAGGCTGGTATCGAGAGACGGGCTCGGGCCAGGGCGCGACCCTGAATACCGCCCACGGCCTCCAGGCCTACACGCTGAGCGACCGCGGCACCTGGCTGCGCTTCGCGAGCAAGGGCGACCTGGGCGTGCTCGTCGAGGGCGACGAGGCCCTCTTCAACCCCTACGGGATCATCCTGGTGAACCCGGAGCGACACGCCCACGTGAAGGCGGACGAGGCCCAGGCCTTCATCGACTGGCTGCTCTCCGACGAGGGTCAGCGAGCGATCGCGTCCTTCCGGATCGACGGGCAGCAGGCCTTCTTCCCGAGCGCGCGGGAGAGGCATCCCTAGCACGCGCCCGTTCCAGACCCGGGCCTCGACGCGCTCCTAGGCGAGCCCTTCGCGAGCGGCGAAGCCGGACCACGAGCGCTCGACGGCCCGCATCATCGCCGGGTACACGATCCAGTGGCGGAAGGGCGAGATGAGCGCCATGTAGGCACGCCCGAGCGCGCCGCGCTCCTTCACGTAGATGGCCATCTGGGGCGCCCAGCGGCCGACCTCGTCCAGCGGGAAGCGGCCGAGGTGCATGAGCGCGTGGACGGTGCCGTTCGAGATCTCGAGCAGGGCTTCGTCTTCGAGCCGGTAGACCGGCGAGAACTCGGCGGCCCCGAGCTCGTCGGCCAGCTCCTCGAGACCGAGCTCGGCATCGCTCTCCTCGAGCCGTTGGCGCACGGAGACGTCGCGGCTCCCCGGGATGGGGCGCGGCGCGGTCTCGGCATCCCACCCGAACCACTCGCCGAGCTTCGCGCGCAGCCGCATCAGCTGCGCGGCGGGGCCGTGGCCCTCGCCGAGCTCGCGCTGGGTCGCAGTCAGGAACTCGGTGAAACGCTCGAAGGAGACGTCGGCATCGAGGGTGAGCGGAAAGCGCCAGACGTCCAGCAGCCGGAAGTCGTGAGCCACCTCGTGGACGCGCCAGGGGTGGGACTCGTGCACCTGCAGCGGGAGTTGCATGACGGCTCCGGGCGCGGAGTGACTCCCGAAGATAGCGAAGCCCCGGCCGCAAGTTCGCGCGCCGGACGCGCGCTGCGCTGGTACCTTTCCGGGTGGAGGTGCTGCATGGCAGACGAGATCGCGTTCCGCATCCATTCGTCCCTGGTGGAGAACCCCGACGTGGCCGCCGACGAGCTGCGAGAGAAGGCTCAGGAGCGTTGCGAGGCGCTGGCCCGGGAGTTTCCGGAGATCACGCACCTGGAGGTGTCGCTCACGAGTCCGGCGCCGGGCTCCTACGAGGCCGCGGGACACGTGACGGGCAAGGCCACCGAGCTCGCTAGCCATGCGACGGCCGAGAAGGCCGAGCCCGCCGTCGAGAAGCTCCTGCACACGCTCCGCCAGCAGCTGCGGAAGACGCACGACAAGAAGATCTTCCAGCACCGACGCGACGGCCGAGGCTAGCCCCGACGTCGAGCGGCCGCGTCAGCCGATGATGACGTGGAGCTTGACGGCCAGCCGCAGGTTCCCTTCGAGACGCACGCGCCGACGCAGGAACGCGTCGGGAGCGGAGAGCGAGCCATCGTTCAGGGCCCGCCACGTCTCGACGTCGAGCTTGATCCGCAGGTCGGGAGCGTGGTGGTCCCCCGGGCTTCCCTCGACCACGCCCTCGGCGATCGCCACCGTGTAGATGCCGCCGCCCTCGCCGTCGAGCTCGAAGAGCAGCACGGCGCGGGTGTCTCGCAGGTGATGCTGCCGCGCGAGGTCCCGAGCCACCGACTCGGGAACCCAGCGGGTGAAGAAGTCGTGCGCCGGGATGTCTCCCGGCGGAAGCGCTCGGTCGCCCATGGCGAAGTCAGTCTATCGAAGGGCCTTCCTGCCGGCTTAGGCCAGCGCGGCTCCGGTGAGCGAGTCGGGCGCCCGGGCCAGCTCCTCGGGCGTGCCCACCGCGACGATGCGCCCTCCCCCGGGCCCGCCCTCGGGTCCGACGTCGATCACGTGGTCGGCCGCGCGGATCACGTCGAGGTTGTGCTCGACGACGACCACGCTCGCACCCTCGGCCAGCAGCGCATCGAGACAGTCGAGGAGCCCCTGGATCTCGGCGGCGTGGAGCCCGGTGGTGGGCTCGTCCAGCACGTAGAGGGTTCCGTCGCTCTGCCCTCCGGCCAGGGCCTGCGCCAGCCGCAGGCGTTGGAGCTCGCCACCCGACAGCGTCGAGAGGGGCTGGCCCAGCGTCAGATAGCCGAGGCCGACGCGAGCGTAGGGCTCGATCCGCGGAGCGATGCTGCGATCCCCGGCGAAGAGCGCGCGCGCCTCGTCGAGGGTCAGGTCGAGGACGTCGACGATGCTGCGCCCCTGGAGCGTCACCTCGCGCGCCTCGCGCCGGTAGCGGGTGCCCTCGCAGTGCTCGCACGGGACGCGCACCTCTTCGAGGAACTGCATGTCGACCACCGTCTCGCCGGTGCCCTCGCAGGCCTCGCAGCGCCCGCCGGCGACGTTGAACGAGAACCAGCCCGCCGTGAGGCCGCGCCTGCGGCCTTCGGGCGTGGCGGCGAAGCGCTTGCGGATGCCGTCGAACGCCTTCGACACCGTCGCGGGGTTCGAGCGCAGGCTGCGGCCGGGCGGCGTCGGGTCGACCACCACCACCTCGCGGATCGCCTCGCGCCCTTCGATGGCGTCGCACTCGCCGCGCTCCGGATCCCGGGTCAGCTGTCCGACCAGCACCGACCGCACCAGGGTCGACTTGCCCGCGCCCGAGACGCCCGACACCACCACGAGCTGACCCAGCGGGATCTCGACGTCCACGTCTTCGAGGTTGCGCGCGCGGGCCCCGCGGACGTGGAGCTTGCCCCGGGCCGCGCGGCGCTCCTTGCGCTCGACTCGGAGCTCGCCGGAGAGCAGTCGCCCGGTCGGCGAGCCGGCGGCGATCAGCGCCTCGGGAGCGCCCTCGGCCACGAGGTGTCCTCCCTCCCGGCCGGCACCGGGCCCGAGGTCGATCAAGTGATCCGCGTGGCGGATGATCTCGGGCGCGTGCTCCACGACGACGACGGTGTTGCCCCGATCCCGGATGGCCTGGAGCACGGCGAGCAGGCGCTCGACGTCGCGGGCGTGGAGCCCCACCGAGGGCTCGTCGAGCACGTAGAGCGCCGCCGTCAGCGCACCGCCGAGGGCCGTCGCGAGCTGGATGCGCTGGGCCTCTCCGCCCGACAGCGTCCGCACCTGACGGGCGAGCGAGAGATAGTCGAGCCCGACCTGCACGGCCGTCTCGACCCGGGCCTGGAGGAGCCGCAGCAGACGCTCTCCCCGGGCCCGGCGGCCCGCATCGAGCTCGAGGCCCGCGAGCCACGCGTGGAGCTCGCCGATCGTGAACTGGCCGACCTCACCGATGTGTCGGTCGCCGAGCTCGACCTCGAGCGCCTCGGGCCGGAGCCGCGTGCCCTGGCAGACGGGACAAGGGTCGTAGCGCCGGTAGCGTGCGATCAGGACCCGGGCCTGCACCTTGTAGCGGCGGCCCTCGAGCCAGTCGAAGTAGCCGCGCACGCCGTACCAGTCGCCGCCCTCGTCCTCGTCCCCCTCGAGCACGAACGTCCGCTGCCGCTTCGAGAGCTTCTCGAAGGCACGGTCGACGGGGACGTCCCACTCCCGAGCGGCCGCCATCAGGTCGCGCTGGCAGCCACGGCCGCCCTTGGTCTGGAAGGGGGCGATGGCCCCCTGGGCGAGGGAGAGCGAGGGGTCGGGCACCACGCGATCGAAGTCGAGGGCCGCCACCCGTCCGAACCCGCTGCACTCGGGACAGGCGCCGAGGGGACTGTTGAACGAGAAGAGCGCCGGCTCCGGGCTCGGGTGCAGCCGCCCGCACTCGTCGCAGGCGAAGCCCTCACGGTAGACCCGCCGCTCGCCCTCCGGCGTGACCACGTGGCAGTGTCCCTCGCCGCGCGCGAACGCCGCGGCCACCGCCTCGGCCAGCCGGGTGCGATCGGCCTCGCGAACCGCCAGACGGTCCACCACCGAGAGCGCGCTCTTGCGCGCGCCGGCGAGCTTACGCGCGGAGAAGTCCTCGAGCGACACCAGCGACCCATCCTCGAGGAGCAGTCGCCCGTAGCCCTCCCGGGACAGCCGCTCGTGGAGCGCGGCGCCGGTCTCGCCCTTGCGTACGGGAAGCGGGGCCCCGACCGTCGCGCGCGCTCCCGGGAACGCGGCCAGGATGCGATCGGTGACGGCCGCCGCCGTGCCTTCGGGAACCGGCGCACCGCAGCAGCGCGTCTCGCCCACCTTGGCGTAGAGGAGGCGCAGGTGGTCCAGGATCTCGGTGGCCGTGCCGACGGTCGAGCGCGCGCCCGTCACGCTGTTGCGCTGCTCGATGGCGATGGCCGGGGGCAGGTGCGAGACGAGGTCCACCTCGGGCCGCGGCAGCCGCTCGAGGAACTGTCGCGCGTAGGTCGAGAGCGACGCGACGTAGCGACGCTGTCCCTCGGCGTAGAGCGTGTCGAACGCAAGGGTCGACTTGCCGGAGCCCGAGACGCCCGTCACGACCGACAGGCGCCGCAGCGGAATCGCGCACGACACCCCGCGCAGGTTGTGCGAGCGGGCGTTCTCGATGCGGATCTCGTCGGCGGCCATTCGGGGAGCGCCGAGCATAGCCGTCCGCGTCCGCCGGAGACGGGCCTCGGGGCAACCGCGAGCGGCTCAGCCGGCCTTGAAGTAGGTGCGCGCCTTCCCCGCCAGCATGGCGTCGCCCTCGATCTCGAGGCGCCCGGCCATGTAGAGCAGGTCGGCGTTCTCGCTGCCCGCGAGGATCCCGAAGTAGTCCTCGGCCGCGGCGCGGAACACCACGTCGGGCCGCTCGGCCGGCTCCGGCAGCGCCTCGAGGCTGCCATCGGCGATCGTCAGGTGGAAGACGCCCCCGGCGGGGCCACTCAGGTCGAACTGGTAGGTCACCTGGACGCCCGCCGCGGCCTCCGGATCGAAGAACTTCCGAAGCCAATCGAGGGCCTGATCGATGCTGTCGGGCGCGGGCATCGGCCGAGTCTAGACACCGATTGACTCCAGAGTCAATCGGGCCGACGGGCGGCGAAGGCCGGCGTCCGGCCCTCCCTCTCGCAGCCTGCGACTCTAGGCTCCGGCCGCCTCGGACTGTCGGCGCGCCTCTTCGGCGTAGAGGGCGAGGCCCTTGGCCTCGGCCGCCTGGGCGGTGCGCTTCCAGGTCTCGCCGTCGATGCCCACCTCGAGGGCCAGCGAGGTCTCTCGCAGGAGGAACACGTCGCCCTCCTGCACGGCCTGGTCGCGCAGCTCCCGGAGCTTCTCGGTCGCGCCGGCCTTGCTGAGGAACGCGAGGCTCTCCACCAGACGGCCCTCGGCGAGGTAGCCCTCGGCGACGGCGAGGGCCTTGGCCTCGGGCAGGTCCTTCTCGAGCAGGTGCCGGCGATTGAGCGGGTCGGGAAGCCTGGTCGCCATCAGTAGCGCGGGACCGAGCCGTCGACCGTGAGCGACCAGGCGTCGATGCCGCCCACCACGTTGGTGACGTCGGTGAAGCCCGCCTGGAGCAGGATCCGGCAGGCGGCCGCGCTCCGACTGCCGTGATGGCAGTGCACGACGATGGGCTTGTCCTTCCACTCGAACAGCTCGGAGACGCGGCTCTCCACCTCGCCGAGCGGAATCAGCTGCGCGCCCTCGATCCGCGCGGTCTCCCACTCGCTCTGCTCGCGCACGTCGATCAGCAGGTGCTCGTCGCCTGCGTCGCGCAGCGCGCGGAGACCGTCGGCGGTCAGCTCCTTCAAGGTCGATTCCTCCTCGCTGCGGGGCACGCCGCAGAATCCCTCGTAGTCGATCAGCTCCGTCACGCTCGGCTCGTCGCCGCAGACCGGACACTCCGGGTCCTTGTGGAAGCGGAACTCGTTGAAGCGCATGGCGAGCGCGTCGTAGTGCAGGAAGCGCCCGATCAGGGGCTCGCCGATGCCGGTGATCAGCTTCACGGCCTCGGTCGCCTGGATCATCGCGATGATGCCGGGCAGCACGCCCAGCACGCCGCCTTCGGCGCACGAGGGCACGCTCCCCGGCGGCGGCGGCTCGGGGAAGAGGCAGCGGTAGCAGGGCCCGCGCCGGGCGTCGAAGGTCGACGCCTGTCCCTCGAAGCGCAGGATGGCCCCGTAGACCGTGGGCTTTCCGAGCAGCACGCACGCGTCGTTCGAGAGGTAGCGCGTGGGGAAGTTGTCGGTGCCGTCCACGA
>JASJCN010000263.1 GCA_030065975.1 Myxococcota bacterium
CGAGGGCCTCCACCTCTTCGTAGCTGTAGCCGAAGATCACCTCGACGTTGGGGCAGATGAACGTGAACCGGCCGTCGTCGTCGGTGACGAAGACGGCGTCGGAGATGCTCCGCAGCGTGATCCGGTGGAGCTCCTCGGACTCGCGCAAGGCGGCCTCGACCACCCGGCGGCCCTCGAGCTCGGCCTCGAGCTCGACGACGCGCCGACGCAACGCTTCGAGCGGCTCGGGCTCGGCGGGCATGCAGTCTCCATCGAGGGGGGGCCTTGCAGGATACCCGGCCGGCCTCCCGCCAGCGAGCCGACCGACGGGGGCGCCACCTCCGAGAAGACCGACCGGGGGCCGCGTCGGCGAAGACGCGACGGCGCTCTAGGGTCCGTCGGCGCCCTCGTCGAAGGGGAGCAGGATCGACTTCCCGACGACCTTGCGGTCGATCAGCTCCTGCATCGACTCGGCGATCGCCGCAAGCGGCCGGGCGGCGTGGATGACAGGCTTCAGACGCCCGTCCGAGACCATCTGCAGGACCTCTCGCTGCTCGTCCGGCGTCCAGCCGTTGGCTCCGATGATGTTCTGCTCGAAGGACCAGATGAAGCGGATGTCCGTGGGCGGCTCGAAGCCCGCCGTCGCGCCACAGGTGAGCATCCGGCCGTCGCGCTTCAGGCACTTCAGGGACTTCGCCCAGGTCTCCCCGCCGATGTAGTTCACGACGACGTCGACACCGCCGCCCCCGAACACCCGGGGGCGCCCGCAGATGCGATGGGCCGCGTCGACGAAGTCCTCCTGCGACGTATCGATCACGTGATCGGCGCCGAGCTTGCGCAGCCGATCGAGCTTCCACGCGGCGCTGCCCGTCACGATGACCTCGGCGCCCACCGACTTCGCGAGCTGGACGCAGCAGGTCCCGACCCCTCCGGTCGCCCCGAGGATCAGGACCTTCTCCCCGGCCCGGAGCTTCCCGCGCGTCGTCATCATGCGGTGAGCGGTTCCGTAGGCGATCGGCAGTGAGGCGGCCTCGACGTCCGAGACGCCGTCGGGGGTGGCGATCAGGTTGCTCGCCGGGATCCGCACGTACTGAGAGGCCGCGCCCAGGCGCGTCTCGCCGGTCATCCCCTCTCCCAGGACGTAGGGGTGGGGGCACACCCGATCCCCGACGTTCCAGCCCATCACCTCGGGGCCGACCTCGGCGATCTCGCCGGCGAAGTCGCCACAGGGGGTCATCGGAAGCGGCGTCTTCAGGCCGGTGGTCCCGGCCAGGATCATCGGATCGAAGCCGTTCAGGGAGGTTGCCCCGACGCGGATGACGACGTCCTCGGGCCCACAGGCGGGATCCGGAACGTCGACCACCTCGAGCTCCTCGACTCCCCCGTGGCGTGCGAAGCGGGCTGCCTTCATCGGTGCGACCTCCGCTTCAGAAGTTGCGCTTGTTGAACGGCTCGTAGCCGTCGCCGATCACGTCGCGGCTGATGATGATCTTCATGACCTCGGAGGAGCCCGCGTAGATCGGGGCCACCCGGGCATCCGTGAACTGGCGCGAGATCGGGTACTCGTCCATGTAGCCGGCTCCGCCGTGGAGCTGGACGCCGACGTCGGCCGCCTTCACCTGCAGCTCGGAGGTGACGAGCTTCGCCTTCGCCGCATCGACCGCGGTGAGCTTGCCGGCGTTGAACGCCGCCACGCATTGGTCGATGAAGATCTGCGCGATGTCCAGCTCCGTCCGCAGCTGGGCCAGCTGGAACTGCGTGTTCTGGAACGCGGCGAGGGGCTTGCCGAAGGCCTTGCGCTCCCGCACGTACTCGAGGGTCAGATCGAAGGAGAGCTGCGCAGCGGAGAGGTAGCCGACGGCGCCGATCAGGCGCTCCTCGGCGAGGCCCTCCATCAGGTAGATGAAGCCGCGCCCGGGCTCGCCCAGGACGTTTCGCTTCGGGACCTTCACGTCCTTGAAGAAGAGCTCGGCCGTGTCCTGGGCCTTGAGCCCCATCTTCTTCAAGTTGCGCCCGCGCTCGAAGCCCGCCATCCCCCGCTCGACGAGGAAGAGGGTCATCGAGTGCCGCTCTTCGGGCGAGCCGGTCTTGGCGGCCACCACCACGAGATCCGCGTTGATGCCGTTCGAGATGTAGGTCTTGGTGCCGTTCAGGACCCAGTGGTCGTCGTGCTCGACGGCGGTCGATCGCATGCCGGCCAGATCCGAGCCGGCGTCGGGCTCGGTCATCGCGACGGCGAGGATCGTCTCGCCCGAGACGCACCCGGGCAGGAAGCGATCGCACTGCTCCTCGGAGCCGAAGCGCGTGAGGTAGGGGCCGACGAGCCGGCTGTGCAGCGAGTTGTACCAGTCGCCGACGCGCGCGTACGCGGTCTCCTCCATGATGATCTGCTCGAAGCGGAAGTCGGGGTCGCCCATGCCGCCGTACTTCTCGTCGGGCCAGACCATGAGGAAGCCCTGGTCCCCCGCCTTGCGGAAGATCTCCCGGTCGACGATGCCCGCATCGCGCCACTTCTCCATGTGGGGGACGACCTCCGCCGCCAGGAACTGGCGGTAGGCCTCGCGGAACATCTGCTGCTCTTCGGTGAAGTCGCGCTCGAGCATCTTCCTTCCTCTCGTGGCCCCCTTGGGCAGGGGCCGGTGGGCCGGCGGGCCGGCTCGCAGGAGACATGGGTACCAGCGGCGAACGGGCTCTTCCAGCCGGGCGGCGCGGGCTACCGCGCCAGCTCATCGGGCGCGAAGGCGCGGCCGTGCTTGACGACGAGATCGATCGCCTGGAGGTTCGCGACGTCGGCGAGCGGATCCTCCGAGAGCACCAGGAAGTCCGCGAACTTCCCCGCCTCGATGCTCCCATGGTCGGCTTCGCGCCCGGCGACCTTCGCGGCGCGAATCGTGGCCGCCGCGAGGACGTCCATCGGCGACAGACCCACCTCCGAGAGCTTCCGGAGCTCGAGATGCAGCGACGCTCCGTGGGGGAGTGCGATGTTCCCCGCGTCCGTGCCGGCGGCGATCTCGACGCCGCCCTCGTGGAGGGCCTTCGTGTTCGCCGTCGCCATCGCCGTCCCGTCGGCCACCCGCTGGATGCGCGCGTCGGTCGGGCCGCTCAGGCCTTCGACCTCCGACCAGCTACGGATGATCGACGGATCCGTGCAGCGACGCTCGATGGGGAGCAGCTCGATCGACCCCTCGAAGACCTCGGAGAAGGTTCGCTGTCGGATCGCCAGGGTGGGCACGACGATCACCCGCCTCTCTCGGAGGAGCGTGACGAACGCCTCGTCGACGGCTTCGTCCGCGGGCACGTGCTGCAGGCTGTCGACGCCGGCTGCGACCACGTTGCGCGCCGGCTCGAGCTCGTGGGCATGCGTGGTCACCTTGAACCCGTGCTTCGCGGACTCCGAGACGATGGCTTCGTGGATCGAGACGTAGCGGTACTGGAGCCACCTGCGAAGGATGCTCCCGCCGGCGTCGTACACGGTCTTGATCAGATCCGCCTCGCGCTCGGCTCCCTCCCGGACGAGCGCGGCGCCCGCTTCCGGCGACCGTGCCGACTTCAACGTCACGTCACCATCGAAGAGCGGGAAGAAGCGCTGTGCCATGAAGACCGGCACCTGGGTGATCGGCCCGTGTGAGACGAAGACCGTCGGTGCGTCGGGCATGGCTCGCGCGCGATCGCGGGCCTCGTACTCGATGAACGGGCCACCCGCGGAGATCACCCCGGTCACCCCCGCACAAAGGGTGCTGCGCAGGGTCTCGTCGAGGTTCTCCTGGATCCAGGCGACCTCTGCCTCGTAGGGAACGACCTCCGTCAGGTCGAGCATGTTCGGTCGCGTGTAGAGACGGGCAGAGATCATGAAGTGGACGTGGGCGTCGATCAGGCCGGGGACGATCCAGGTACCCGAGACGTCGACGACCCGGGCTCCGTCGGGGATCTCGACGTCGGCTCCCGCGGAGACGAAGCGGTCCCCTCGCACCAGGACCGTCGCATTCTCGACGGGCAGACGAGCCCTTCCGTCGATCAGGGTGGCGCCGCGGTACGCAACGAGTCCGTCCTCCGCCGAGGCCTCAGCTCCGGCAGCGCCGAGGGTCAGGACGATGACGGCGGCCACGAGCGAACGGGAACGGGCGGAGCGAGTCATCGTCTTCTCCGGAGCTACGGGCATCAAGCGGCGTCCGGGGGCTCCATACCGGCGGCGCGGTACATCGCCCGCGCGAGGGCATCCGCCTGGTCGCCGGTCGAGAGCCCGCGCACCAGCTTCTTGAAGTCACCGGGGTCCATTCCCGGCGCGCGCTTCCTGAGCTCGGCGTAGGCCGCCCGGGCGTCGTCGTCGCGTCCGGCCTGGGCGAGCGCGCTCGCCAACACGGCGTAGCCCACCTGGGAGCCCGTGCGTTGCACCGAGCTCTCCGCGGCCTCGAGGGCCTCGTCCCAGCGGCCGAGCAGGCTGCAAGCCAGCGCGCGATTTGCGAGCCAGTGGTAGGTGAGCGGATCGCGCGGAGAGAGCCGGAGCGCCTGGTCGATGCCCTCGAGCGCGAGATCGGGCTGGCGATTGTAGATGCGCGCGATGCCGAGCCCCGCTCGGATCGCGGCGCTGTTGGGGTCGAGCTCGAGCGCACGCTCCCAGGCCCCGAGCGCATCGGTCGTGCGACCCAGGTTCCCGTTCAGGGCCGCGTGGCAATGATGGATCAGGGGGTCGTCGTCGGAGAGCTGGAGCGCGCGCCGGATCGCCTCGTCGGGCGCACCTTCTTCGCCGATTCCCTCGCGCAGCAGGAGCGAGCGGGAGAGCGCGAGGACGGCGTGGCCGAGGGCGTAGTCGGGATCGCGGCGCAGGGCCTCCTCACACGAGGCGATCGCCGACTCCGCGGCTTCGCGGCTCCCGAGGTCGCTCTGGACGGCCACCCAGGCCTGGTTCACCAGCCCCCAGGCCGTCAGGTCCTCGGCACGGGCGCGCCGTGCCAGGTCCGCCTCGGCGCGCCGGAGGGCCGGCTGCAGGGCCGCGACGATCGCCTCGGTCACCTCGTCGTCGACCTCGACGATGTCCTCCAGCGGTCGGTCGAAGCGCTCGGCCCAGGCGGTTCGGCGATTGGTGGCGTCGACCAGCTGCGCCGTGATGCGGACGCGGTCGCCGTGCTTGCGCACGCTGCCCTCGAGCACGTAGCGGACGCCGAGCTCGCGCGAGACCTGCTGCGAGTCGATGTTGCGTCCCTTGTAGGTGAAGCTCGAGTTGCGCGCGATCACGAAGAACTGCTTGATCCGCGACAGGCCGAGGATGATCTCCTCGCTCAGCCCGTCGGCGAGGTACTCGTGCTGCGCGTCCTCCGACAGGTTGGTGAAGGGCAGCACGGCGATCGAGGGCCGATCGACGACGAGCGGGGGATCGCCGGCTTCCGACGCCGGCGCATCCGGGTCCGGCGGGGTCGAGGTCGAAGCCGCCCCGCCGCGGAACAGCGAGCGCGCGCCTCGGCCCACGGTGATCAGCACGCCGACGATCACGACGGTCGCCGCGATGCCGGAGAGGACGGCCTCGTTCGCGCCGATCCAGTCGAAGATGGAGAGGATGAGGTCCAAGGGTTCCCCTGGGGAGGATTCTACCCACCTCGGCCGCCCGGCCATCCCGGCGAATGCCCTCTCCGCGGGGCGTGAGAGGCCTCACACGGAGCGGCTCCCTTCCCCTGATATCCAAGGGGCATGCTCAGCGTTCGCCTCGCCACGATCTCGATCGCCGCCTCGTTGTGGGCGGTCGCCTGGGTGTGCGGAGTCGCGCAGGCCGAGCCCTCTCCAGTCCCGTGCTCGAGCCCGAGCGAGTGCGCCGAGCTCTCCGAATGGCACCTCGAGGCCGACGCGTTGGAGGCGGCCGGAGACTTCCGCGGTGCCGCGCGCGCCCACGAGCAGATCGCGGCCCGCCGCCCCAACGCCCACTCGGCCTGGCGAGCGGCGAGGGCCCTCGCGCGTCTCGCCGACCTCGAGGTCGAGCGCCCCGACGAGCGCGTCCGACTCGCCGAACAGACCCTCGCGTGGGCCGATCGCGGGCTCTTCCTGGATCCGGGCTGCGCCGAGTGCCGCCTGTATCGCCTGGTCGGCCTCGGCCACATCGCCGCGGCGCGCGGCGGCTTCGCGGCGGCCGGCATCGCGCGCGAGCTGGTGAACACCCTCGTCCGCTGCCTGGAGGACGAGCCCACCTTCGTGCACGCGAACGGCGAGGACGAGCGGGCGAATCTCTACTACGCGGCCGCCATCGTGTACCGGAGCCTGCCGGAGTCGCGCATGACCCGGCTGCTGCTCGGGGCTCGAGGAGACAAGCTCCGCGCCCTCTCACTGATCCGCCGCGCCCATGCCCGCTCGCCCCAGCGACTCGACTACTCCCTCGAGCTCGCCGCCTCGCTGCTGTGCGTCGGCCACGAGCGAGGCGACCCGAGCCTGCGCGAAGAGGGCCTCGGCCTGCTGGCCCGGATACCGACCCCCTCGGGCGAGGTCCCTGGGTCCGTCCACCTGCAGAGCTTCGCCGACCAGCTGCGCGCGCGGCCCTCGGGCGCGTGTGGCGTGTCCCGGGAGAGCGTGATCGCGGGGCGCCTCTAGACCCTCACGCCCGGGACCCCGAGCGAGATCGCGCGATCCCGTAGCCCGCCACGAGCGCGACCGCCTGGACGCCGTGGTTCACGAAGGGCTCGACCCCGCCCTTGCCGATGCCGGTGATGGGAAGCCCCAACCAGAAGCCGGCCACGACGCCGACCCCGAGGAGCGCCACGGCCGACAACGCATGCGGCTCGCCCCTCCGCAGCGGGCCCAGGCAGAGCACGATTCCGGTGACGGAGAAGAGCGACGCCAGGAAGATCTCGCGGAACGCGTGGAACTTCTGGTGCGCCGTCCACGCGTCGTCGCCGAGGTGCTCCCCGGTCGGCACCAGCGCCGTGAAGAGTGCCAGCCCGAAGGCGACGCAGAGAAGGCCGACCGCAAGCGGCGGGCATCCATCGCCCCGGGATCCATCGCCCCCGGATCCGGCAGGGAGGGGTGTCGACATCGGGGCTCCTTCTTGCGGGGCCAGGGCCTGCGCGCGTCCTAGGGACAGAACGCCGAGCCGGCGCCATCGCAGAAGTTGCCTCCGCGGTTGATGCCACTCGACACGGTCCCTCCGTTCCCGGTGACCGTGTTGGAATGATACGACGTCGTCGCGCCGAGGCGGAGCCCGAACTGTCCGTTGTCGCGCGCCGTGTTGCGCCCCACGGTGGAGCCCTGGCCGGCTTGGATGCCGTCCCCGGTGTTGTCGGCGACCGCGTTGTCCGAGATCGTCGCGCCATCGGCATTGATGCCGTCCCCGGAGTTCTCGAAGGCCGCGTTCTGCGAGACCGTCGACCCGCGGCCCGCGATGATTCCGAACGTCCGATTCCCGGAGGCGGTGTTCCCGATGACCGTCGAGCCGAACCCGACGGCGATCCCCGTGCTGTTCCCGCTCGCCACGTTCCCCTCGACCCTCGAGCGCCGGCCGGTGTCGATGCCGTCCGCCTGGCTGCCGAGCACGCGCAGTCGCGTCGCCTCGGCGTCGTCCCGCAGGACCATGCCGAAGCCACCCATTCCGGACACGGTTCCGTTGCGAACCGAGACCCCGGAGAAGCCGCTCTGGACGTCCACGCCCCGGCCGAGACCCGGAGCGGCCTGACAGCCGCCTCCCTGTCGGTCGGTGCACTGGATCATGAATCCGCCGAGATCGAGGCTCACGTGGTTCGCCGAGACCTCGATCATGTTGAACCCCTGGTTGGCGGTGGCCGCGGTCAGGTTGGACGTCAGCCGGTAGCTCCCCGGAGTGTCCAGCGTCACCGGGAAACCCGGCGCGTCTCCGGCCGTACAGCCCGTCTCCGTGGCACACACCTGGTTGATCTCGACGACCCCGTCCCCGGACGAGGCGGGAAACGGCACGACGATCGAGAGCAGGAGCAGGAGTGCGAGGGGACGGGTACGCAGCGGAGACTTCGAGCCGCGCGCCGTTCGGAGAGGGTGGTGGGTGCTCATGCCTTGCTCCCGTGCGAGCCCGAAGCGCGCCGGGAAAGGCGACTCCGTCTCTCTCAGCCCCCGTGGATGAGTGGCTCCGCGACGCCGTTCGTGGCGAGCGAGCGGAACAGCGCCAGAGGGCCCTCAGCGGCGAGCGGCTCGCGCCCGGTCCGCTCGTCTGCGAGCGTCTGCGAGATGGCATGGATCGCGTTCGGCCGGGGCTGGGTCGCGCGCGGGCGCCGCTGCGTGCTCGCCGCGGCCTTGCTTCTGGCCCCCGCAGCCAGCTGGGTTCTGGCCCCTGCGGCCAGCTGGGTTCTGGCCCCTGCGGCCAGCTGGGTTCTGGCCCCCGCGGCCAGCTGGGTTCTGGCCCCTGCGGC
>JASJCN010000019.1 GCA_030065975.1 Myxococcota bacterium
TCGGCCTGCTGGAAGGCCTCGGTCCCGATCGAGTCGAGGACGTTCGGGTCGAGCAGGCCCATGGGCAGAGCTACCAGCTCTCGAGGATCGTCTTCCGCTGCATGGGGTCGAGCTCGGCGATGGCGGGGTCGTCGTAGAACGAGTCACCCACGATCGAGGTGGTCGAGATCTCGGCGAAGATCGCGCCGCCCGTGGTGCGGAAGTTGTGGCGCGCGCCGCGCTCGACGAGGAGCTTGTCGCCGGCCTCGAGGTGGTGGGTCACGCCGTTCAGCTCGACCTCGAGATCGCCCCAGAGCAGCCGGAAGGTCTCCTCCTTCTGCTCGTGACGGTGGGTCGGGTGCCGCTGGCCCGGCAGCTGGAGCAGGATCTTCTCGCAGTACTCGCGGTTGATCAGGTTCACCAGCACGCAGCCCACCTGGCGGAAGCGCTCGAGCCCGTAGTGGTGGGAGATCTCGATGGTGTAGTCGTCGCCGAGCTCGATGCCGGCCTCGTAGATCATGCCCTTGGCGTCGTGGAGGATCCCGCGGAACTCGCTCATCGGGTCTTCGCTGGCGTGCTCGGTCACCGCCTCGCCCGCCGCGTAGTCCTGCGTCGCCACGTGGTGGGCGCGCAGCCGGCCGAACTCGCCGCTCGTGAGCTGGCCGTCCTGGAGCGGCATGGCGAAGAAGACGTCCTCGGGCTGGATCGTCTCGCCCGTCTTGATCGCGCGCTTCGCCCAGACGCCGCGCTGCAGCGAGCGCAGGGAGTCGATCTCCTCCTGGCTCGTGTGCTTGGTCTCGTCGGTGCCGCAGAGGGTGCGCGCGCGCTCGGCGGCCGCCACCCAGGCGTCGGCCTGCTCGGGGTTCACCGAGTAGGCGTTGAGCTTCACGTCGTCGGTGGGGACGCCCATGTGGCGCTCGACCAGGCGAGCGCCCTTGGCGATGGCGGCCTGCACCACGTCGGTGTCGTCGGGCGCCTCGTGGCCCGAGTAGCCCACCGAGATGTAGGGGTAGCGCTTGATCAGCTTGTCCATGAAGCCGAGACACACGTCCTCGGGCGGCGTCGGGTACGTCGACACGCAGTGCATCAGCGCGAACTCGGGCACGCGCTTGCGGAAGAAGCTCACCAGGTTGTCGATCTCGTAGATCGAGAGGCCTCCGGTGGACGCGACCACGGGCTTGCGCGCGTCGGCCACGGCCTCGAGCAGCGGCCAGTCGGTCGCCGAGCAGCTCGCGATCTTGATGATCTCGACGCCGAGGTCGAGGCAGGTGCCGACCGACGCCTCGTCGAAGGGGGTGGCCATGGCGACGAGACCCTCGTCGCGGATGGCGCGCACCAGCTGCCCGAACTCCGCCACGGAGAGCTTCGTGCTCTCGAAGCGGGGCAGGTGCTTCACGTCCTCGCGGCCCTTCCAGTCCGGGTGGATGAAGCTGTCGAGCTCGCGGAACTGCAGCTTCACCGAGCCACGCACGCGGTGGTTGCGGCTGATGCGGGCCGCGGCCTCGATGATCTTCAGGCCGTGGGCCACCGATCCCTGGTGGTTGTTGGCCATCTCGAAGACGAAGAGGTCGTTCAACAGACTCATGTGGAAGGTCCTTCCTTGGAAGGGTTCGAAACGAGATCGATCTCAGGAATCCGCGGATTCCTCGGAAGCCTGGCCGGGATCACCCGCGACGCCGGCGATCGCGAGCGCCTCGTGGGGGGTGACGAGGCGGTCGTCAATATAATAGTCCGCCGCGGGCTTTCCCACGCGGAGGTCGTCGTAGCGGACGCCCCACGAGTCCATCTGCCGGCGCGTGTGCTCGAGCCAGTCCTTGCCCGAAGCCGAGCCGCGCGCGGTGAAGAGCACCACGCGATGCCCGGCGTCCTTCAGCGCGTTGATGCGGGCGATGTTGTCGCGCAGGGGCTCGCTCTTCGTGTAGTCGTTGCCCGGCGTCATGCCGGCGAGCACACCGTCCACGTCGCAGACGAAGGTGAGCTCCTTGGCGGGCACCCGGGGCTTTGCAGGCTCGCCCGCCTCCTCCCGCTCGCGCAGCACCCGCTCGACCGCCCGGAAGTCGGCCTCGGTGTCGATCGAGAGCATGGGCTCGTCGATCACCACGGCACCGGTGCGGGCACCGAGGATGGTCTTCTGCTCGAGCAGGCACTCGCGGGTGATGGCGTAGGCGGCGCCGTTGCGGTGGTGGACTTGCGTGAGCTGCTGACGCGCGACGATGTCCTTGCCCCGCTCGTCGAAGAGCGAGAGCCGACCCTCGGCATCGACCTCGAGCTGCTTGAAGGGGTGGGCCTTCGAGTCCGTCGGACTCACGGTCCAGACGGCGTCGAGATCGCCTTCGACCAGGGCGTCGACCGTGCGCGTCACGTGCTCGGCGCGGCGCAGGGGCGAGGTCGGCTGCAGCATCACCACCACGTCGTAGCGGGCGCCGTCGTCGCGCTCGGTCTCGACGAGCGCCTCCGTCAACACCTCGAGGTCGCCGATGCGGTCCCCCGAGAGCTCGGGCGAGCGGCGGAAGGGCGCCTCGAGGCCGGCGTCTTCCGACGCGGTGAGGATGCCGCCGTGATCCGTCGACACCACCGCGCGGTCGACCCACTCGAGCTCGCGAACGAGCGCACCCACGCGCACCACGAGCGGCACGCCGAGCACCGGGCGCAGGTTCTTGCGCGGGACGCCCTTGCTGCCGCCCCGTGCGGGAACGACGACCAGGATGCGACGGCCCCCTCTCAGGAGAGCGCTCCGGTGCCGTAGCCGCCGCGGGGATCGATGCGCACGCTGCGGCCCTCGGCCGACGAGCGCAGCGCCGCCGCGATCACGAGCATGGTGTCGAGGCCGCGCTCGAGGGCGATGGGCGAGTCCGGGTCGGGGCTCCCGCGCTCGACGAGCGCGATCAGGTGGTCGACCTCGGGCTGGAAATCGTCGGGGCGCGTCTTCTGCACCCGCTCCTCGCGGGTCTCGCCGTCGGCCGACTGCATGCGCACGCCGTCCTCGCCGTCGGCCACGTTGACCTCCCACTCGAGGAAGCCCTCGCTGCCCTGGAGCCGCACCCACTTGCGCGACGGCTTCGTCACCACGTCCTGGACGATCTGGCCGACGATGCCGGACTCGCTTCGCACCGAGAGCTGGGCGATGCGGTCGTAGCGCGCGCCGTCCTCCTCGACGGAGTCGAGCATCGCCTGGACCTCGACGATCGGGCCGAGGCCCGCCGCGCGGGCGAAGTGCTGCCAGATGTTGATGGCGTGGGAGTGCTCGCCGAGCGCACCGCCGCCCCGCTCGGTGTAGCCGAGGTAGGTGTCCTTCGGGCCCGAGAGCCAGGGATGGGCGCCGAAGATCCCGCCCCAATGCTCGCGGAAGCCTGCCACCAGGGTGGTGACCGAGCCGAGCGGCTGCTCCGCGAGCCACTGCTCGGCCAGGCGGGTGTGCGCGGTGAGCGTGTGGTTGTAGCCGACGCACACGGCGGTCCCGGCGGCGGCCGCCGCGTCACGCAGCTCGGCGGCGCCCGCGAGGTCGGGGGTGCAGAGCGGCTTCTCGATCACCATCACCCGGGGCGCGGCCCGCTCGAGCTGCTCCCGTGCGATCGCGAGATGCGAGTCGGGCGGGGTCCCGATCACGACCAGGTCGAAGGCCTCGTCGGCCACGTCGGCCACGGGCAGAAGGCGGATGGCCGGGTCGAAGGCGCCGTAGCGCTCGGGGTAGATCTCGTTCCGGGTGCGCTCGAGCGCCGCCGGGTCGACGTCACAGATCGTGACCTCGGCGTCGCGCCGGCGCAGGCCGTGAGCCAGGTGATTGCCGATCGAGCCGGCACCGAAGATCTTGACGCGCACGCGGGAGCACCTCGCGGATCGGGTCGGCGGGCCCAGGGGCCCGGGGAGGGGCGAAAGCTAACGAAACGAGGGACTTCCGAAGCCTCGCGGCGGGCTCCGCAGGGGCCCGGCTTGGGGAGTCCTTAATCCCCGAGGGGCCTCAGCCGCGCGAGATGGCGAGGCGCTGCAGCTCGTCGAGCCCGCTCCGCAGGGCCGGGAAGCGCCGCACCTGGAAGGTCGACTCGGTGGGCGCCTCGAGCCTCAGGAACTGGAAGACGAGCACGAGCCGCTCCCGGCGGTTGCCGCGGCTCCCGTAGTGGAGGCAGCGCGCCGTATCCACGAACGCGCCGGAGCCCGCCGGCCCGATCAGCCGGATCGGTTCGGCCCCCCCAGCGCCGAGGGCCGCCGCATCGTCGAGGCGCCCGCGGCCCTGGCGCAGCAGCCGGGCCGGGAGCGCGGAGCGGTCGGCGGGCAGGCAGGTGAAGGGGCCCTGGTCCTCGTCCACGTCCGTCAGGTTCACGAACACCTTGAGCTGGCGGTAGTCCTCGTTGTCGAGGTGCCAGAGCTGGCTCGAGACCGCGCTCTGGTTCGGCGGCGTCCACCAGAGGGCCGCGCCAGCCAGCACCGGCGCCGCGCCGAGATAGCGCGCCGCCGCCTCGACGATCGGCCGCGAGATCATGAAGCGCACGAGCTCGGGCTGGGTCGCGAAATCGTCGCCCGCAATCACCGTGCGCAGGAAGTCCTGCTTGTTGGGATTGAACGCCTCGGTCCGGGCTTCGCTCTCCCGCACCAGCCGACGGCAGATCGACAGCACCTCCTCGGTGCCCGGCAGCTTGCCGGACTCGAAGGGGAGCACGCCCTTCGAGTCGGGGATCTCGAACTCGGGACGCGGGAGCGAGGCGGCCAGCGCGCGGCGGCGCTGCACCTGACCCCAGGCGAACGCGGTCTTGGCGCCGCTCAGCCCCGCGTGCACCATCGAACGCGGAAGGTGCAGCCGCTTCCACAGGAGCTTCCGCACGCCGCGGCCCGGAAGCGTGCGCGGTGCCGCCTGGGTGCGAATCGGTCGCTCAGCCACGGCGCACCTCGAACACGTTCTCGAAGCGCTGGTCGACCCGAAGACCCGAGAAGCGACCGAGGGCGCGTCCGTAGGCGGCGATGCGCTCGCGCGCCTCGGACTCGGCGATGCCGGGGAACATGTGCCGCAGGTACACGCGGCTGTTGTGGTGCCCGGGAATCCGCGCCTCCACCTGACGCACCACGCGGCGTCCGGCGACGAAGGCCCGGGTGGTGAAGCGCGGCAGCCAGGGCGGCGGCTCGGCGATGCGCGAGCCGGGCGCGAACGCGACGAGCGCGTCCACGATGCGCTCGGAGGCGAAGCCGTCGCGACGCCCGGACACGTACTCGTCGATCAGCTCCTCCTGCTTGGCCACCTCGTTCGGGTCGGGCACGAAGCGCTTCTCCACGTGAGCCTGCACCAGCTCGACGAGGGCCTCGTCGGAGAAGGCGCGCCGCGACATCAGGTTGGGCAGCTGCAGGTCGAAGCGCTCCGAGACGACGGGCTGATAGGCGATCGCGGGGCGCCCGAGCAGGTAGGCCTCGACGGCCGTGGTGCAACCGTTGTGGACCACGGCATCCGCAGCCAGGATCCAGGGCACGACGCTTCCCTCGTGGAGCACCCGCACGTTGTCGCGGCCCCGAGCGACCTCGTGCCAGGTCTCCTGGCGCTCGGACGGATGGGGCCGCACCACCAGCGTGTGGCCGCCGAGGGCGTCGGCGAGACGCGGCACCAGCTGCTTGAACGCATCGAAGAGAGCGGCCTTGTGAGCCGCGAGGCCGGTGTCGAGGTCGTCTCCCGAGCGGCCGCTGCCGCCGGCATCGAGCTGCTTCTTCTGGCGGCTCCCGCTCGGCAGGTAGTGGTTCATGCGGCTGAAGTTGGTGTTCAGCAGCACGAAGGGCCCGAGCCGCTCGCGCAGGGCCGCGACGGCCGGGTCGTGCAGGCCGCGCAGCTCCGGCCGCAGCAGATCCATCCGGGCGTTGCCCACCGCGTGGATCGGTGCGCCGTGGTAGTCCGGGCACTCGCGCCACACCCGCGCGTTCTCGGAGCCCCAGGCCAGCAGCAGGTCGGCGCCGCGAAGCGTCGCGCCGTGCACCTTCGCGTGCAGGTAGGACTCGGGCGAGGGCCAGACGAGGCCCTCCTCGTCGCCGCACACGACCGCGTGGCCGAGCCGCCGCAGCGTCTGATAGGCGACGCGATTGCGGACGGTCAGGCTCTTCGAGAGGTAGATGCCGCGCGGGAAGGCGCCGATGCAGCGGTCGAGCTCCTTCTTCGCACCGACCACCACGCGAAAGCCCCGCTCGGCGGCGAAGGCGGCGAGCAGGAGCTTGGCATCGAGCTCCCGGGCCTGGGTCTCACAAGGCAGCAGCAGCGTCGTGCCCACGGGCGGGGCGGCCTTCGTGCTCATCGCGATCCGGGGCTTGCGGCGGCCGCCTCGAGGGCATCGTGGTAGCCGTAGGCCGGGGAGAGCTGGTCGCGGACCAGCGCCTCCATCGTCGCGATCTGCTCGGGCGAGAAGTAGTCGCGATAGCCGCCGACCTTGCCGCGCCGGACCTTGAAGGAGTCGGGGTCGTCGGGATCGCGCGGCTGGAGCCGCTTGTTGCCGTAGAAGTCGCTGCGCTCGAGCTCCTTCAGCTTGTCGAAGCTCGTGAACTCGACGGCGGCCTCGATCTCGCTGGCCGAGAAGGGCGCCTGCAGGAACTCGGCCGCCTTCCCCACGCTCTCGACGGGACGCGCGCGCAGGTCCTCGTAGCGGAGCACCAGGTGCCGCGGCAGGCCGCGCACGACCTCTTCCCACCCGTTCAGGTACTCGATCACCGAGCGGATGCCGAGCGGCCCGTTCATCACGAAATCGAACATCTCGTGGTCGCCTTCCACGCCGTAGAGCTCGCGCTTGTGGTCGCTTGCGCGCTTGGTCGACTGGAAGTACTCGGAGACGGCGACGTCGCAGGGGTGGCGGACCAGGAAGAAGGCCTTCTTGTCGCGGAAGCGCTCCTGCCAGCCGGGCGTCGCCAGCCGCTCGCGAAGGTAGTAGCCGTGGGTGAAGAGCACGCGCGGGATCGCCGGATCCTGGGCGTGGAAGTTGTCGAACTCGATCAGCTGGGCCTCGGGAAGCCCGTAGCGCTGCTGGTAGAGCCGCGACAGCATGGCGCGCACCCAGGTGCGACCGCTCTTGGCGCGGGAGAGCACCATCACGTCGCAGCGCCTGGCCTTGCGGACCTCCTTGTAGGAGCGCAGGCGGTGGGCGATGGCGGTGCGGACGGCTCGCGAAACCCCCGAAGGGGGGGCCGGGGCGTGGGTCTCGGCGGCGGTCATCAGGCGCCAGAGTGCCACTGCACCCGGGTCCGTCAACGGAGGGAGCCGCCCCGCCTTCATCGATTCGCCTTCCCCACGGGGCATTCGCCCGGCGGGCTTCCCGGATGAAGCGGAGCCGAAGGCCGAGTGCGCAAGTTTGGCAAAGCCCCGCCTCGGAGAATTCCCGAAGCCCTGGCGATCAGGTACCTTGCGGTCCCCCGCCGGGACGCGGCCGCGTGTCCGGCCGGGATCAGAGGTCGGAAACCCGAGCGCCTCGCATCCATCCAAGGTGGCGACGGCGAAACGCTTTCCCAGAAGCCCGCGAGCCTGGTCCGAGCCGAGCGCTCGATGCGTTCGATGACAACGGGGCTCGAACCACAGGATCGACCCCGATCCGGATCGGCCATGCGCGACTCCGAACCCTGGATGCCAGCCACGCGATCGCAAGACGTCGAGCGCATCGTGCTCCTGCCGCGAGCCGGCGTGGCCCCCTCGGAGAAGCCGCCGGTGCGGATCTTCCTGGGCACCGAGGCCGCCCAGTACCGGGCCGAGCGGATCTTCCTGTGGTCGATCGAGCGGGTCCGGGACCCGAGCCGGATCTACGAGATCCACCGGATGATCGACCTGCCCGGCTTCCGGCGGCTGGGCTGGAACACCGGCTTCACCAACTACCGCTTCGCGATCCCGGCCCTGGCCGGCGCCCACGGCCGGGCGATCTACAACGACGTCGACCAGATCTACCTGCGCGACCCGGGCGAGCTCTTCGACATGTCCCTCGACGGCCACGGCTACCTGGCCGTGAGCCCCACCGACACCTCGGTGATGCTGATGGACTGCGCGCGGATGGCCCGCTTCTGGCCCCTCGAGGACGCCCAGCGGCGTCGCAAGTACGGGCTGATCCGCGAGGCCCTGGCCCATCCCAACTGCTACGGCCGCCTGCCCGGCGGCTGGAACGCGCGCGACGAGGAGTACGAGGCCGGCGAGAGCTGCCTGCTCCACTACACCACCCTGCACAAGCAGCCGTGGCGGCCCTTCCCCGAGCGCTTCTACTACCAGCCGAATCCCCAGGGCGACCTGTGGCTCGAGCTCGAGCGCGAGGCGAACGCCGCGGGCTTCCATCTCTTCGGTGCCGACCGCCCGGGCGCCCGCTTCGAGACCCAGACCCGCGCCCTCGGGCGGCGGCTGGTGCGTCGCCGGCCCGAGATCGAGCAGGCCGCGAGCGAGCTCGGCCAGCGCAGCGAAGCGGAATCCGTCCTCGAGGTGCGCGCCACGCGCGTCCCGCCGATCGACGACGCGGTGCCGCCCCGGGACATCGTGAGCCTGAAGGATCTCCTGGGCCCGGCCGAATCCAAGCCGACCCACGACGGCGTGGTCTTCACCGAGGGCCTCGACGGCATCCCCGCCGAGGACCTTCCCTGGGTGATCGAGCGGCTCTTCTCCCGGGCCCGCAAGTTCGTGTTGCTGGCGGCCTCCTGCGAGCCGCCGCCGGTGGGACGGCGCGTCGGGCGCTCGCCGGTCGGCACGGTGCGGCGGCCCCAGTGGTGGACCTGGATGCTCGAGTCGGCTTCGGCGCGTCATCCCGACGTGCACTGGCAGCTGCTCCACACCGTGGGCGAGCCCATCGAGTCGGGCCGGCTCCAGATGAAGAGCGGCGGGCGCTGGCTCGTCGAGGAGCCGCCGAAGGTCTGGGTCCTCACCGATCACAAGCCGGGCCACACGACCCAGTGCATCGGTCTCGCCGACGAGCTCGGCTGGCCCTACGAGATCATCGATCTCTCCTTCCGCTTCCTCGCCGAGGCGCCGCTGCAGCTCTTCGGGCCGAACCTGCTCGGACTGACCCGCGCTTCGGCCGGGCGCGTGAAGCCGCCGTGGCCCGACCTGGTGATCGCGACGGGCCGTCGCTCGGCTCCGGTCGCGGGCTGGATCCGCCAGCGCTCCGCCGGGCGCACGCACACCGTGGTGATGGGCCGCATGGGCTCGAACCTGAGGGACGACTTCGATCTCGCCGTGGCGCCCGCCTTCTCGGGGCTCTACCCGGATCCGCGGCGCATCGACACGGTGCTCCCGATCTCGCGGGTGCGCGAGTCGGCGCTCGAGTCCGCACGTGCCCGCTGGAAGAGCCGCCTCGAGCGCGGGCGCGAGCCGCGCATCGCCTTCCTCGTGGGCGGCGGAAGCCCGGAGCACCGGCTCACCAAGGAGGTGGCCCGCGAGCTCGGCCATCGCGTGGCCGACATGGCGCGACGCGCGGGCGGCTCGGTGTTCGTGACCACCAGCCGACGCACCAAGCCCGCCGCGGCCGACGCCCTGGAAGAGGCGCTCGGCGACGTGACCGAGCACTTCCATCGCTGGGCCGCCGACCAGCCGCCCGACGAGAACCCCTACATGGGCTACCTCGCGCTGGCCGACGTGCTGGTCGCGACGGGAGACAGCGCCTCGATGCTCTCCGAGGCCTGCGCCACCGGAAAGCCGCTCTACGTGCTGCCGCTTCCGCGCAGCTCGTCCGGGATCCGCGGCCTCGGGCGGCGGCTGGGACGCGGCATCGCGCGCGTCATCGCGCGGCGGGCCATGGCGCGCCCCACCAACCGGCGCGGGATCGAGCGACCCCAGCGCGGGCTCGAGTGGCTGTGCGCACGCATTCTCGCCGAAGGCTGGATCCACCCGAGCGCCGAGATCGAGTCGCTGCACAAGAGCCTGTTCGAGAACGACCTCGCGCGCCCCTTCGACGGCGGCTGCGAGCTGCGCCCCCACCGGCCGGTGGGCGAGGCCGAGACCGTCGCCTCCCGCGTGCGCGAGGTGCTGGGCACGCCGGAGCCGAAGGACGAGGTCTGAGCGCCGCCGGGTGAGCGGCGCCGGGTGATGGGCGGGGAACGGTGCCCGGCGCGCTGAAACCCGTGTGAAGCGCACGCGCCGGCGGCCTCGCGATCCTCCCTCGGCCTGCGATCCTACGTCCCGCGATGGAGCCGACCACCCCGAATCGAGTTCCGGGGCGCCGCATCCGGCGCCTGGTGCTGGGCAACCTGCCGGGCCCGACGGCAGTGCTGCTCGGGGTGCTGACCCTGCTCGTCGTGACCCAGGACCTGCTCGGCTTCTCCGATCTGGTGCTCAATCGCGGCCTTCCCGCCTCGGTCATCGGCGGCATCACCCTCGACCGTGCGATTCCCTCGATCGCGTGGATGATTCCCTTCGCCACGCTGCTGGGCGGCCTCGTCGCCCTCGGGCGCCTGGCTTCGGAAGGCGAGCTCTTCCTGCTGCAGACCTCGGGAATCTCGCTGCTCTCGTTGTGGCGGCCCTTCGTCGTGTTCGGCGTCGTCATGGCGGCGCTCTGCGCTTTGCTCTCACTCGGGGCCGCGCCGCTCTCGAACCAACGCCTCGACGCGCGGCTCGACGAGCTGGCGCGCACCCACCCGTGGTCGCACCTGCAGGCGGGCTTCGTCCATCGCTTCGGCGACTACCGGCTCTCGGCCCGGGAGATCACGCCCGACGGAAAGGAGCTGCGCTCGGTGCAGCTCTACATGCCCGACCTCGGCGACACCGTCTTCGCCGAGCTCGCGCGGCTCGAGGCGAGCGAGAACGGCCGCATCCAGATCGTGCTCGAGAACATGCGCAGCCTGCCGCGCCCCGAAGAGGGAGAGCCCTCGGGTCGGGCCCTCGACGCCGCGCGCATGGTGACCACCCTCCCCTCCTCGGACGAGCAGCTCGCGCGCACCGAGGTGGATCGCCTGGCCGGGCTCTCCCTCTCGCGCCTGCGCGAGCGCGGCGACCCGGAGTCGCTCCTGGCGCTGCACCGGCGCTTCAGCTGGCCGGTGCTCACCCTGCTCTTCGCGGCGGGCACGATCCCGCTCTTCGTGCGCGGGGCGCGCTTCTCGCGGTCGACCGGCCTCGTGGTGGGGATCGTGGTGCTGGCGCTCTACCAGGGGCTGATCCAGATCGGGAACGGACTGGTGTGGTCCGAGACGGTCCCGGCCGCGGTCGGCGCCTGGCTCCCGGTCGCGCTCGTCGGCGCGGGGGTGCTGCTGCTGCCCTTCGGTCTCCACACGCGTCCCACCTTCGGGCCGCGGCCCGAGCCCTCGCGCTTCGGCGTCTGGCTGGCGGCGCGTCGCGGCTCCAACGCGCGGCGCGGGGGGCGGCACGCGCTCGACCGCTACGTGGCTCGCAGCTTCTTCGAGATGTTCCTGCTCTGCTTCCTCGGGATCCTGGTGGCGTACGTCGCCATCGACGTGCTCGAGCGCGTCGACCGCTTCGTGCGCTACGCGCCGAGCCTCTCGGAGATCGGCCGCTACTACCTGGCGCGTCTGCCGCTCCTGGCCTCGCGCGTGGTCCCCATCGCGCTGCTGGTGGGGACGGCGGTGACCGTCGCGCTGGTGGGCTCGCGCGGCGAGCTGGTGGGGATGCGTGCGTGCGGCATCCCGGCCTGGCGCGGACTGCTGCCGATCCTCGTGATCAGCGCCGTGGCCGTTCCCTCGAGCTTCCTGCTCAACGACCGCGTGATCCCGCACTCGACGGCCCTCGCCGACCGCATCAACGATCTCATCAAGGGGAGGCCGACCGGCGCGCTGCGCGAAGGCACCTGGTTCCGCGAGGGCAACCGCTTCTACGAGGCGGCGCTCTTCGACCCCGAGGCCGGCATCGCCCGCGAGATCACCGTCTACGAGCTGGACGAGTCGGGGCTTCCGCTGCGCCGCATCGACGCCACGAGTGCCCGCCACGTGGGAGACGGGATGTGGAGCCTCGTGGACGGGCAGCACGTCGACGCCGGGGGCGAGACGGCGCGCATCCAGCCGACGGATCCCGTGACGCGACTCGGCGGCGACGTGAACCTGCAGCTCGACACCCGACACCTGAGCGTGTCGCAGGTGCAGGAGGAGATCGGCCTGCTCGAGGCGAACGGCGTGGACGCCACGCGCTTCCACGTCGACTTCTGGGCCAAGCTGGCCACGCCCCTCGCGTGCCTGCTGCTGCCGATGCTCGCCCTCTTCTTCGCCCTGGGCGGCCCGCCCCATCCCTCGACGGCCGCCTCACTGGTCTTCTCCGTCGCCATCGCCGTCTCCTACACCCTGCTCACGGGCCTCGGCGCGAGCTTCGGCTACGGCGGCGCCCTCCCCCCACCCGCAGCCGCCTTCGCCCCCGCCCTCCTCTTCACGGCCATCGCCCTCGCCCTCGGCCGCCGCCTCCACCTCTTCCGCTGACACCCCAAGGGGTGGGGACGGTCCTCTCCCCGCTGGGCAAGGACCGTCCCCGCCCCGCGGGCGGCCAGTTGCAAGTTGCAAGGACCGTCCCCTCGCTATGATGGGCCGCCGATGGAGCTCTTTTCGCCGCGGATGCAGCGGGCGCTCATGATCGGGAGCACCGCGGTGCTGCCGCGGGCGCTGCGCATCGAGGCGCGGCTGCGGCTGTTCACGGGCTGGCACCTGCGCATGGCGCGTGCGGCCGACGTCGTCTTCGTGCGGCACCCCAAGACGGGTGGCACCTGGCTTCGCGCCCTCATCACGCGGATGTATGCGCAGAAGTATGGCCTCGCCTCGGATCGGGTGGTGCGGTACGACGAGCTCCAGGCGCAGAACGCCGCGCTGCCGCGCTTCGTCACGACGAGCGGGTATCTGAGCTGGGAGCGGCGGCTCACCGAGGCCATCGTCACCGACCCGGTACTGCGGAAGAAGCGCCTGCTCTTCATGCCGCGACACCCGATCGACGTCGCGACCTCCTGGTACAACCAGTTCCGCAAGCGCACCAGCGCCTTCAAGCGAGAGATGATCCAGCACGATCTCGCCGATCCCTTCGATCGTGAAACGATCGGCCGCATCGGCTTCATGCGTCATCCGGAGATCGGGCTGCCCCACGTGATCCGCTACCACAACACCTGGTTCCGGCTGGCGGAGCAGCACCCGCGTGCGTTGATCCTGCGCTACGAGGACCTGCGCCAGGACACCGTCGGCTCCCTGAAGCGGCTCGCCGACTTCCTGGGGGACGAGTTCGACGAGCGCATCCTGCGCGAGGCCGCCGAGTTCGGCTCGGTCGAGAACATGCGTGGGCTCGAAGAGAGCGGCTACTTCAAGAACAAGTCGCTGCGCTTGCGCGACGGCCAGGATCCCGAGACGCTGAAGGTGCGCCGGGCACGCGTGGGCGGCTACCGCGAGGACGTGGGCGAAGCCGAGGCGCGCGAGTTCGAGGCGATGATGCGTCGCGACCTCGACCCGGGGCTCGGCTACCACGCCCTGATCCCGCCCGAGTAGCGCGACCCGTCAGCTCGGCTGGCGATGCCGCCGGTAGATCTCGCGGACCCACTCGGCGCCCGGATGATCGGCCCAGCGCTCGAACCAGGCCGTCTCCTTCGGCGCGCCGGAGTGCGCGGGTCCTCCCCAGGCCGAGCAATCGACGGCCGGCATCAGGAGTGCGGCGCACGCGAGATCGGCCACGCTGAAGCGGTCGCCCACCAGATAGCCCTCGGGGCCGGCCTTCTTGGCGACGAAGTCGAAGGCCCGGCGCGTCCGCTCGCGCGCCTCGGCGGCCGACTCGTCGTGGATGTTCATCTCGCGGCGGATCTTGCCGTGGACCAGCGGGAACATCAGCCCGTAGAGCGTGCGCATGGCGAAGCCGGCCTCGCGCGCGAACACCGCCTTCATGTAGGCGGCGTCCATCACCTCGTGGAACTTGGCCAGCCGCACCGCGGGCCCGACCTCGTCGTCGAAGTCGCGCTGGATCGCGAGCGCCTCGGCGCGCTGGTCCGCGCCCTCGGGCATCAGAGGTCGGGAAGGCTCGCGCTCCTCGAGGCGCGCCAGGATGGCGGCCGACCCCGGGGTGACCTCGTCGCCCCAACGCAGGATCGGCGTCTGGCTCTGACCGGAGAGCTTCCGACAGGTGCCCGCGTGAGGGCCCGGCAGGAGCGCCCTCCGCTCGTGGGCGATGCCCTTCCAGTCGAGGCCCCAACGGGCCTTCTCGTTGAAGTGCGATCCGTGGAAGTGGAACAGCTCGACGTCGGACATGGGATCTCCTTGGCGGGCTGGAGGACGACCCGGGTCGATGCTTTCCACGATACCCAGCGGATGATATGATATCCAACATATCATGCGCTATCCGCCCGAGCACAAGCAGCAGACCAGGGAGCGCATTCTCGACCAGGCGGCCCGACTGTTCCGCATCAAGGGCTACCGCGGCGTCGGGATCGACCAGATCATGGCCGCCGCCGAGCTCACCCGGGGTGGCTTCTACGCCCACTTCCCTTCGAAGGAGGAGCTCTTCGCCGAGGTGCTCGCGCGGGAGAGCGACTTCGCGCGGCGCCTGCGCAGCGCGCCAGGGCCCGAGGGCGCCGAGGCCGTGGTGCGCGGCTACCTCGACCCGCGCCATCGCACCCAGGTGGGAGAAGGCTGCACCCTCGCCGCTCTCACCGGCGAGGTGCCGCGCGCCGGCCGGGCCGCGAAGCGCGCCTTCGCCGGCTGCCTGGCGGAGCTGGCCCAGGAGTTCGAGCGCCAGATCGCGGGCGACGAGGAGGGGCGCCATGAGCGCGCCCTGCTCGCCGTCGCGACCTGCGTCGGCGCCATCACCCTGGCGCGAGGCGCCGGGGGCGACCCCCTGGCCGAGGAGCTGGTCGATGCCGCGCGCGAGCAGGCGCTCTCATTGATCCGCGGCGACTGATCGACACCGAATGCGGGCCCGCCGGCCTTCGTGCAGAATGCCGCCATGAGCATCGCGCGCCGCATCAGCCTCTACGCCATGTCCGGCCTGTACATCCTGGCCGGCTTCAACCATCTCTGGAACCCCGAGTTCTACGTGCGGATCATCCCGCCCGGCCTGCCCGAGCCCGAGCTGCTGAACGTGGTGTCCGGACTCATCGAGATCACCCTCGGCGTCTACCTGCTCGAGCCGCGCACACGGGTGCTCGCCGCGTGGGGCATCGTCGCGCTCCTGATCGCCGTCTTCCCGGCGAACCTCTACGTCGCCGTCGAGAACGTGAACATGGAGACGGGCGAGCCCGGTGGCGGAGCCGGTGCCCTGAACTGGGTGCGCATCGCCCTCCAGTTCCCACTCTGGTACTGGGCCTGGACGCACACGCGCCCGCTCCCGGGCGAGGATCCCAGGTCGGGCTAGGCGAAGGACGCCGGATCGAAGGCGTTGCTGCGCGCCACCTCTCCGAGCAGGCGCGCGCTCTTCTTGGGCGTGCGCGCCTGGGTCTCGCGGTCCACCGAGACGATGCCGAAGCGCGGGCCGTAGCCGTGGATCCACTCGTAGTTGTCGAGCAGCGACCAGGCGTAGTAGCCGCGCACGTCGATGCCGTCCTGCATGCAGCGCACCAGGGCGGAGAGGGCCTCGCGGTAGTAGGCGACGCGCTGCTCGTCGTCGTCGGTGCCGATGCCGTTCTCGGTCACGACGACGGGGACGCTGGTCGCCTCGGCGGCGTATCGGACCGTCGCCTCGAGCGCCTGGGGCCAGTACTCGTAGCCCATGATCAGGACGGGGACGCCCTCCTCCGGCGGGAGCTGCCCCTCCGGGCCGAAGCGGTTGCGGCTGTAGGTCTGCACGCCGATGAAGTCGTCGTCGCGCGCGAGCTCGAGGAAGGGCTCGAAGTTCTCGCGCTTCCAGCGCGCGAGATGCTCCTCGCCACCGGGCACGGCCTGCCCCTCCTGCATGGCGAGCGTCACGCCCACCGGGAACGGCGCCCCGGCCTCGCGCATCGCCTCGCGGCCGCGTTCGTGCGCGGCGAGCATGACGTCGCGCACCCGGTAGGGGTCGCCCACCAGGAAGGGCGCGAAGTGCTCGGCATCCGCTCCACAACGCCGCGCCGCCTCCACCACGAAGGGGACGTGCTTGAGGCCTCCCGTCGGGAGCACGCCGGCGTGGGCCAGGGAGACGGGCAGGTTCGGCTCGTTGAGCGTGCAGCCCCGGTCGACCAGGTCGCCGAGGGAGCGCGTGGCGCGATCGCAGTAGCGGGCGAAACGCTCGGCCGTCCGCTCGCTCTCCCAGCCACCGTCGGCCGACACCCAGAGCGGGCTCGTGAAGTGATGGAACGTGACGCAGGTCGAGAGCCCGTGGTCGTGACAGGTGCCGAGCACCCGCCGGTAGTGCTCGAGGGCCGCCCGGGAGAAGTGCCCCTCCTCGGGCTCGATGCGCGCCCACTCGATCGACAGGCGGTAGGAGCCGAAGCCGAGCTCGGCGAGCAGGGCGATGTCGTCGGCGTAGCGGTGCCACTGGTCGCACGCATCGCCCGAGGGCTCCTTGAACATCGTGCCCGGCGTGTGCTCGAGCAGCCAGAAGTCGCAGTGGGTGTTGTCGCCTTCGACCTGATGGGCGGCGGTCGCCGTGCCCCAGACGAAGCCCTCGGGAAAGGCATGGACCATTCCTCACTCCTCCTCGCCGGCGATCAGCCGGGCCAGCCAGTGACGGAAGCGGGTGCGCACCTCGTCCTCGGGATCGTCGAGGCCGGCGCTGCGCGAGAGCAGCGGCCCGAGCAGTGCCTCGCCGAACAGCGCGACGGCGGCGAGGCGCACGCGGAAGACGGTCTCCTCGATGTCGATGCCGGCCTCGCGGCTCTGCTCCGAGTGATAGGCCTCCCCCAGCTCCTCGAGCATGCGGAACTCCGTGCCCGTCTCGGCGGGGAGGCCGGAGAGGACCGACCAGGCGAGCAGCCGCGCGTAGCCCTGATCGCCCAGCACGCGGAAGACCCGGTCGAGGACGTCCTCGGAGCTGGCCTCGCGGTCGGCCATCAGCTCGTCGCGCAGGCGCTCCATGGCCCGGCGCTCGAGGGCGAGCACCATGCCCTCGCGGCTCCCGAAGTGGTGCAGGATGGTCGGGTGGGCGATGCCCACGTCCCGGGCCACGTCCTGGAGCCGGATCGCCTCGGGCCCGCCCTCGACCAGCAGCTTCTCCGCCGCATCGAGGATCTGCCGGCGAGCCTCCTCGGGGCTCCGCCGCCGCCGCGGGGGCGCCGCGGGAGCCTCCGCAGGGCCCTTGCGCTCGGATCGGCTCACTGGAGTCGGACTCCTTGCACCACTATCTACAATGCTGTAGATTACGGGACTCGAAGCCAGCGTGCCCGGAGACCCATCATGTTCGACCTCTCGAGCCTTCGCCTCGGCGATGCGTACCGATCCTGGAGGAAGCTCTGGGCCAACCCGGACGATACAGCGGCCGTCTTCGAGATCATCGGGGCCCTCGATGCGGGCTGCGGCGAGTCGAGCTTCGCGCGCTTCCGCAAGAGCGAGCACGGCCCGCGCATCCTCTCCGAGAAGCGCGACCTGCTGGCCACCCTCCAGGACCGCGACGCCCTGATGGCCATGCCCGAAGGCTCGCTCGGTCGCACCTACGCCGAGTTCACCGCGCGCGAGGCGATCAGCGCCGACGGCCTGGTCGAGGCCAGCGAGCAGGGGCGCATCGAGCGCGAAGGACTCGACGAGGATCGGCGCCGCTACTTCGATCGCCTGCGCGACTGCCACGACCTCCAGCACGTCGTCACCGGCTGGGGCCGCGACCTGCGCGGCGAAGGCGCCCTGCTCTCGTTCGGCACCGCCCAGAGCTGGCACCACGGCGTGGCCTTCATCGTGGCGATGGCGTACCTCGACGGCGACGGCGAGGAACGCCGCGTGATCCGCGAGGCCTGGCAGCGCGGCCGCAAGGCGCAGTGGCTCGATGCCGCCGACTGGGAGGCCCTGCTCCCGCGGCCGCTCGACGAGGTGCGCGCAGAGCTCGGCGTCGAGCCTCCGCCCGCCTACGAGCCGCTCTGGTCCCAGGCCGCGACCGAAGCCGCGCCGGAGCGAAGCGCCGCGTAGGGCGCGCCCTCAAGCGCCCCCGCGCGAGGCGACGATCTCGTCGCGAAGCTGACGCTTCAGGAACTTGCCGGCCGCGTTGCGCGGCAGCGCATCGGTCGCGATCTGCACGTGGCTCGGCACCTTGAAGGGAGCCAGGTGCTCCTTCACGAAAGCCTGTAGCTCCGAGGGGTCGAGGCTCGTCCCTTCCTTGGGCAGCACCGCCACGGCGACCTCCTCACCCAGGCGGTCGTGGGGCAGGCCGAAGACGGCGGCCTCGTAGACGGCGGGATGCTTGTAGATCACCGCCTCGACCTCGGCGCAGTACACGTTCTCGCCTGCGCGCAGCACCATGTCCTTCGCGCGGTCCATCACGAAGACGAAGCCTTCCTCGTCGATGCGACCGATGTCGCCGCTTCGCAGCCAGCCGTCGACGATCGTCTCGGCCGTGGCCTCGGGCTTGTTCCAGTAGCCGCGGATCAGGTTGGGCCCGCGGAACCAGAGCTCGCCCACCTCGCCCACGGGCAGCGTGTTGCCCGCGTCGTCGGTGGCGCGCATCTCGACGATGGGCACCAGGCGGCCCGAGCTGGTCGGCTTGCGCAGGTAGTCGTCGCCCGAGTTCTGGGGGCCGTAGGCGTTGGTCTCGGTCATGCCGTAGCCGATGCCCGGGCGCCCCTTCTCGAAGCCCTTCTCCACGCGCTCCACCAGCTCCGGCGGGGCCGGCGCTCCGCCGCCGCCCACGGCGCCGAGGCTCGAGGTGTCGCGGCTCGCAAAGTCAGGCGACTCGAGCAGATCCCACGACATGGTCGGCACGCCCACGAAGTTGGTGATGCGCTCGCGCTCGATCAGCTCGAGGGCGCGCTCGGCCCCCCACTTGTACATGATCACGAGCTTGAGCCCGGCGGCGAAGCACGAGAGCATGACCGCCACGCAGCCCGTCACGTGGAAGAGCGGCACCGCGAGGATGAAGCTCGTCGGGTACTCGCTCTCGCGATCCTTGGGGGCGACCACGCCCTGCACCGCCGTGCGGCAGCCGAAGGCGAGCAGCGCCGAGAGCACGGCGCGATGGGTCGAGACGGCGCCCTTCGGGAAGCCCGTCGTGCCCGAGGTGTAGAGGATGGTGGCATCCATGTCGGGCGTGATCTCGACCTCGGGAAGCGGCGAGCCCAGGGGCAGCACCGCCTCGTAGCGGTCGGCGGGCGCGGGCAGGTCGCCCTCGGGCGCGCGCACGACGAGCGCCTTCAGGTTCTTGCCCGTCTCGGTCTCGGCGGCGCGGGTGAGCCGCTCGATGTCGCAGATGAGCACCTTGGCTCCGCAGTCGCCGATCGCGTAGTCCATCTCCTCGGCCGTCCACCAGGCGTTGAACGAGACCGAGATGGCGCCCACCGAGGTGATGGCGGCGAAGGCCACGATCCACTCGGGGTAGTTGCGCATGGCGATGGCGACGGTGTCGCCGGGCTCGACGCCGTACTGCGTAACGAGCAGGGAGCCGAGCGCGTCGACGTGCTCCATCACCTTGCCGAAGGTCCAGCGCTCGTCCTCGTAGATCAGGAACTCCTGATCTGCCTTGGCCCGGCTCGCGCCGAAGAGCGCGCGCAGGCTCGGCGGCGCGTTCTTGAACGTCTTCATCTTCTGGCCGCCGATCTCGGCCTCGGCAATCTCGAAGGGACTCCCGGGGCCGGTGACGGCCGCGACGGCCTCCTCGTAGCTGGGCATGGTGCTCCTCTCTCTCCGGCCGCGGGCGGACGCGCCTCGGCGGCGGGCTGGCGGACACGGCATGGTACGCGGCCAAGGCCCGGCGTGCAGGGGTGGCGGCCGCTAGATGCGCGACCAGTCGAGCGCGAGCTCGCCGGCGGCGAGGCGAGTCGCCACCTCGTCGGCGACGGCGTCGAGGGCACCCTCCGGGCTCGCCACGGCGTGGCCGGCGAAGGGCCCGAGATCGGCGAACTGCCGGTGCATGTGGCGCACGATCGGGCTCAGGCCCGGCCCGTCGCGCTCGCGCACCCGTCGCAGGGCATCGGGTTCGGGCGCCTCGAGGACGACGTAGTGCGTCGGGAGCTCGGCGAGGAAGGGGCGGTACTCGGGGAGCATCCAGGGCCCGATCACCCCGTCCAGGAAGACGGCGTAGCCGCTCCTTGCGAGCTCGGCCGACGAGGCGGCCAGGGCGCGCATGATCGCCTCGTTCTGGGCTCGGGACTCCGGCTTCGTCGGGTCGATCTTGTGGGCGACGAACTCGTAGTAGTGGTCGGAAACGAGATGGAAGCCGAGCGCCTCGCGCTTGGCGAGCACGGCGGAGAGCGACGTCTTGCCGCAGCCCGGGCAGCCCGAGACGAGCACCACCTTGCCGGTCGGCGGTGCGCTCACGGGCCGGCCTCGGCAATGGGAGCCAGGCCCGCCGGAGTGAGGCGGAAGCTCGTGTACTCGGGCTCGCTCCCGGCCCCCAGATAGCCCTGGGGCAGGGAGCCGAGCTGGATCCGACCCTCCAGGAAGCGCGGCGGCCCGGCGGAAGGCACCGACAACGCGATGATCCCATCGGGCCGGAAGTCGAGGATCTGCAGTCGATACCAGGGCCCGGTCCCGGGCCCCCGGCTCGCCACCACGTACTCGAGCTCGGGGTCGGCATCGAGCTGCTCGAAGTCCGAGAGCGCGAGCGGCAGCTCGGGGTCGTCGAATACCTCGCGCGCCCAGATGGCGACGCGCAGCGTGTGCTGGCTCTCGTCCCGACCCTGCCGGGCCTCGAGCCACGCGCCGTCGATCTCGACGCTCGGCTCCGCCGCGGCGCCGGGCGGCGGGCCCGCGCCGGGCACCGCCGTCCCCTCGGTGACGCGCACGTAGTAGCCGTCGGGGTCGCGCACGCGGAAGTCGCGATCGCCCCAGGGCTGCTTCTCGATGGCGCTCGGGAAGTGTCCCGCGGCCAGCAGCACCTGGCGCTGGCCCTCGAGATCGGATGTGTAGAAGACGATCTCCGTCCCGAGCGGTGGATTGCGGAGGAAGCCGAGCCAGTGAATCGGCGCCCACTCGGGGAGCGGCGAGAGCGCCACCACCGTCGAGCCGCTCCGCAGGGTCGTGTAGCCGTGGGTCTGCCGGTGAGCGACCTCGAAGCCGAGCAGGCGGTAGAACGCGGTCGACGCATCGGCGTCGTGGACGAAGAGCTCGAACTTCGACTCGACCACCTCGGCGGGCGGGCTCTCGGCCGCGGCACCGAGGCTGCCGAGTGCGATGCCGATGCCGGCGGCGGCGACGGCGACGACGATGGGCAGGGTCCAGCGCATGGACGTCCAGGCTACCGCTTCGCCTCGAACGACCACGTTCCCTGGATCCGGACGTCGAGCTCCTGGACGCCCTGGCGGACCGGGAAGACCAGACTCTGCCCCTCCACCTTCCCGGGCCCGACGGCCTCCCACTCTCCGACGACCTTGCCCGCCGAGTAGAGCCGGACCACGGCCGTCTCGAATACTGACGCCTCCGAGGGTGCGCTCCCGCCGGTGGAGACCCCCAAGGCTGCGATCGCCAGCAGCGCGGCGAGCGTGAGAGAGATTCGGAGCATTCTGGTTCCTCCCTTCGGATCCGGCGTCAGCCGGCCGAGACGTTGGACGATCCGGCCCGCTCCACGATTCGCCAGGTCGCGTGGGAATGGCGAGCTGGGTCGACCGCCGAGACGCTAAGGCGAAGCATGCGTCGTCGATACCAGTACGCGCCAGTCCGCGGGGCCGCCCACCAGGTGGTAGGTATTGTCGAACTCCCAGAGCCGCGAGCCGTCGGACCGATCGACGCGCCAGTGCACCCGGACGATCGCCAACGAAAGCGCCGGACGCTCGGCGTGGACGATCTCGGGAATGGCGCGGCCGTAGTCGTTCTCGCGGTGGTACGCACACAGCGCGCGCATGTTGGCGAGAACGGCTTCCTCGGTCTGCAGCGGGACCACGGCTTCGTCGTTCACCATCAGGCAGGGGCAGTGGCACAGGGCCGCGATGCGTTCGCCTTCCAGGCTGTCGCAGGCGCGGGCGTACTCGCGGAAGAAGGCCTCGAGTCCCTCGCTCACGCGCTCTCCGGCAGGAGCTGCTCGGCGAGCGCCTTGCGCAGGCGGATCCGGATCCCCGGCGTGCGGCGGGGCAGCAGATCGACCACGGCCCCGAACCGCGTGTCCTCCCGCCGTACCTCGAGCTCCGACCAGGGCAGGAAGATGGCGGGATGCTGGTAGCGGAACACCCAGGGGAGCGAGAGGTCGAGGCCCGCCGGGCTCGAGACGAAGGTGATGCAGTTGTTGTAGTTGCAGCCGGCACGCAGCTGGGCCGAGCGCATGCGCAGGCGTGTTCCCGACGCAGGGCCGAGGGAGGGGTACTCGCGGGCCAGCTCCCGCCAGCCGCCCCAGCGCGAGACGACGAAGAAGAGGCCGAGCCAGAGCCCGACGAAGAACGGCGGGAACGCCCACGCGAACGCCGCGCCCGGATCGCTCACGTGCGCGCCGCCAGGGACAGGGCGTCCTGCATGCGGTCGTGCCCCCAGTAGAGCTCGTCGCCGACGGTGAAGCTCGGAGCACCGAAGATCCCGCGCCGCGCGGCCTCCTCGGTGCGAGCACGCAGCGCGGCTTTGGCCTCCGGCCTCGCGGCCTGGGGGAGGACCGCCGCAGGCTCCGCTCCGGCGGCCGCGAGACACGACGCGACGACCTCCTCCGAGGCGATGTCCCGGTCCTCGGCGAAGTTCGCGTGATACACCCGGCGCACGAACTCCGGCAGCCACCGCTCGGCCTCGAAGCGGCATGCCACCCGAGCCGCGAGGAGCCCGCTTCGGGGAAACACGCCGGGGCGGCGGTAGTCGACCCCGTGCGCCTCGCAGATACGCTCCAGGTCTCGCCACATGTAGCGGCCCTTCGCCGGATAGAGGTTGAAGGGCGAGTCGTTCCAGCCCTGCTCGCGAAAGATCGGTCCGAGCAGGAAGGCCCGCCAGGCCACGTGGACGCCCCGTTCGGCCGCGAGCGCTTCGATGCGCTGCGCCGCGGGGTGCGAGTAGGTGCTCGCGAACTCGAACCAGAACTCGAGCTGCATCTAGCTCGCGGTCTCCGCGTCCCATGCGCGGGTCCAGGCCTGCGCGTCGTGGCTGAAGTACGCCCGCACCGGATTGCACGCCGCGAGCGCCTCGAGCGACGAGACGTAGGCCTCGGGCGACCAGTGGCCCTCGGGCGGCTCGAAGTCTCCCGACACGAAGGACTCGAACTCCGCAGCCGTGTGGGCGGCCTGGGCCACCACCAGCTCGGCGCCCTCGGGCGCGTGCACCCGGAGCGACTGGTGGCCCGGCGTGTGGCCGGGCGTCGGCAGCAGCTCCAGGTGCTCGGAGATCGCGTGGGGACCCGAGACGGGCACGTAGAGCGCGCCCTCGAAGTCCACCCACTCGGGAATCGTGTAGCCCCGCTGGGTCGAGGCATCGAGCTCCGCCTCCTGGGCGTAGATCGGAACGCCCGGAAAGAGGCGGTTGTTGCCGCAGTGGTCGAAGTGCAGGTGGGAGTTGATCACCGCCGTCACCTCGTCGATCCCGGCGCCGGCCTCCTCGAGGGCGCGTTCGAGCGCGACGCGTTCGGGCTGGTAGAGCTGGTCGATCAGGTCGTTGTCGGATCCGACGCCGGTGTCCACCAGCACACACTCGTGACCGTCGCGAACCAGGAAGGCGAAGACGTCGTCGGTACCCGGCGCCAGCGGATGGAAGTCCGGCAGGTGCACGCGAGCGAGTCGCAGCGTCTGCACCTCGAGGTCCGGCAAACGGGAGCCCTCCGCCTGATCCCGGACGCAATCGTAGCCTTCCGCCTCGGGGAGGGCTCTTGGCCTCCGCTTCAGACTTCCCGCCCGCGCACCAGCCAAAGCGAGGCGAGGACCAGACAGACGAGCACCGAGAAGGAGAAGACGTTGGCGTCGAACGGACCGACTCGTTGTGTGACGCCGTTGGGATCCGTGAGGGATCCGGCGTAGGTCGATTGCCCGGCCGCGGCGACGAAGAAGCCGAGCAGGATCGCGCCGACGAGTGCCGCGGCCAGCCGGACTGATGACTGGACCGAGGGCTGCAACGTGTCGGCCGGCCGGTGCCAAAGCACGAACAGTGCGAGCAGCGAGATCAGGGAGTTGGTGCTCAGCAGCCAGGCGGTGTGGAGCCGGGCGTGGCCCGGCCAGAGCGGGTTCAAGAGATGGGACTCGTTGAAGTCGACCAGCGGAGGCACGATCGCGAGGAACACGGCCGGGATCGTCACGAGGATGCGGGAAACGTTCGCGCGGGCCGCCAAGGTGCCTCCTGGAGGCACCCTACCACGAGCCGCCCCTCGCATCAGCTCAGCGGCGGCTCGCAGACGCAGGCTGCGGACTCGGGGCACGGCGGCGCGGGCATGGGCTGGCAGATCCCGCTGGTGCTTCCCTGCCCCTTGCACCACGCGTCGCAGTCGAACGTGTCGGGGTGGCCCGTGTCGTTGCCGTGGCTGTGGAGCTCGTCCTTGCCCGGGTTCGACTCGACGAGCCGCCCATCGGGCAGGCACGCCTCGCCGAACATGCGCCCGTTGGGCGTGCCGTTCTCGTCCGCCCCGATGTGGCAGCCCGGCTCACCCGGCGAGACGCCTTCGGAGTCGAGCCAGAAGGTCGTCTCGCCTTCCTGCCAGTCGACCGGCTGGAAGGCGAACGTGCCGGTGGCACCCGGCATCGCGGCCGCAACGCTCGACGGCGCGCCGTCCTTGTCGGACTTCGCCGGAGCGTCGGCCTGGCCGCTCTCGGTCGGGGACTCGGTCGGGGACTCGGCCGGGGTCTCGTCACCGCCGCCGTAGCAGCCGAGAACGAGAGCCAGGAGGACGGAGGAGACGAGGAGCGCGCGCGGACGCTTGTTCATGAAACGAGGATGCCCCGCCCAGCGGGATCCGCCAGCCGTCATCGCCCGCCCTTCGAGCTCTGCGAGCCCTCCGAGCCCTCCGAAGGGTCACCGTAGAACGCGGGGTGGAATGCGAAGGCACCCGTCGGCCGCGCGTTGCCGAAACACCTCAGCATGAAGAACTCGCTCGGCTCGTTGGCGGGCGCGTGCTGCGGCGTCACCTCGAAGCCGAAGCGCCGGTAGTAGGCCGGGTTGCCCGTGAGGATGCAGCCGAGGGCACCCTGCTTCCGGATCTCCGCGAGCCCGCGCTCGATCAGGGCCGAGCCGATCCCTGCGCGCTGGAGGTCGGGCCGGACGGACACCGGGCCGAGGGCGAGCCAGGAGCCCGGCCCTCCTCCTTCGGCGGGCGAGAAGGCCACGTGCCCGACGACCTCTCCCTCCTGCACGGCAACGAGCGACAGCTGGAGGGCACCGGCGGATCGGAGCCGATCGACGACCTCCTGCTCGTCACCGTCCGCGTAGGGCATGCCGCGGAAGGCGGCCTCGGTGAGGTCGTGGATGGGACGCTCGTCGCCCGCCTGCTCCGGGCGGATCTCGACCGGCTGCGTCACTCGCCGACCCGAGTCGACGGCTTCCGTGCGGGCAGGATCTCGTCGATCAGCCCGTACTCGAGCGCCTCGGCCGGGCTCATGTAGTGGGAGACGTCTTCCGTCATCGGAAACCACTCCTCGGGAAGCCGCGCGCAGCGTCGCCACAGGGCCTCGTAGCGTCCTCTCGACAGCTCCGATGGCCTCTCTTCGGAGTCCGACTCGTTCGCATGCACCATCACGATCGAGTTCTCGGTCGCGGCGCGGCGGCCGGTCGCCGAGCACAGGATCCCGGCCCCCGCCGAGTAGATGCCCCCGATGCCCGTCACGGCGACCGGCGCCGTGGCCATCTCCATGGCGTCGATCACGGCGAACATCGAGTCCGTCCAGCCTCCCTGGGTGGCGAGGAACACCTCGATGGGGGCCTCACCGTCGATGGCGTCGAGGTAGAGGATCCGCGCGATCAGGTCCTTGGCGGTTCGCTCGTTGATCCCGGCGGTGCTCACGATCTTGCGCTGGGCCAGCAGTGCGTCGTCGGTGCGCAGCACCGGATCCTCCCAGCCCGCCTCGAGATGGCGATCGACCATCGTGTCGAAGTAGTCGTAGGGATGGAGGCGATCGTCGGCGAGCCCGGTGCAGCCGAGGCAGAGACAGAGCGCCGTGGCCACGAGCCAGCGCCGGACTCCGGTCGACTCGCGGAGCGCGAAGCAAGGGAAGGACGCCATCGACCGGCCAGCGTAGCCAGGAGCGTCCCATGCCGCCGTATGCGTTCGCTACTCGCGCTCCAGGCGGACCGGCACGACGTCCTCGGTGCACGGCGCGAGCAACCGGACCCAGCGGTCGGCCACGCCGTACTTCTCCCGGAGCAGCGCGTCGACCCGCTCGTGAGGCCCGGGAACGAGAGTCGCGCGATAGCGGCCGACGCCTCCGCCCCGGTCCACCTCGACCACGGGCTCGCCTTCGAACTGCGCCAGCCAGTCGGGTCCCGCACTGTGGAGCCAGGCGACGTCGCCATCGTCGACGATCCAGAGCCGCGTCTCCCGCCACTCGCCCTCCGCGAGCGGCGTGCGCAGGGTGACGACCTCCCGGCCCACCTCGATGAGCGCCAGGTGGCCGAGCACGACCGCGAGGCCAAGGGCGGCGATCACGGCAAGGACGATTCCGATGCGCCTCATTGCGGGGGCGGCCGCCTGCTACGGCGCGTTTCCCTTCCACTGCTCGGTGTCGACGAACCAGCGCTCTTCGAAGATCTTGTCGCCGCGGAAGCGGAACAGCACGGTGAGCTGCGACGCCTCGACCCGGTCCGACTTCCAGTCGCAGATGGTCACGACCTCGCCGTCGCCCTCGATCTGGCGCAGGCCCGTGATCTCGAAGCCCGCCGGCGCGACGGCGCCGAAGTTCTCGACGAACGCCCGGAAGTCGGGGATTCCCCGGGTGATGTCGTTCTGGCCGGGCATGACGAAGATCATGTCGTCGGTGTAGTCCGCGACCAGAGCATCGACGTCTCCGGCCGCGACGGCGTCCCAGGTACGTTGTGCAACGTCGGCGAGTGTCATCGGCAATCCTCGATGGGACGAAGAGCGTATCGCGACGACGCTAGCGCGGCCCCACCAGCCGGCCGGGCTCCCAGGCGAGGCAGAAGTACGCGAGCGCCCGCCCCCGCCGCAGCAAGGTCTGCGCCGCCGCCGGATGATGCAGCCAGACGAGCGACCGCTCTCCCTCGGGATCGTTCCAGGTCGCGCGGATCTCGGTGCTGCCGTGCTTCTTGTTGCAGCACTCGGCGCCGGAGCAGTCGTGCGCGGCCGGATCCGAGAGACAGCGGCGGTGCGTACCCGACACGCGCGGATCGACCTCGGCCGGGGGCCCGAGCGAGCGCAGGGAGGCGAAGCCCGGCTCTGCCACCACCAGGCGGCTCGACTCGAGCGCCGCGCGCAGGCGCGCCTCGAGCTCGGCATCGGAGACGGACGCGTCGCGGTAGGCGCGGTCGAAGACGTCGAGGTACTCGCCGGCGAGCCAGTAGCCCCGGGAGGGCTGCCCCTGGTGGAGGGTGGACGCGAAGCGCGCTCCCTCGCCGATCTCCGGAGTGCCACACGGCATCACGCTCGACTCGACGCACTCGGGACACTCGCGTCGTAGCTGCGCGAAGGCATCCCGCGCCTCGGGCGGGAGCGGCAACGTCACGGGCGCGCCGGCAAGACCGAAGGCCAGCACACCGGCCCAGAGACGGAGCGTCTTCTTCACGCCATCAGGATAGGGATCTCGTCCCGAGCGGGGAGGCTCGAGAAACCGGCTAGACTGACGCTCCTCGAAACCGGGAGTTGGCGCTCTCAACGGAGGAACCCGTGGATCTGAAGCAGCTGATTCGAGACAACCCGGCCCTGGTCGGACAGGTGGCAAGCCAGCTCGGGCTGGAGAAGGCGGACGCGCAGCGCGGCATCGAGTCGCTGCTGCCGGCGGTTTCGCGCGGCCTGCGCAACAACGCGTCGAAGCCGGGCGGGCTCGAAGCGCTTGGCGCGGCGCTCGCCGGAGGCAACCACGCCCGCTACCTCGACGACCTCGCGACCCTCGGCCAGGCGAGCTCCCTCGCCGACGGCAACGCCATCCTGGGGCACATCTTCGGCGGCAAGGAGCAGAGCCGGAACGTCGCCGGACACGCCGCCCGGGGCAGCGGCATCGACAGCTCGACGCTCCGGCAGATGCTGCCGATGATCGCGTCGCTGGTGATGGGCGCGCTGGCCAAGCAGCAGGCCGGAAGCCAGGGCCCCTTCGAGGGCACGGCGGCCGGGCAGACGGGCTCGCCGCAGCTCGGCGGGCTCGAGTCGTTCCTCGACATGGACGGCGACGGCTCGGTGATCGACGACGTCCTGAATCTCGCGCAGAAGTTCCTGTAGGCCGTCTTGTCCCAGAAGCCTCTCGACCTGACGCGCGTCTTCGAGCTCGAGCCCCACGGTCCCGAGACCTGGATCGGCGAGAGCCCGGACTATCCGTGGGGACGCATCTACGGGGGGCTGGTCGTCGCTCAGGCACTCTGGGCGGCGACCCAGACGGTCAAGCCCGAGCACACGGTGCACTCGCTGCACGCCTACTTCATCCTCGGTGGCGAGCTCGGCGAGCCGGTGCGCTACGAGGTCGACCGGGTGCGCAACGGGCGCTCCTTCACCACGCGCCGGGTGCTCGCGCGCCAGAGCGCAGGCGCGATCCTCACCCTCGCCTGCTCCTTCCAGAAGCAGGAGGGCGGGCCCGAGTCGCAGTCGGCGAGCTTCCCCGAAGGCGTGAAGCGTCCCGACGACCTCAAGGGGGAGTGGGATGCGGGCGTCGAGATCCGCAGCATGCGCCCGGAGGCGGGCACGCCGGGGTCGCGGCTGTGGGCGCGGCATCCCGTCGAGCTCGGCGAGGATCCGCGGCTCCACGCCTGTGGCCTCGCCTATCTCTCCGACGTGAATCCCATGGGCGCGGTCACGGCGTCGCATCCCCACTACCAGCAGTTCGGAGACGCGGACTACGACGCCACCTTCATGGGTGCGAGCCTCGACCACGCTCTCTGGTTCCACCGGCCGGTGAAGGCCGACGACTGGCTGCTCTTCGATCTCACCGGGCACGGGATGATCGAGAGCCGCGGGCTCGCGACGGGGCCGGTCTTCGACTCGGCCGGCGTCCACGTGGCGACCATCGCCCAGGAAGGCCTGCTGCGGGTCCGGCGCAAGTAGGCCGGCCGGCCCCAGGGGGCCTGAGGCGCTCCGGAGGGGCGGATTTCCGCACCCCGACGTGTGTCGCTCGCAATACAATGGGAGGTCCACCGAGGAGTCTCCCATGCCCGCTCGCCGCGCCCGCTTCCTGCTCCCCCTCGCCCTGCTCTCCGTCGCGCTGCTGGGCTCGCGCTGCATGCACCTGCGCGAGCCCCATCCGCGCGAGGTCGGCCTCCGCGGCGCCGGCTGTGCCGTCGACATCACGCCCGTGGTCGGCGTGAACCACAGCGACCCGATCTACATGGCGGGCTTCGGGCAGAATCGCGACGCCCAGGGCGTGCGCGATCCGATCTGGGCGCGCGGCGTGGTGCTGGAGCAGGGCGACACGAAGCTCGCGATCGTGACCCTCGACGTGGTCGGATACTTCTACAACGAGGTGCAGACGATCCGCGCGCTGGTCGATCCGGCCCGCGGCTTCGACTCGATCACGGTGACGAGCACCCACAACCACGAAGGCCCGGACACCATGGGCCTCTGGGGCGCCGACCAGCTCGACTCCGGTGTCGACCTCCAGTACCTCGACTTCGTGAACGACAGCGTGGTCGAGTGCATCGAGTCGGCCGACGACGCCCTCACGCGCGCGGCGATCAAGTTCGCGACGGGCTCGACCATGGGCGCCTCGCTCCCGCCGTGGCCCGATCTCGTGGCCGACGGCGAGGTGCTCCAGCCGCTGCTGGTGAACGTCCCGGGCGAGGGGCCGCTGCAGCTCGAGGGCGATCCGGGGCCGATCCTGAACCCGAGCGTGCCGACCTTCCAGGTGCGCGAGCGCCGGACCCCGCGCCAGCGCGTGATCGCGTTCTTCCGCTGGCTCTTCGGGCGCGGAAGCCTCTCCGATGCGTTCCCCCTCGGCGACACCCTCGCCACCCTGGTGAACTACGCAAGCCATCCCGAGGCGCTCGGCTCCGGCAACCGCCTGCTCACCTCGGACTTCCCTCACGCCATGCGCGAGGCGCTCGAGGCACGCTACGGCGGCGTCGCCATCTACATGAGCGCCGACCTCGGCGTCCTCCAGGGCCCCCTCGACGTCGACATGAACGACCTCGTGACGGGAGACCCGATCCCGCGGCGCACCTTCGAGTTCGCCGACGAGATGGGCCTGCGGCTCGCCGAGCGCGCGATGATCGCCCTCGAGTCCGAACGCTTCTGGGATGGCGACCCGGAGGTCGCCATCGCCTCGAGCGGCACGATCCAGGTTGTGGTGGAGAACCCCTTCTTCCAGGTGCTGGGCTCTCTCGGCATCTTCGGAAGGCGCGGCCTGCTCCAGGCGAACGACGAGTTCATCGTGGAGACGGAGGTCCAGGCGATACGGATCGGCAACGCCCAGATCCTCGTCACGCCCAACGAGCTCGACCCGCAGATCGGGAACCTGTATCGCGACCTCATGACGGGTGCGGACCACAAGTTCGTGGCCGGGCTCGGAAACGACGAGATCGGCTATCAGATGCCCGAGGCGAAGTTCAATCCGAGCTGCTTCATCTGCTTCACCGAGGTGCTGTTCGGAAACGAGGATGAGTGCCCGGTGCTCGAGACCCTCGACTGCGGGACCGTCTTCCAGAACAACCTCGGGCCCGGTGCCGATCCCGTGCTTCAGGCCGTTGCGGCGGAGCAGCTCGACGCGATCAATCCCTGAGCCCGCCTTCCGCGCCCTGTGCGCGGCGCTCCTGGTCTGCGCACTCGGCGCGTCGGCCGCACGGGGCCACGTCGTCCTCGGGCGCGCGACCCTGCGCCAGGCCGTAGCCCGCGCCGACGCCGTGGTGGTCGCCCGCTTCGAGACGGGCGTGCTCGCCTGGCAGGCTCCCGACGGGACCGATCGCCAGGACCACTACCGGGTCACGCCCACGACGTCCCTGAAGGGCGAGGTCCCGGAAGGGCCGCTGCGCTTCTTCCCCCACGCAGAAGGCCTGCCGGGCTTCCGCGAGGGCGATCGCTCGCTGCTCTTCCTCGAGCGCAGCGCCGATCACGGCGAGTTCGCGCCGCTCGCCGAAGCCCTTCCCTGGTACTCGACCCAGGGCGCCGGCGACGAGTGGCACGTGCCCGACGGCGAGATCGGCGAGCGCCTGCTCGGGATCGTCCGCGGCTACGCCGGCCTCGACTCCCTTGCGCCCGAAGCGAGGGCCAAGGCGCTGCGCGGCCTTCTCGAGCGCTCGCTCTCCTCCCGACATCCTCCGCTCCGGGTCGATGCCCTGAACGAGCTCTCGCGCAGCGGTGCGAGCCTGCTGCGCACTCCCGCCGACGCCGCCCCCTTCGTCGCCCTGGTGAGCGATCGCGAGCTCCCTCTCACCGAACGACTCCTGCTGCTGCGCGCCCTCGACGGGACGCCGAGCCTCGACGCGGAGACGAGGGCCACGCTCTGGAACGGCCTGCTCGCCGAGCCCGCCGAAGGCGCGGCCGCGCTCGCACGCATCCGTGCCGCAGGGGCCCAGGAGGGCCATGCCCTCTCGCGCTTCGTCGTGGCGCAGCTCTCCGATCCGGACCCGGCCCTTCGTCGCGAGGCGGCGCGGGCACTCGGCCATCCGCGCCACGCGGCCCACGCCGAAGCGCTCGGGCAGGCAGCGCGAGACGAGGACGAAGCCGTGGCGCGCGCCGCGATCCAGGCCCTCGGCGCCCAGGGCGAGCCCGACGCGCGAAGAACGCTCGAGACCCTCGCGGCCTCGCTTCCCGAGCCGCGCAGCCGCTGGGCGCGCGCGGCGCTTCGTCGCTAGAGCCGAGGCGTGGGCGCGGGCTAGAGCCCGAGCGGCAGCCGCTTCGGCCCGCGCAGCACGGTGTTGTCGCCCCACTCGACATCGCCGCCCAGACGAATGTCGGGGAAGCGCATGATCAGGCCCTCGAGCGCGAGACCCGCCTCGAGACGCGCGAGCTGCAGGCCCAGGCAGCGGTGCAGGCCGTGGCTAAACGAGAGGTGGTTCACGTCGTCGCGCGTGACGTCGAGCTCGTCGGGACGGTCGAACTGCTCCGGGTCGCGGTTGCCCGCGGCGAGGATCAGCACCACCTGTTGGCCCTTCCTGAAGGGGCGGCCCACGAACGTGCGGTCCTCCACCACCATGCGCGAGGTGAGCTGCACCGGGCTGTCGTAGCGGAGCAGCTCCTCGACGGCGCCCTGGATGCGCTTGGGCTCGCTCCGGAGGAGCTCGAGCTGGGAGGGATTGCGCAGCAGCGCCAGCAGGCCACCGGCGATCAGCTTGGTGGTCGTCTCGTTGCCGGCGACCAGGAGGAGCACGCAGGTCGCGAGCATCTCGTTGGTGGAGAGGCGGTCGCCCTCGTCTTCGGCGGCTACGAGCCCCGAGATGAGATCGTCGCGCGGCTCCCGGCGGCGCTGCTCCGCGATCGCCTTCAGGTACTCGCCGAGCTCTTCCATCGCCGCGTTCGAGCGCTTCCGGTCCTCCATGGTGCCCTCGCCCAGGGTCCGGATCGCCTCGTCCGACCAATGCTTGAAGCGCGCCTGGTCCGAGGTGGGGACGCCCAGCATCTCGGCGATCACCGTCACCGGGAGCGGCGCGGCGAAGTCCTCCACCAGCTCGATCGAGCCCCGCGAGGAGAGCCCCCCGAGCAGGCCGTCCACCAGCTCCTCCACCCGCGGTCGCATCTGCTCGACGGCCCGCGGGGTGAAGGCCTTGCTCACGAGCTTGCGCAGGCGCGTGTGGTCGGGCGGATCCACGCGCAGCATCGACGCCCGGCTCTCGTCGTAGGGATCGGGGAGGCCGGCGCGCTCGCCCCGGGCGCGCATCTCGGCGTAGCGGCTCCAGTTGCGCTCGTCGGAGGAGAAGGTGCGGTCGGAGAGCACCTCGAGGATGTCCGCATAGCGCGTGAGCACCCAGCCATCGGCGGGACGCGAGCGATGGATCGGGTCCTTCTCGCGCAGGGCGCGGTAGAAGGGGTAGGGATCCTCCCGCATGCCCTTGCGCATCGGGTTGAAGACGATGCCCGTCTCGATGCGCTCGACGGCGAGTCGAGCCAGGGACGAGACGGCGAACTGGATGTCGTCCAACCGGGTTCGAAGAGGGGTCCGCAGGCTCATGATGTTCTCCTCCGGGGATCTCGAGGCCTCGGGAACGAAGGGAGCAAGCCTCGTGCCATCGGGGAGACCCCTCTCGCTCATGCTGCGTTTCCGAGCAGCCGATCCGTGCAGTCGACGCGCGACAGCGCTGCAGTCCGGAGGCGGCACCGGGTGGCCTAGGCCCCGGAGGGCTACAATCTCACGAGGCGCCCGCTGGAGACCGAGCATGACCCAAGCCATCACGGTGCGCCGCCCCCGGGCGATGATCTCGAACGAGATCCCGCGCCACTGGTACGGCGACGACCCCTTCGCGACCCACTTCCTGGACGCGCTCTCCTCGGTCTTCCCGGACGGCGAGGCCTTCTTCGTGAAGTCGGTGCTCCGCTACCGCGACCGCATCGACGACCCGGAGCTCCTGGGCCGCATCCGCGCCTTCGCCGGCCAGGAGGGCCAGCACAGCCACCAGCACGACCTCCACGTGCAGCTGATGGACGAGTTCGGCTACTCCGGCATCCGGGCGCGCAACCGCATCATGATCTGGGTGCTGGACAAGGCGCTCGAGCACTTCCCACTCGCGTCGCTCGCATCCACCGTCGCCCTCGAGCACCTGACGGCCATCCTCGCGCGCAAGATCATGAGCGAGCACGACACGCTGATCGGCCCGATGGATCCGCGCATGGCCGAGCTCTGGACCTGGCACGCCGTCGAGGAGTCGGAGCACAAGGCGGTGGCGTTCGACGTCTACAAGACCGTCGCGCCCGACAACCACGCGCTGCTGGTGGTGAGCCTGATCATGAACACGATCGGCATGCTCTTCGACGGCTTCGACCGCGCGATCTACATGCTGTGGCGCGACGGGCTGCTGTTCCGCCGCGACGTGTGGGGGAAGGGCCTGCGCTTCCTGTTCGGCAAGGGCGGCCTGCTGCGCGGGCTCGGGGCCGGCTTCTGGCCCTTCTTCCGGCGCGGCTTCCACCCCGACGACGTGGACGACACCGCCCTCCTCGAACACTGGCGAGCGCGCATCGAGACCTCGGCTCCGGCACTGGCGCGCAGCGCCTGAGCCGGACCGGCTAGCCGACGGACAGGCGCGCGATCGTGCCGGGGATGGTGGCGACGTAGAAGTCGCGCTCGAAGCCCGGGCACAGGAACATGCCCATGGTCCCGCGAGTCCCGATGGAAGCGCGGGCGCGCTCGTGGCCCGTCTCGATGTCGAGCACCGCGAGCGAGGCCGGGTCGAAGTCGCCGACCGGCAGAGGATTCGACGCGTCCTCCACCACGAGCTCGCCGGTGTCCGCGTACAGCATCATCTGGACGGTGTTGTGGAGCTCGACCCGCCAGAGCAGCTCCTGCCGGCCCGGCCCTTCCACGCGCAGGGCGGCGATGCCGCCGTTGGCGCCGTCGTACACGACCAGGATGCGGCGCTCGGGGTCGTAGAGCGGCGGTCCCGGGCTGAACGCCCCGGGGCTCCCGATCACGTCGTAGACGTCGCGCCGGCTCGGGTCGTCGAGCGAGAAGCGGAACGCGCGCTGGGCGGCCGTGGCCGGGCCGCGCCAGATGGGCGGGCGGCCCATGTCCATGAGCCAGAGCGAGCCGCTTCCGATGGTGGTGTCCCAGCCGTCGGACTGGTCCTCGCCCTCGACGCGGTAGCTCCCGAGCCAGTCGGGATCCCGGGTGAGGACACCGGCCTCGTAGCGCAGGCGGAAGACCTCGCTCCCGGTCGACGCGTAGAGGAACTCGCCCTCCTCGGTGAGGTCGCTCGAGAAGCGGCCCATGCAAGGCGCGTCGATCACGAAGGGCTCGCCCACGGGCTCCAGGCCCTCGGGCTCGAGCACGCTCCACAGGCACGGCTCGCCGGCGCGATGGCCCAGGTTCTTCATCACGAGGTTTCCGTCGGAGAGCACGAGCAGCCCGTTGTAGGGCCCGTCGACGGGAAGCTCGCGCTCGGCCACCACCTCGCAGGCGGCGTTCAGGCGGTGGCAGTAGCGGCCGTTCACCACGTAGAGGTCGCCGTTCGCGTGCACCACGACCGCGCCGCACCAGAGGTGACCTCCGCTCGGCAGGGACGGGGAACGCGCCAGCGTCTCGAGGGTGATCGGGTCGATGCGCTCGAGCCAGCCGCCGGCCGGCCCTTCCGTCCGGTGGAAGGGCGGGAACTCCCCGGGTTGCAGGCCGGCGCCGCACTGCACGAAGAGCTCGCCGGGCTCGCGCTGTACCAGCATCACGGCCCAGCCTTCGGTGTCGCGCGTGGTCGACTGCAGGGTCTCGCCGGGCTGGATGTCGGGCCCCGGCGTCCCGACGAGCTTCTGGCGGCGCGAGCCACCGCACTCGACGGGCCAGGGCGAAGGATAGTAGCCGGGGAGCTTCGAGCGGTGGTCGAGGGCGGTCACCGCGCCCGCTCAGTCCTTCCCACCGCCGAGCTGACGGAAGTAGTCGACGGGCTCGGTCTTGGCGCGGCCGGGCGAGAGCTCCCTGATGTAGCGCACGTCGCCTTCGACGAAGACCTTCATGAACGAGACCACGTAGTGGTTGGTGATCCGCTGGGCCGTAACGATGTCGATGGTCTCGGGCCCGCACGTCGACTCGATGCTGCCGAGCACCTGCTCGATGATGTTCGGCGGCGCACCGATCGCGATCAGGGCGTCGCCGATCTTGCAGAACGAGGCGAACGAGAAGTGGTCGGCGTCGATGATGTCGATGCGGAAGCGCGGCCGCGCCCCGATCTCGGAGAAGGCCGTGGTGCTCTGGGGATCGATCGGCGTCGTGGTGTCGAGGGTGCCGCCGATCACGATCGTGGGCTCGTCGATGGCGTTCAGCTCCGCCGTCGTGAAGCTCGTCGAGACGGGAGCCAGGGGCGCGAGAGCGTCGATGCGCGGGTCGGCCGGCACGTCCTCGAACCCGGCGCCCATGGCGATGGTGGTGAAGCCGCCGAAGGAGTGGCCCGTCATGCCGATGCGCTCGGGATCGATGCGCCCGAAGAAGCCGCTCGTCGCATCGGCGTTGCGCGCGAGCATCTCGTCGATCAGGAAGGTGATGTCCCGGGGCCGATCGGTCGTGGTGAAGGGCGGCGCGGGGAAGAGCAGGTCGAGCGCGGTGTTGCCCGCGTGATCCGGCGCGACCACCACGAAGCCATGGCTCGCGAGCGTCTCGGTCAGGAAGAAGGACTGGAAGCGGATGCCGCCGCTCCCGTGGGAGAAGACGACCATCGGGAAGGGCGCGGCCGACGACACCTCGGGAGAGTCGAGCGCGACCTCGGAGGGCAGCCCGGTGAAGACGAGGTCGTAGGAGGAGAGCGGGCCCGTCGCATCCTCGGGGTCGACCGGGTACCAGACGTCGATCGCGAGCGAGCGGTCGTTCCGCGTCGGGTCGATCAGGGTGAAGCTGGTGCGACCCACGTCCCAGGGGCCGAGCGCGCCGGGGTCGGGCGCGACCTCGAGGCGGCGGCGGCCGGCGTCGGCCGGCGGGGCGGCCAGCGGAACGAGCAGGCCGAGGGTCAGCAGGGCGAGCAGCGAGGATCGGAGCAGACGTCGAGCGGGCATGGGGCTTCCTGTGAGACGGGGGCCGGGGCGGGTCCGCAGGCTGGCGGGATTTCGCCTCGGGCCATGTGTAACACGGGGGCCCTTCTGCCGCTCAGGCTGCCTCGGAGGCCCCCGTCGCGGCGCGGCGCAGGCGCACCGGGACGCCGTTCAGCACGGACTGGCCCACCACGGCCTCGGTCACGGCGTCGTCGGCCCAGTCGTTGTAGGAGACCCCGGCGTGGGCTCCGGCGGTCTTCATCCAAGGGGCCGCCTCGGCATGACCCCAGCCGTGGGGCAGGCTCACGACGCCCGGCCGCAGATCCGGGTTCAGCGCCACGGGGACGGCGCCGCGGTGCACCCGGCTCTCGAGGATTGCGGTGTCGCCGTCGGCGAGACCCGCGCGCTCCGCGTCCTCGGGATGGATCCACAGCACGCAGCGCGGCTTGCCCGAGACCAGCGCCGGCACGTTGTGCATCCAGCTGTTGTTGGTGCGCAGCTCGCGGCGCCCGATCAGGAGCAGCTCGCCGTCCCCGGGCGCTGCCGCGGCGGGATCCTGCGCCCACTCGTCGAAGCCTCCGAGGATCGCCTCGGACGCGAGGTGCGCCTTGCGGTCGCGGTGCAGCACGCGGCCCATGCCGGGCTCGAGCGGCCCGAGGTCCACGCCGCGCGGATGCTCCGCGAGCTTCGCGAGCGAGAGGCCGGAGCGCAGGCCGAAGCGATCGCCGTGGGGCCCGCTGCGGATCATCCAGTCGAGCACGTGGCGCGGCGTGACGGAGAAGCCGGCGCGGCGCGCGAGGCGAAGCGCGCCGTCGATCCCGGGCGTTCCGAGCATGCCGCCGCCGAGGCGCTCGGCGATGGCGACCAGGATCTCCCAGTCCTCTTTCTCGCCTTGCCCCTTCGCGACCACCGGCGGCATGTGGTGCGCCACGTTGCGGGTGCCGAAGGTCGCGAAGACGAGGTCGTAGTGGTCTTCGGCCAGGGCCCAGGCCGGCGGCAGGATCAGGTCCGCGTGCCGCGTGGTCTCGTTCACGTACAGGTCGACGGAGACCATGAAGTCGAGACGCTCGAGGTTCTGCGCCAGGCGGCGACCGTTGGGCGTCGAGAGGACGGGGTTGCCCGCGTAGGTGAGGAGCGCGCGCACCTGCCCCTCGCCGGGCGTCTCCATCTCCTCGGCGAGGCAGGCTGCGGGCAGATCGCCGAGCGTCTCCGGCAGGCCGCGCACGCGCGTGCGGAAGCGACCGTGTCCGTCCATGCCGGGGATCTTCGACAGCAGGCACAGGTCGGCGGCGGGCGTCGAGAAGAGCGCGCCGCCCACCTGCCCGAGCCGTCCCGCCACCAGGTTCAGGAGATCGCCCGCGAAGGTCGCGAGGGTGCCGAAGCGGCTGTTGCACACGCCGACCCGGGAGTAAGCGACGCTGGTGGGCGCGTCGGCGAACTCGTGGGCCAGCCTCCCGATCTCGGCTTCGGGGATCCCCGCCGCCTGTGCCAGGGCACGCGGATCGAGGGCGCGAATGCGGTCCTCGAAGGCCTCGAAGCCAGCGGCGACCGCGTCCACCGCCACGCGGTCGACCCGGCCCGCCTCGAGCAGCACTCGGATCATCCCGAAGAGCAGCGCGGCATCACCGCCGGGAAGGATCGCCAGGTGCTCGTCGGCCTCGCGGGCCGTCTCGCTGCGCCGCGGGTCGACGACCACCAGCCGCCCCCCGCGCTCGCGCAGCGCCCGAAGGCGCGCGCGCATGTTGGGCGCGGTGAGGGCGCTTCCATTCGAGACCACGGGGTTCGCCCCGATGCACAGGAAGAAGTCGGTGCGATCCACGTCGGGGATCGGATTGGCGAAGGAGCTGCCGTAGAGATGGAAGGAGGTGGCGAAGCGGGGGCTCGTGTCCTGGCTGCCGGCGCTGTAGGCGTTCTTCGTGCCGAGCGCCTTCATCAGCCCCGAGCGCACGAGCGCCGCACCGTAGTTGTGCACCACGGGGTTTCCCACGTAGAGGGCCACCGCATCGGCCCCGTGCCGCTTGCGCACGGCGCCGAGCCCCTCGGCCGCGAGATCCAGCGCCTCTTCCCAGGCGATGGGCTCGAAGCTCCCGTCGCCCTGCCGGCGCATGGGCCGCCGCAGCCGGTCGGGATCGTGGTGCACGTCGGCGATCGCGATGCCCTTGGGACAGGCGTAGCCCTTCGACTGGGGATGCTGCTTGTCGGGCCGGACCGAGAGGATCTTGTCGCCCTCGACGTGCAGCTCGAGGCCGCAGCACGCCTCGCACAGGTGACAGTTGCGGGGGACGATCGTCGGCATGGCGCCTCCTGCTAGCTCTCCGTTGCGGCCGCGGTCGAAGTGGAGTTCGGAGCTTCCTTCGGGAACGACACACGGTAGGTGACGAGCGCCTTCGACACGCTCATCCCCTCCGGATCGCGAACGTCGACCTCGATCACGCTCACGGTCCCGCCACGCTGCACCACGCGCGCGTCGGCCACGAGCTCGCAGCCGAGGCCCGGGGCCAGGTAGTTGAGCGTGAGCCCGATGGTGCTGCCCCGGGCGCTGAGCGTCGCGCGCGGGCAGGCCCAGGCGGCGGCGGTCGCGGCGACGTCGACGAGGGCGCCGATCGCGCCCCCGTGGACCATCTCGCCCACCGTCGTGATCTCGGGGCGATAGGGCATCCGCACCCGGACGTGGTCCTCGGCGATGGCGTCGGCCGCGAGCCCCACGAGCTGGCCGAAGGGCGAGGCGACGATGCCCTTCTCGATGAGCGTGGCGATCCCGGCGTCGAGCGAAGACATCTGCGCCCCCTCTTGAATGCCAGCAGGCGAATGCCAGCTTCGGCCAGCAGAGGTACCTTCACAAGATCCATTTCCCCGTCTTTGATGGAGCCAATTTGTTCGTCGAGCTCGATGGCCAGGGCCCCTTGCACCAGCAGGTCACGCGCTCCCTGCGCGAAGCCGTGCTCTGCGGGCGGGTGGCCCCGGGCGAGCGGCTGCCGGCCACGCGCACCCTGGCCCGGGAGCTCGGCGTCTCGCGCAACACCCTGCTCCAGGCCTACGAGCAGCTCACGGACGAGGGCTACCTGGTGGCACGCACGGGCGCCGGGACCTTCGTCGCGAGTGCCCTGCCCGGCCCGGCGCCCCTGCACGGGTCCGGAGCTCTGCACGGGTCCGGAGAGCCGGGAGCTCCCGGCCCGGCCACCACTCGCGCGACCCGCGCCCCCGAGCTCTCGAGCTACGCGCGCCGCGCGCTCGAGGGCGCCCCGCGCGGGCGCGTCTCGTGGAACCTGCCCCGCCGCGGCGTCCGCTACGACTTCCGCTACGGCGAGCCGGCCTATCCCGACCTGCCCCTCGAGACCTGGAGCCGGCTGCTCGGCCGGCGCGCGCGGCGCGCCAGCGTGATGCGCCTCGCCTACTCCGACCCGGCCGGCACGCCCGAGCTCCGCGAGGCATTGGCCGGCTACCTCGCCCGGGCGCGCGGTGTGCGCTGTACGCCCGAACGCATCGTCATCACCCGGGGCAGTCAGCAGGCCATCGACCTCGTGTGTCGCGTGCTGATCGATCCGGGCGACCCCGTCGCCATCGAGGAGCCCCACTACACGGGCTTCTCCTACCCACTGGCCGCCCACGGCGCGAAGCTCGTCCCGATCCCCGTCGACGAGAGCGGGCTCGACGTCGACGCGCTGCGCGCGAGCGCGCCGGTGCGCGGCGTGTGCACCACACCGTCCCACCAGTTTCCGCTGGGCGGCGTGCTCCCACTCGAACGCCGGCTCTCGCTCCTCGAGCACGCGGCCGAGACGGGCGCCTTCGTCCTCGAGGACGACTACGACGGCGAGTACCGCTTCGAGGGGCGTCCGATCCCGAGCCTCCAGGGCCTCGACGCCGACGAGAACGTGCTGCTGGTGGGCACCGCCTCGAAGCTGCTCTTCCCGGCCCTGCGCATCGGCTGGATGGTGCTGCCGGAGGCGCTGGTCCGACCCTTCTGCATCGCCAAGGCCTACGCCGACACCGGCAGCGCCAGCATCGAACAGCTCGTGCTGGCCGACTTCATCGAGGGCGGCCACCTCGACCGGCACATCCGCCGCTCGCGCATCAAGAACGCCGCGCGGCGCGAGGCGCTGCAGCGCGCCGTCGAGACCCACCTGGCCGGACGCGGCGAGCTGGTGGGCACCCGGGCGGGGCTGCACGGCGTGCTGCGCGTACCGGGCCTGCCCTCTTCCCGGGAGAGCGAGCTGCGCCGCGCGTGCGCGGACCGCGACGTCGGCGTGTACCCCGTGCGCGCCTACTACACGACGCTTCCGGCGACGACGGAGGTGCTGCTCGGCTACGGCGCCCTCGAGCCGGCGGACGTCGACGAGGGCGTCGCACGCATCTCCGAGGCACTCGCGAGCCTGGGCGTCTAGGGAAGCTCTGCAGATGTCGACTACACGCGACTGTCGGGCTCCGACGGTGCGTGTAGAGAATCTCGTGCAGGGCTTCCCTAACCGGGGTTCCCCTCGGTGACGGGCTTGCTGTCGTCCACGGGCGCCCAGGGCTGGGCCGAACGACTCCACCAGCTTCCGGCGACCTCGATCCAGCTCGGATCGTCGAAGACGGCCGCCTTCACGAAGGTGAGGCCCGGTGCCGCGGTCACGCGGCTGAAGAGCGGCGAGCCGCAGTCTCCGCAGAAGCTGCGGTCGACCTTGCCGCCGCCCTCTCCGGTCACTTCGTAGGAACGGGGCTCACCCGAGAGCAGCGTGAACGCCGCGTCGGGCACCATGCAGATCGTGGCGAAGCCGCTGCCGGTCGAGCGTTGGCAGTCGCGGCAGTGGCAGTTGTTGGCGGTGACGACGCCGGAGCGCGGCAGCTCGAATCGCACCGCGCCGCACAGGCATCCGCCCTGCTCGATGGGATCGTCCGACATGGCATTCCTCCGGTTGGTTAGAAGCGCGAGCGCTCGAGCGTGACGTCGGCCTCGGCGAACGCGTAGCCGAACCCCTGCTCGACGGCCGAGGCCTCGGCGTCGCGGCCCTGAGCGCGCAGCGTCTGGGCCAGGCCGAAGAGCGACCAGCCGTTCTTCGGGTACTTCTCGAGATCCTTGCGGTAGACGGCCTCGGCCTGGTCCAGGTGCCCGGACTCGAAGAGCCAGGCTCCGTAGTACTGGCGCGGCGGCGCGAACCAGGGGGGAGGCTCCATGTAGGCGAGGCCGTCCTGCAGGGCGATCGCCATCTCGAACTGCGCGAAGGCGTCCGCGGCGTTGCCCGTCGCCGCGTGGATCTCGGCGCCCAGGTGGGCCTCTCCGATCTGGAGCAGCTGCCGGGCGCTCGAGGTGCCGCCCGCGAGGATCAGCTCCGCGATGGCCGGCTCGTCCACGACGCCCGAGAGCGCCGCGAGCTCCTGCTCGGCGGCCGCCGCATCGCCCCGTCGCACGTGGGCGAGGCCGCGGGCGTAGTGTGCGATGCCGGTCAGGTAGCGGTGGTCGCTCGAGGGCATGGGCTCGCCGAGCACCGCGTCGAAGCGGCCGAAGCGCACCAGGGTGAGCATCGGGATCGACTGGAACTCCTCCATGAAGTCGAAGGCGGCGAGGTAGTCGCTCGTCGCCGACGCGAGCTTGCGCGCCGCGGTGAGCGAGGCCTCGCTCTGCCCGCCGGCGGCCGCGGCCGCCCAGAGGAAGTGCACGTTGTGCGGGTAGTAGGCGGCGCGATAGAAGTCGCCGGGCCGGCACCAGGCGAAGAACTGCTCGTCGGCCGCGGCGGCGGCGCGGTTCGCATCGACGGCGTCCTGGTAGCGCCCGAGGCGCCAGTAGATGTGCGAGGGCATGTGCACCAGGTGCCCGGCGTCGGGAGCCAGCGTGCCCAGGCGGTCGGCCGCCGCCTCCGCCTTCTCGGGGAAGAACTCCTCGGTGGCGTGGATGTAGTAGTGGTTGGCGCCGAGGTGGTTCGGCGTGCTCGCGAGCACCTCTTCGAGCAGGCTCACGATCAGCTCGGTGTGCTCGCGCGGCTGCCCCTCGCTGTTCCAGTAATCCCAGGGGTAGAGGTCCATCAGCGACTCGGCGAAGAGCACGGCCACGTCCACGTCTTCGGAGTGGTCGGCGCGCACGGCGCGCATGGCCTCGGCGTAGTCGCGGTCGCGGGTCGCGCGCATTTCGGGGTCGGGCGTCGCCGCGTAGCGGGCGCGCAGCGCCTCGATCAGCGCCTGGTCGCGCGGAGCCGCACCGCTCGCGAGGCCCGCCGCCTTCTCGGCCAGCGCGTGGGCCTGCATCTCGGCATCGGGCCCCATGGGCGCGTTGATGTTCGGCCCGAGGGCGAGCGCCTGTCCCCAGACGCACATGGCGCAGGTCGGATCCAGCTTCTCGGCCTGCTCGAAGGCCTGGATCGCCGCCGCGTGGTTGAAGCCGTAGACGAGGGCCAGGCCTTGATCGAACCAGCGCTGGGCGGCCTCGTTCGCCGTGACCTGCATGCGGTGATCGCCGATGCCGGCGAGCGCACGCGGATGCTCGGACGGGCTCTCTGCAGGCGCCGCCTCCTCGGCCGAGTCGCCGGCGAGCTGGGCGCACGCCAGCAGCAGGGCGGCGAGCAGGAGAACGGGTGTCAGGGCGAGGGCGGACGCTCGCCGGGAGACGCTCGAGGGGGTCGGCATGGGGGAGTCCTCCGAGCCCTCATGGTGGCACAGCCGGGGTTCGCGCCGCCCGCCAAGGGCTCGCCGAATCGGGCGTCTTCGGGAGGAGCTGCACGCGCGCGATGGGATCGGCGGGGTGTGCGTTCCTGACACAGGAAGGGCGCCCGAACCACTCTCTCCTACTGCCCCGAAGGAGCCTCATGCCGTCCCTGCGCCCTCCCTCCTCCTCCCCCTCCCGCCGCCTCCGTCGCCGCCTCGTGCCTGCCGGCCTGGGCCTCGTCCTCGCACTCGCCCTGGCCGCGCCGGCCGCGGCCGACTCCCTGCTCTTCGATGGGGCGGGCTTCCCGTCGCTCAGCGACGTGGCCGCCGCCGATACGGGCTCCGTCTCGATCAGCTCGGCGCTGATCCTCTCCGAGGCCGATCTCGCGACGCTCACCTTCCTGCCCACGAGCGGCTTCGCGACCAGCGGCGACCAGGGCCTGCTCAACTCGCTGGCGGCGGGGATCGACATCGCCTTCGGCCAGCCGGTCGAGAGCGTCTCGATCGACGTCGTCGGGCTCCCGCTCGTGGGCGGCACCGGCGACCACGCCGTCGCGCTGCTCGCCTTCTCGAACGGTCAGCTGATTCTCGAGACCCTCTCGGACCCGACGCAGATCGGCGACAGCGGCCGCCACGAGGCCACGCTCTCGGCGATGGCCGTGCGCATCGACGCCGTGCGGCTCGAGGCGCGCGACTGCCCGATGGGGCCCACCAGCTGTGTCCTGGCCGACGTCACGACCAGCTTCTTCGCCGACACGCTCGACTTCGTGAGCGCGCCCGAGCCCGGTATCGTCGGGTGGCTGATTCCCGTGCTCGCGCTCGGCTGTCTCGGTCGCGCGCGAGGAGGTCGCTCCTGATGGCCCGCTCCGCCGCGCTCGCGTTCCTGTGCCTCTTCCTGCTCTCGTGCCTGCCGCGCCCCGAGATCGTCGCGCCGGTGGACGGCTCCCAGGTGCCCGGCGATGCGAGCACCCTCGACGTCACCATCGATCTCGGGCCGGCCCTTCCCTTCGGCGCCGTGCTCAAGGTGACGCTGCTCTCGGGCATCGACACCGGGAGCCCGGTGATCACCGACCTGAGCGCCGACTTCGCCGGTGCCGGCGGCACCGTCACCCTCACCGGCCTCCAGGACGGAAGCGGCCCGGTACGGGAGGGACGCAGCACGATCTTCGCCGCCATCGACTCGGACGCCGACGGCACCGCCGAGAACGTGGCTTCGGCCACCTTCTCCTTCGTTCGCGGCCTCGACTCGGCCGACGCCGACCGCTGCGACGTGCTCGACCCGTCCCACTGCCTGTACCCCTTCCCGAGCAGCCACTTCCTGAAGCCCGATCCCGCGACCGACACCGGCCTGCGCGTGAGCTTCCCGCCCGCCTCCATGCCCGTGAACGATCTCGGCACGCCCGTCGATCCCACCGAGTGGAACCGCAGCGACGGCTTCAGCCCCGGCGCCGCCATGCACGCGGTGTTCCCCGACATCGACTTCGCGCAGAGCGGGCTTCCAGACATGGCGAACATCGGGCTCTCCCTGGATCCCGACGCCGCCGTCGTGCTGATCGACGCCGAGACCGGCGAGCGCTGGCCCTACTTCTCGGAGCTCGACTTCGACGCGACGGGCAACCCGGCGCGCCAGGCGCTCTTCGTCCGCCCCGCCCGCAACTTCAAGGGCGGCCACCGCTACGTCGTGGGCTTCCGCAACCTGAAGGACGCCGCGGGCGACCTCCTCGACCCCTCGCCCGGCTTCCGGCTCTACCGCGACGGCCTGGTCACCGAGGTGGACGCGATCGAGAGCCGGCGGCCCGAGATCGAGTCCGCGATCACGGCCCTCGAGCAGGCGGGCGTCGAGCGCGACGAGCTCCAGCTCGCCTACGACTTCACGATCCTCTCGAAGCGCGATCTCTCCGAGCGCATCCTGAAGATGCGCGACGACGCCTTCGCGTTCCTCGGCACCGACGCCCCGGCCTTCACCGTCACCGAGGTGCAGGATCGCGAGCGCAACGGCGTGCCCCTGAAACGCATCGACGGCACCTACGAGGTGCCGCTGTATCTCACCGGCGACGGCATCCCGTTCTTCTCGCGCCTGACCCAGGGGCCCGACGGCCTGCCCATCCGGGTGGGGACGTACACCGCCGACTTCCGCTGCACCGTCCCGAGCACGGCCACGCCCGCGACCCGCGGCCGCCCCTCGCTCTACGGCCACGGCCTCCTCGGCAGCCAGAACGAGACGGGCGCAAGCCACGTCGAGGTCTTCGCCACCACGCACAACATCATCTTCTGCGGCACCCGCTGGATCGGCATGGGCGAAGACGACTCGCTCGGCACCGCCGCCATCCTGCAGGACTTCAGCAACTTCCCGGTGCTGGTCGACCGCCTGCACCAGGCGAACCTGAACTTCCTCTTCCTCGGCCGCCTGATGATCCACCCCGACGGCCTGCGCACGGACCCGAGCTTCGGCGACATCTTCGACTGCGACTGGCCGCTCGCGCCGGGCGAGGAGCGCTGCCTCTTCTACGACGGCAACAGCCAGGGCGGCATCGCCGGCGGAGGGCTCGCGGCCATCGCCCAGGACTTCGACCGGCTGGTGCTGGGCGTCGTGGGCATGAACTACTCCACCCTGCTGCGGCGCTCGGTCGACTTCGACCCCTTCAAGGCGATCATCGGCTACACCGACCCGCTCGACATCAACCTGGTGATCCACATGGCCCAGATGCTCTGGGACCGCACCGAGGCCAACGGTGCCGCGAACCACCTGACCAGCGACACCTTCGACGGCACCCCGGCCAAGGACGTGCTGCTGCACGTGGCGTGGAACGACCTCCAGGTGGCGCAGATCACGGCGGAGACCATGGCGCGCACCATGGGCGCGCGCGTGCGCTTCCCGGCCTTCGACCCGGCGCGCTTCGTGGGCGAGGCGAGCCCGGGCGACGGCACGACGATCACGACGCCGCGCGCCTGGGACGAGCAGTTCCCCTACTTCGAGATCCCGCGCCTCGAGTCGACGGTCCCCGACCAGGACCATGGCAAGGGCTCGGTGCTCGTCGTCTGGGACAGCGGCAACGTGCAGCCGCCGCTCGACAACCAGCCGCCGCCGCGGATCTTCAACCCCGCTCTGCAGCCCTGCGCCCGCGGCCGCGGCACGGATCCCCACGAGTGCCCGCGTCGCGATCCGCTCTCGCTGGATCAGAAGTCCGCGTTCATGACGCCGGGCGGAACCTTCATCGACACCTGCCCCGTCGGCGAGAGCTGCACCGCCCGAGGGAACTGAGCTCAGGCGAGGAGCGCGCTCCCCAGCCGCTCGAAGAGCCAGTAGGCCGAGAGGGCGCCGAGCCCGTAGGCCGCAACCCAACGCAGGCGCGTGTGCTGGGCGAACACGCTCGTCTCGCCGAGGGCGAAGAGCCGCGTGATCGCGGAGGCGGCGATCAGCGCCACGGCCACGATGGCGAGCTGTCCCACCTCGATGCCGACGTTGAAGGCGAACAGCGCGAGCGGGATCTCGCCGGCGGGGAGCCCGATCTCGGCCAGGGCGCCCGCGAAGCCCAGGCCGTGGAGCAGGCCGAAGGCGAAGGCGACCCGCCAGGGGGCTCGGCCGAAGAGGCTACGGCGTCGCGCGCGCGGCACGATCTCGAGCGCGGTCGCGACCAGGGTGAGCGCGATCCCGACCTCCACCCAGGCGGAGTTCACCCGCGCGATCTCGAGCACCGAGAGCGCGAGGGTGACGCTGTGGCCGACGGTGAAGGCGGTGATGGTGTAGAGCAGCGGTCGAGACCCGCGCACGAGTAACAGCAGGCCGAGCACGAAGAGCACGTGGTCGAAGCCGAAGACCAGGTGGTGGGTG
>JASJCN010000264.1 GCA_030065975.1 Myxococcota bacterium
TCAGGTCCGGCGACGACATCACCTGGCTCTCGTCGGAGACGGACCTGACCCGACTCCGCCTCCTCCCAAGCCCGCAGGCTCTTTCGGAGACTTGCCGAGGCGCTAGCGGCGACCCGTCTCCGGAGCCGGGTCCGGCGGCTCGAACAGCCGCACGGGCCAGCCGCGACGCACGGCTTCGCGATACAGGCGCGGGTCCGGATTCGTGACCACCGGGTGGCCCACCAGCTCGAGGAGCGGCAGGTCCGTGATCGAGTCGGTGTAGAAGAAGCTCTTGGCCAGCTCGATGCGCTGCTCGTCGACGAGCTCGCGGAGCCAGTGGATCTTGCCCTCTTCGAAGCAGACCGGATCGATCACCCGGCCGGTGAAGCGGCCCCCCGCCACCTCCATGCGCGTGTACAGGATGTGCGGGATCGACAGGTGCTCGGCCAGGGGCTCGACCACGAAGCGCATGGAGCCGGACACGATCGCCACCACGTGATCCTGGTCGAGATGCCAGCGAACGATCTCGACGGCCTCGGGGTAGAGCTTGTCGATCACCACGTCGCGGCACCACTCGCGCGCCTCGTCCTCGAGGAGCTCCTCGCTCTCGCCGCGGAACTGCTCGACCATCCCCGCCGTCCAGGCGCGGATGTCGAGCATGCCGACCTTGTAGCGGAGGTAGGCCACAGCGCCCTTCGCCAGCTCGACGGCCGAGAGCTCGCCCTTCTCGTAGCGGTGCTGCATGTAGAGCGAGCCCGAGTTCTCGCAGATCAGCGTCTTGTCCATGTCGAAGAAGGCACCGACACGGGGGCGCGGGCGGGCGGGGACGGAGGCGCCCATCAGAACACGTACCGACGCATGGAGACGTTCATCAGGAGCCCGAGGGCGATCAGGCTGGCGAGCAGGTGGGAGCCGCCGTACGACACCAGGGGAAGCGGCACGCCGATCACCGGCGCCAGGCCGAGCACCATCGCCACGTTGATCGCCGCCGGCCAGAAGAGCATGCCCACGAGCCCGACGGCCAGCAGGGTCCCGAACGTGTCCTTCGAGTTGGAGGCGACCACGAGCCCCCACAAGAGGAGCGCCAGGTAGCAGCCGAGCAGCAGGGTGCAGCCGAGGAAGCCCCACTCCTCGCCCACCACCGCGAATATGAAGTCCGAGTGCTGGGTGGGCAGGAACTGCAGCTGGGTCTGCGTGCCTTCGAGGTAGCCCTTGCCGAAGATTCCCCCGGATCCGATCGCGATCTTCGATTGGATCGCCTGGTAGCCGGAGGAGAGCGGGTCTCGCGAGGGATCGATGAAGTCGAGGATGCGGCTGCGTTGGTAGTCGCGCAGGCCGAAGCGCCAGACGGCGGCGCCCGCCGCGACGCCGACCAGGGAGAGGCCCATCCAGGCGCGCAGCGGAATCCGCGCGAAGGGCAGGAAGCTCGCGGCCACGAGCAGGGTCAGGACGGCGACGCCGAGATCCCGCTGCAGGATGATGATGACGACGGGCAGGGCCGTGATGAGTCCGGCCGGAATCAGGTCGCGGATGCGGCGCAGCTCGAGGGGCCCGCGGCTCGCGAAGTGGCGGGCCAGCATGATCACCAGGCCGAGCTTGGCGATCTCGGCGGGCTGGAAGCTGAGCGAGCCGTACACGAGCCACGAGCGGTTGCCGCGCGTGATGGGCGCGAGCGCGAGGGTCGAGGCGAGCAGCAGCAGGCTCAGCACATAGACCGCCGGCCCCCAACGCTCGAGACGCCGGTAGTCGACCACCAGCGCCACGGCGAAGGCCACGCCCCCGACGCCGAGGGCGACCAGCTGACGCTTGAACTCCGAGGGCAGGGCCGTGGCCGCACCGGGGCTCGCGGCCGAGTACAGCGTGGCGAAGCCCATGGCGAGCACGATGCTGGCCAGCGAGAGGAGCATCCAGTCGAAGTTCTGGAAGGAACGACGATCGATCGAGATCACGGCTTCGCTCCCGCCACCTGACCCGTGCCCCCGCCCTGCTTCTCGTGCCAGACGGCGAGCACCGCCCGGGCGATGGGCGCGGCGGCGCTGCTGCCGTGGAGCCCGTGCTCGACGAACGCGGCGACGACGATGCGCGGCGCCTCCGCCGGCGCCAGGGCACCGAACCAGGCGTGATCGCGGAAGCGGATCGGGATCTCCTCGTCCTCCAGCCCCTCGACGGTGGTCAGGCGCACCACCTGGGCGGTGCCGGTCTTGCCGGCGACGCGAAGGCCCGGAACGCGAGCCCGGCCCCCGGTGCCTCCCTGCTCCTCCACCACCGCCGTGAGCCCCGAGAGTACGCGCTGCAGGTTCTCGGGCGAGCCCTGGATGCGGGAGAGCAGCTCCGGACTGCGCTGCTCGAGGAGCTCGCCGTCGTGGCTCTCGAGCCGGATGAGGAGGCGCGGCTTCATCACCTTGCCGCCGTTGCCCAGCGCCGCGTAGGAGACCGCCAGCTGAGCGGTGGTGTAGAGGTTGTAGCCCTGTCCGATCGAGGCCGAGACCGTCTCGCCCGGATACCACGGCTCGCCGAAGCGGCGCGCCTTCCAGTCCGACGTCGGCACCAGGCCCGGCGCCTCGCCCGGCAGCGCCATCCCGGTGGGCCGGCCGAGGCCGAAGCTGCGCGCGAACTCCGCGATGCGATCGATCCCGAGCTGCACGCCGTAGGTGTAGAAGTAGACGTCACAGGACTCCTTGAGGGCGTCGTGCAGGTCCACGGTGCCGTGGCCCGAACGCTTCCAGCAGCGGTAGGTCCGGCGTCCGTGGCGGAAGAAGCCCGGGCAGTAGGCCGTCGTCTCCGGGGTCACCGTGCCCGCTTCCAGCAGGGCCAGGCCCACGATCGCCTTGTGGGTCGAGCCGGGGGGATAGTGGGTCTGGATCGCGCGGTTCTGGAGCGGCTTCCACTCGTCCTCGGTGAGCGCCTTCCACGACTCGGCGTCGATGCCCCCGACGAAGCGGTTCGGGTCGTAGGCGGGGCGCGACACCAGGGCGAGCACGTCCCCACTGTGCACGTCGAGCGCCACCAGGGCGCCCATCGGCGGGTCCTGCCCTTCGGCCGGCTCGAAGGCGGCCTCGGCGGCGCGCTGGAGGTCGAGGTCGAGGGTCAGCACCGCACGGCCACCGGGCACGGGCTGCACCTCGTCGAGCACCTCGACCACGCGCCCGGCCACGTCGACCACGACGTTGCGCCCGCCGTCGCTCCCGCGCAGGTGGGACTCGAGCAGGCTCTCGAGACCCGTCTGCCCGACCACGTCGCCCGGCGCGTAGTCCCCGAAGCGCTCCTGCGCGAGCTGGGCCGGACGCACCTCGCCGATCGTGCCGAGCAGGTGGGCGGCCAACGACCCCTCCAGATAGTGGCGCCGCGGCTGTACGTCGGTCACGACCCCGGGGAGTGCGTGGCGGTGGGTCTCCACCCGGGAGAGGGAGTCGAAGTCGAGGTCGTCGACGATCGACACCGGCCGGTGTCGCACTCCGCCGGCGCCGTCGAGCCGGGCCGAGAGCACCGTGGGCTCCTCGGCGACCAGCTCGCCGAGCACCGCCCAGGTGCGCTCGGGCTGATCGAGGGCACTGGGCACCACCTGGAGCTCCCAGGCGGGCCGGGTGGTCGCGAGCACGCGGCCCTCGCGGTCCAGGATCTCGCCGCGCGGGGCCTGTAGTCGCAGGGTGCGGATCGAGTTCTCCTCGGAGCGCCGCCGCAGCTCGTCGCCCTCGACCACCTGCAGCTGGAAGAGCCGCAGGCCGAAGATCGCGAACACGAGCAGCACGAAGCCCCCGGCCAGGCGCAGGCGCCCCTCCAGCCGCGGCTCGGATCCACCGAGCGAGCTCTGCACTAGCGCGCTCCCCGGGTGTCGAGACGCAGCTCGCGGCGCGCCTCGTCGTCGACGCCTTCGGCCAGCGCGCGAGCCAGGGCCGCGAAGAGCGGTGCGAAGACGGCATTCGACCCGATGCGCAGGAGCTGGGGGCCGATCGCGGCCCAGTCGAGCCCGACGCTCCCGAGGAACAACCGCAGGAGCAGCGCCATCCCGAGGGCATCGAAGAGCGAGAGGGCCAGCACGAAGACCGCCAACGGGAAGCCCCGGCGCAGGTCGATCTGGGAGCCCACCGTCCGCGTGATCGCCACCTCGATCACGCGCAGGAAGGCGCTCTGGCCGAGCAGGGCCCCCGAGAGCAGATCGCTCGAGAGCCCCAGCAGGACGGCGACCACCAGGGCCTCGGCCGGCCCCAGCAGGAGCGCGCCCGCCACCGCAAAGAGCAGGCCGAGATCGGGCACGAGCGCCGTCGGGAACAGTGCGCAGAGGGCCCCCTCCGCGGCGACGCAGAGCAGGCCCGTCAGCAGCAGCACCACCGTGCGCCTCACGAGAGCCACATCCCGCTACGGCTCACGGAGTCTCCGGAGGCGGCTCGGCCGCGACGTCGCCGCTGCTCCCGCCGTAGAGCAGCTCGAGCGTCTGGGCGCGACGCTGCATCACGAACACCTGCTCGAGCCGACCGAAGTCGACCGACGGGCGCACCACGGCGGTGTGCAGCAGCTCGTCCCGGTCGGTCTGGACCGCGACGACCTCGCCGATGCGCAGCCCCTTGGGATACACGCCGCCGACTCCCGAGGTGATCACCTCGTCTCCGGGGCGCACGTCGTCGCCGCGCACCATGAACACCAGCTCGAGCTCGTCGCCGCCCGACCCGCGCACGATCCCGCGTGCGCGGCTGCGCTGCACGATGGCATCGGCGGCGCTCCGGCGATCCAGGAGCATCATGGCGCGCGCCGCGCCGCCCGACGTGGCCGTGACCACCCCCATCAGCCCGCGGTCGGTGACGACGGGCATGCCCGCGCGCACCGCATCGGACTGCCCGCGGTCGAGCAGCACGGAGCGGAACCACGGCGAGTGATCGTGGCCGACCACCTGGCTCGGCAGCAGGGGCACCTCGAAGTCGGCGCGCATCTCGGCGATGCGCTGCAGGTGACCACTGGCGACGAGGGCCTCGCGCAGCTGCAGGTTGTCCTCCTCGAGCTCGGCGATGCGCGCGGCGAGGATCTCGTTCTCGGCGGAGACGGTGACCAGCGACACGTAGCGCTGCCACGTTCCCGCGAGGAAGTCGGCGGGCGCGGTCACCACCTGCTGCAGGCGCGCCGCGAAGCCCAGCAGGAAGCCGCCCGGGCCGTGATCCCGACCCCCCTCCTCGAGGGCCGCCTTGTCGCCGATCATCAGGGCCAGCGTCGCCAGCAGGAGGCCGGCGAAGAGTGCGGGAAGGCGGATCCGTCGAAGGAGATCGCTCACGGCCGGCCAGAGGGGGGTGTGGTGGACGTGGGGGCTTGCTCAGCGTTCCGGGGACCTTAGCAACCGCCCTTGGGGCACTCTCCCCCCACGTTCGGCTCCCCTAGGGGTTGATCGTGACTTCCTTGAGGAGCTTCAGCTCGTCGAGGGTGCGGCCGGTGCCCAGGGCCACGGCCGTCAGGGGGTCCTCGGCCAGCATCACGGGCAGGCCCGTGGCCTCACGGAGCAGGATGTCGAGGTTCCGCAGCATGGCCCCGCCGCCCACCATCACGATGCCCTGGTCGACGATGTCGGCCGCGAGCTCGGGCGGGGTGCGCTCGAGGGCCAGCTTGACGCTCTCGACCACGGCGTTGACCGGCTCCTGCAGGGCCTCCTGCACCTCGTCGGACTTCACCTCGAGGGTCTTGGGCACGCCCTCGACCAGGTCGCGCCCCTTGATCTCCATGGAGTCGATCTCGTCGGTCGGGAACGCGGTGCCGATGCGAATCTTGATCAGCTCCGCCGTGCGCTCGCCGATCAGCAGGTTGTACTTGCGCTTCACGTAGTTGATGATCGCCTCGTCCATCTTGTCGCCGCCCACGCGCGCGGAGTTGGCGTAGACGACACCCGAGAGCGAGATGACCGCGACCTCGGTCGTGCCGCCGCCGATGTCGACGATCATGTTGCCCGAAGGCTCGGTCACCGGGAGACCCGCGCCGATCGCGGCCGCCATCGGCTCCTCGATCAGGTAGACCTCGCGCGCGCCGGCGGAGAACGCGGCCTCCTTCACGGCGCGGTGCTCGACGGAGGTGATGCCCGACGGAACCGCGATCACGATGCGCGGACGCACCAGCACCGACGAGCGGTTGTGCACGCGCTCGATGAAGTGACGCAGCATCGCCTCGGTGACGTCGAAGTCGGCGATCACGCCGTCCTTCATCGGACGGATCGCAACGATGTTGCCCGGGGTGCGGCCGAGCATCTCCTTGGCCTCTTCGCCGACGGCGCGCACCTTGTCGGGGCCGCGCCCGTCCTTGAGCACCGCGACGACGCTCGGCTCGGACACGACGATCCCCTGGCCCTTGGCGTACACGAGCGTGTTCGCGGTACCGAGATCGATGGCAAGGTCACTCGAGAACCAGCCCAGGATCCGCTTCAGAGGCACCCGTCCCCCCAACCTGATGTTCGCGCGCATTCTCGCACGCGTGTTCGCACGCCTTGGATCGCACCCCGTCGCCCGCCTCGTGGGACTCGCGCAACCAGCGGTTCGTTTCCAACCGAAGGCCTCGGAGGGTTCGAAGGTCTCGAAGCTCTGACCCCTCGCTTCGGATCTTGCTAACCGCCCGATTCTGAAGCGCGTTTCCCTGAGCACGCGACTCGTCGAACGTATCAGGGGCCCCCGGGGCCAGCAAGCAGCAGTGAGGAGAAGGGCTCGAAAAATCGGGAGAAATCCCGATCCCGGCCGGCATGGCCCGGGGCCCTCTGACAACGCCCGAACGGAGCCCTACCCTGCTCTGCCGCCCGGCGCCTCGAACCGCCCGGGCCCGGAGGACCCATGCTGCGTTCCATGCGTCAGGGCTCACGTTGGATCATGTGGATCGTGATCATCGGCGTCGGTGCCGTGTTCGTGTTCTACCTGGGCGGGGGCGCGGCCATCACGCCGTCTGCGGGGGCCGACTCCGTCGTGCGCGTGGGTGAGCGCACCTACGACGCGCGCGACCTGTATCGCGTGCGGCAGCAGCAGGAGGCCGAGTACCGGCGCATCCTGGGGGACGGCTTCGACGCCGAGGCTGCCTCGGACGCCCTCGACCGCAACGCCGCGGCCGTCCTGACGCGCACGGCCCTGCTGGCACTCGAAGGGGAGCGCCTCGGCCTTCACGTGACCGACGACGAGGTTCGCGCCTACCTGCGCCAGATCGCGGGTGTCGCCGAAGGCGAGCGGATCGACGAGGAGAACGTGACCCGCTTCGCCGAACGCCAGTACGGCAGCCTGGCCCGGTTCGAGGAGGCCCTGCGGGACAGCCTGCTCGCCGAGAAGGCCCGCCGCCTGCTCTACAGCGGCGTGGCCATCAGCGAGGCCGAGATCCTCGATTCCCTGCGCTTCGCCCGCGAGGAGGTCAAGCTCGTCCTCGCCAAGCTGCGCTTCGACCAGGTCGACGAGGCACAGCCGGTGGACGAGGCGGACCTCTCCGCCGTCCTCGGCGAGCAGGCCGAGGAGATCCGCCAGGAGTACGAGCGCCGCCTCTCGGAGTTCGACCAGCCCGAGCAGGTCCGGGCCCGCCACATCCTCTTCCGGGTGGACGAGACGGCCAACGAGGCCGACGAGGCCGGGGTGCTCGAGCGGGTGAAGGCGGCCCAGACCCGCCTGGACGAGGGAGCCGACTTCGCGGACCTCGCCCTCGAGCTGTCGGACGACCCGGGCTCCCAGGCCCGCGGAGGCGATCTCGGCTTCTTCGCCCGGGGCGCGATGGTGAAGCCCTTCGAGGACGTCGCGTTCTCCGCGGAGCCGGGCGTCGTGAGCGAGCCCGTGCGCAGCGCCTTCGGCTTCCACCTGATCCGGGTGGAGGAGAAGAAGGCCGCCCAGGTCATTCCCTACGAGACGGCCCGGGACCAGATCGCCGAGGAGCGCGCACGCAAGGAGACCGCCCGACGCGAGGCCCGCCAGCGCGCCGAATCCCTCTCGGCCCTGGTGGCCGAGGGCATCCCCCTGGTGGACGCCGCCCGGGACGAGGGCCTGACGCTCGAGCGGCCGGACCCGATGCTGCGCCGGGCCGACGGCTACGTGCCGGGCCTGGGCAGCGCGCCCGGCGTGATGGCGGCCGCCTTCCAGCTCGATCCGGGAGCCTCCGACGCCACGATCCACGAGGCCGCCGACGCCTTCGTGCTGATCAGCGTGGTCGAGCGGACGACGCCGTCGGACGAGGAGCTCTCCGAGGCGCTCGAGACCCAGCGCGAGAACCTGACCAACCAGCGCCGCAACCAGACCGAAGGCGCCTGGATCACCGCGCTCGAGGCCGAGCTCCTCGAGAAGGGCGAGCTGGCCCAGAACCTCGATCTGCTGCGGTAGATCGGGTCCCGAACGAAGACGCCCGGCATCCGCGAGGAATGCCGGGCGTCCGGATGATCGCGAGCCGCTGGCTCGGCCCTAGCTGACGGACTCCGCAACGAAGCCCCG
>JASJCN010000020.1 GCA_030065975.1 Myxococcota bacterium
TCGACGGGGGCGCGTCCGACCGCACCCACGGGACGCACCACGAACTCGGCGAAGAGGGCGGGGTGGTCCGAGAGCGGCTCTTCGCCGTTCCGGAAGCCCGGATCCTCGCCGGCGCCCCGAAGCTCGAGCAGGGCGTCCGATCCGCTGCGGAAGAGGATGTAGTCGAGCACCAGCCAGTCGCTGCCCGGTCGGGCGCGCGCGCCGGTGTTGGCGAGCCCGAGAGCCTGCTGGAACTCGCCGAGCAGCGCCTGGTCCTCGGGCTGCGCCTCGTTCAGGTTGAGGTCGCCGGCGAGGATCAGGGCCGCGTCGGCGGCGCGCGTCTCGACCACCCGGCGCAGCAGGGCGAGCTGCTCGGCGCGAACGGCCCGGTCCTCGCTGCCTTCGCCGGCGTCGAGGTGCGTGTTCACCACGTAGAAGACGGCGCCGCTTCCGAGGCGCACCCGGGCGAGCTGGAACCCCTTGCTCGCCAGGCAGTCGCTCCCGCCGAGGACCCAGCCACTGCAGGTCTCGAAGGGAACGTTCCAGCTGCCGTCGAATGCCACCGGGTCGGAGGCGAGCGTGGTGAGACCCGCTCCACTGCAGATCGGGCAGGCGCTCCGCAGGCTCGCGTTGCCGCGCGTGATGGTCCGATGGCGGGCGGACTCCCGCAGCAGCGCGTGGAAGCGGAAGTCCTCCTGGAGCAACACGAGGTGGAACCGGTTGACGAGCTCTCCGATCTTCGGGAAGCGCGTCTCCGGATCGTCTCCCGCGATCCACGCCGGCAGGCCGTGGGTGTTGTAGGTGAGCACCCGGATGGTGTCCCCGGCAAAGGCGCCCGTCGCGACCCCACCGAGCAACGCCAGCGCGACGACGAGGCGCAGCGCCACGCGCAGGGCCAAGGGCTTCGCGGTAGAGTCGCCCTCCATGCCGACGACCGAAGAACTGCTCCGCACCACGGGAATCATCGACACCATGCTGGGAGTCCCCCAGGACGATCAGAAGGGGACCTACGACTTCATGCGGCCACTCTTCCGTGACGAGGAGAGCCGGAAGAGCTTCGACTTCCCCGTCCAGTACATGTTCAAGGACTTCCCCAAGGTCGGCAAGCAGGAGGACTACATCACCTACACGCTCGAGCTCATGGATCGCCATCACATCGAGCGGGCGATGACGGGGGTCACCCTCCACGACCCCGAGAGCAACAACAACCTGGCCGTTCGCCGCCATCCCGACCGCTTCATCGCGAGCGCCGGCTGCGACCCGAATACCGGGATGGAGGGGGTCCGGGAGCTGATCGCGCTCAAGGAGGCCTACGACATCAAGGCCGTCTCGGCCTTCCCGTCCGGGAACTTCCCCCAGGTCCCGATCGGCGACGCCAAGTGGTATCCGATCTTCGCCAAGTGCGTGGAGCTCGACGTGGCCTTCTTCTGCTGCATGGGCGTACCCGGGCCACGGATCCCCATGGCGCCCCAGCGGGTCGAGCTCGTCGACGAGATCTGCTGGTTCTTCCCGGAGCTTCGCTTCGTGTTCCGCCACGGGTGCGAGCCCTGGGAGGATCTGGCCGTGAAGCTGATGCTGAAGTGGCCGAACCTCTACTACTCGACCAGCGCCTTCGCGCCCCGCTACTACCCGAAGGCGATCGTCGACTACGCGAACACCCGCGGCGCCGACAAGGTGATCTACGCCGGCTACTTCCCGGCCGGCCTCACCCTGGAGCGCATCTTCCGGGAGCTGCCGGGCGTCCCCTTCAAGGAGTCGGTCTGGCCGAAGTTCCTGCGCGAGAACGCGCTGCGGGTCCTGAAGCTCGACTAGCGCCGGACGAGTCGCCGCCGCGCGAGCCTCGCCCGGGTCAGGCGGAACGGGGCCTCGAGCAGGCGCCGCACGTGGCCGCCCGCGATGCGCAGGGTGTCCGCGACCACCGCGTAGTGCGAGACGCCGCCTTCCTCGGCCGGGACGTAGCGCACCCGGGTCGGGTGGTGGACGATGCGCACGCCGTCCCAGACCATCCGGACGGGGAGCTCGAGGTCGAACTCCATGTGATCGCCCCGGGCCCCGGCGCGCAGCGCCGCCTCGAGCGGATACACGCGGAAGCCGCACATGGGGTCGGCGATCACGCGGCCGCCCGTCTGGAGGTGTACGAGGCCGACGCTCAGCTGGCGGCTCAGCGCGCGCAACCGTGGCTGGCTCTCGTCGAAGAGCGGGCGTCCGAGGATCAGCGCCTCCGGCATCAGCCGCGCGGCCTCGAGCAGGGCCGGGACGTCCGCGAGATCGTGCTGCCCGTCGGCGTCCACCTGCAGCACGTGGCTGGCGCCGAGCTCCCGGGCGCGCGCGAAGCCGTCCTTGACCGCGGCGCCCTTGCCTCCGTTGCGCGCCCGGCGCACCACCACGAAGCCCTCGGCCCCGAGCGCCTCGATTGCGAGGCGGCCGGGATCGGCGCTGCCGTCGTCGACCACGATCACCGTCTCGACGTGCTTGCGAAGCTCGCGCGCGACGTTCCCGACCGTGGCGGGATTGTCGTAGCTCGGGACGACGCCAACGGGGTGGAACGCCGGGTCGCCGGAGTGCTCGTCGCGGGCGCCGTTCACCGGGTCGTGCGGGTCGCCACGCCGTCGCGCAAGGCCCGCGTCTTCGCGATCGAGGCCCCGATGGAGATTCCCAGGTTGCGCACCCAGCGGTTGTAGTTGCCGTGGATCTCGCTGCAGCCGTCACCCTGGGGCTTGCAGCCGAGGTTCTTGCTGCCGCCGTAGCGGAAGGAGACGCGATCGGCGTCGTAGTCGATCCAGGCCTTGGCGGTGTGCGTGCGCAGCTCGAGCCGGGCCAGCACCGAGAGCGGTCGCTCCTCCTCGACCACCCAGTCGCGCCGGTAGATGCCGTCGAAGACGGCGGCGCGGGTCTCCTCGATCGTCCCCATCCCCTGCAAGGAGTCGGGCATGACGATCGGGTGGCCGCTGGCGCAGCCGAGTGCGAGAGCGAGCACGAAGAGGGTCGAGACGGTCGCGATTCGCATCTTCACTCCTTGTCTCCGGGCTCCGGAGCCTTCTGCTCCCAGAAGTCGAACCAGTTGTACCACTGGGTGGGCGACTCCAGGCAGTGCCTCTCCAGGAAGCGCACGTAGGCCCGCGCCATCTCGCTGGCGCGGGCGTCCTGCTCGGCGCGCGGGAGCCGATCCTTGCCCGGGTCGAGCACCTCCGAGGTGACCCGGTAGTGATAGGCGCCCTCGCGCAGCGCGAGCAGCGAGACCACGGGGCAGCCGAGCTGAACGGCCATGCGATAGGGCGCCAGAGGGAAGCGTGCCTCGCCACCGAGGAACGGGATCTCCTCGATGCGGCCGCTCTCGCCGGCCTCGACGCGGTCTCCCAGGATCCCGATCCACTCGCCGCGCTCGACCAGGGCGCGGATCTCGAGGGCGAGGCCGGCGACGCTCCCCGTCGGCTCGATCACACGCAGGTCGACGTCGGGCGAGAGCTCGCGGAAGACCGTGTTCACGATGGGGGCGTGGCGCGTGTACATCAGCACGTGGACCGTCACCCGGTCCCGTACCGAGAGCACGCGGAGCGCGTCGAAGCTCCCCAGGTGGGCGCCCAGGATGATCCCCCCGCGTCCACGCTCCTGGAAGCGGTGGAAGAGCTCCGGCTCCTGGATGTCGAAGGTGAAGTCCTCGAGGGCGCCGCCCCAGAGCATCACCCGGTCGACGATGGCGAGGGCGAACTCCAGGTAGTGGCGGTAGCTCGCGCGCCAGTCCGGGCCGAGGCCGGCGGGGAGGCCGCGGCGCTCGCGCTCCTGCCTCACCCGGGCCAGGAAGCCCAGCGAGATGCGCTTTCCGAGGGCGTCGGTGATCCAGAAGTAGAGCACCGCCACGTGCACCCCGGGCAGCGCGAGCGCGCGCCCGAAGCGCCGCGTGATCGCCACCAGGAGGCGCAGTCCGAGGTCGGAACCGCGCTCCTGGAGCTGACTCCAGTGTCGCACCTCGTCGGCCATGTGGTTCCTGGCGCCGCTTTCCCCTCGAGAGCTCGAATTCGAGGGTACCCGCCCGGATCGCGCCCGGCGATGTACGCCCGATGGGGAAGCGGGCCCGATCGGCCCAGGAGATTGGCCCAGGAGGCTGACTCTGGAACCCGGCTCAAGAGCCGGGCTGGCTCGCTTGCGCGCCCGGCTCAAGAGCCGGGCGCGATGCGGATCTCGCTCAGGTAGCCCGGGTGGTCGCTCAGGCTCGACTCGCCCGGGGGGCCGAAGCGCATGTCGATCCACTCGAGCAGGCCGGGCGCCCGGCTGAGGAAGAGGCCGGGGCGCGGCACAGGGATGCGCCCGGCCAGGACCCGGGTGCCCTTGGTCTCGTAGCGCAGCCCCGGAGCGGGCAGGGCGAAGACGTGGTCGATCCGGGACGGGAGCGTCATGGCGCGCTGGAGGGGCGTCCGCTCGACGGCCAGCCGGTAGTCCGGCGCGTCCGGCGTCGTGTTGAAGTCGCCCACGATGAAGCCGGCGGCCCCGGGGCGCCGCGAGCTCGCGACGAACTCCGCGAGCTCCTGCATCTGCCCGAGCCGCACCCGTTCGTTGTCCGGGTTGTCGCGGCCGGCCTGGGCGTGGGTGTCGTAGAAGTCGACGCTCCCGCCGCCCGGGAGGTCGACGCGGGCCAGCCCGATTCCCTTGCCCGCCCACCAGTCGCCCTCGAAGAGCCGATACCACGGGTTGCTGTGGGCGAAGCGATGGAACCAGGCCTCGCGGATCGGATGGGCCGAGAGGATCCAGAGCCCGTTGCCCACGGTGGCCGCAGGGAAGCGCACCTGATGCGCCAGGCGCGAGCCGGCGAGCTCGCGCCACAGGATCTCGCGATCGGCGGCGACGAAGGCTTCCTGCAGGCCGACGAGGTCGGGGTCGAGCTCGCGCAGCATGCGCGCAATCGCCGTCACCCGCTCGCGGCGGTTGTTCGTGAAGCCGTAGGCGTTCGCGATGTTCCAGGTCACCACCCGGAGGGTGACCGGGGCGGGCAGCGGCCCGGCCGGCGTCGAGAGCAGGGCGCTCGCCCGGTAGTCCACCGGCGCGTCGACGCGGCCGTTGCCCAGGGCCGCCAGGCATACCACCGCCGCCAACAGGGTGGGGACGGCCAGCCCCACGCGCACGAGCCAACGGCGAGTCCGGCTCGCGCGGCGCGGGGAGGGGTCGTTCTTGGACAAGCTCTTGGATGAGAGGTTGGAGGTCATCTCGAGATCATTTTGTAGTACCAGTTGACAATCGGACCAAACGCTAGCACACTTGGGCCATGTCGAGCCAGCCCGAGCCCAAGGCCCTTCGCCCGGTCGCCCGTCAGTCCCTGTCCGACGCGGTGTTCGCCCAGCTGCGCGACCAGATCGTCGCCGGGCACATGGCGCCGGGAGAGGCCCTCCCCTCCGAGCGGGTGCTCTGCGACGAGCTCGGCGTGGCCCGGGGCGCCGTGCGCGAGGCGCTGCGCCGCCTCGAGCAGGCCCGGCTGATCTCCGTGCGGCACGGGGGCGCCTCCCGGGTGCTCGACTTCCGCCGGTCGGCGGGCATGGATCTGCTGGTCGACCTGGCGCTCTCCGGCGAGGCCGGTCTCGCACCTCAGGTGGTGCGCGGCATCATCGAGATGCGCTCGGGGCTGGCTCCCGACGTCGCCCGCCTGGCCGCCCTGCGCGGCGATGGCGAGGCGGCGGCGCGGCTGCGCGAGATCGTGGCCGAGATGCGGGACGCGTCCGTCCCGCTCTCCCGGCTGCAGGTGCTGAGCCAGGAGTTCTGGACCGTGCTGGTCGAGGCGTCGGGCAACCTCGCCTACCAGCTCGCCTTCAACACGCTGCGCGAGGTGTACTCGCGCGCCTTCGAGCTGCTGCGGCCGATCCTGGCCGACGAGCTGCGCGCCACGGCCGACTACGCCGCCCTGGCCGACGCCGTCGAGCACGGGCGCGAGTCGGATGCCGCGGCCCACGCCCGTGCCCTCGTGCTCCGCGGTGAGCTGGGCATCAATCGGGCCCTGGAGGACCTCTCATGACCTCGACGACACCCACCCAACGCATTCCCCTCGAGAGCCAAGAGGCTCCCGGCGTGGAGACGGCCTCGCTTTCCGAATCTCCCAGAACCCTCGGTGAGGCCTTCCGATACTTCCTGAGCCAGGGCAGCCCGCGCGTGCTGATCGCGGCCATCGCGATCGCACTCGCGGCGCGCGTCGCCGTCGGCGGCGTCTCGCTCTGGGATTGGGTGGTCGCCGGGGGCCTCGTACTCTACTGGCCCCTCAACGAGTGGCTGATCCACGTCTTCATCCTGCACTCGAAGCCGTTCCAGATCGGACGCTTCCGCTTCGACCCGCCGGTGCCGCGCAAGCATCGTCAGCACCACCGCGACCCCTGGAACCTGCCGCTGGTGTTCATCCCCATGCACTCGTTCCTGTACACGCTGCCGCTGCTCACCGCGCTGGGATTCCTGCTGGCGCCGAACGCCAGCCTCGCCCTCACGGGGATCGCCACCTACCTGATCCTCGGGCTGCACTACGAGTGGGTGCACATGCTCTGCCACACGCGCGTGGTGCCGCGCAGCGCGGCCTACCGGCGACTCATCCGCAACCATCGCCTGCACCACTTCAAGAACGAGAAGTACTGGCACGGCGTCTCGCGGCTCGCCGCCGATCGCTGGCTCGGGACCAGCCCCGACCCGGAGCAGACCGAGCGCTCGGCCACGGCGCGGACCCTGGCCGCGTAGGCTACCTTCCCGCCGATTCGAGACCCGAGCAGAAGGAGCCGAAGGGCGGCATGAAAGAGCGTCGCTGAGCTGATCCCAGGACATCCGTCCATCGCCGATGCACGCGCCCCCGCGCGGTGCGTGGCCCCTGCTCAGAGGCACCCGTGCCCTTCGTCCATCTCGAATCCCTCGCGTTCGCCCACGCGAACGCCGACCCGCTCTTCACCGACGTCTCCGCCGTCCTCCCGCCCGGCTGGACCGGTCTCGTCGGCGACAATGGAGCCGGCAAGAGCACTCTGCTCCAGCTGATCGCGGGCGACCTGTCGCCCTCCCGAGGCGCCGTGCGTCTCGATCCGCCCGATGCGCGGGTGCTGCTCTGCTCCCAGACCGCCGACGCCTTCACCCGGGAGACGGGCTTGTTCGCCGAGGCGTACGACCGCTCGGCCGTGCGCCTCCGGGCTCGCCTGGCACTCGATCCCGAGGGGCTCGTGCGCTGGCCGAGTCTGTCGCCCGGCGAGCGACGGCGCTGGCAGGTGGGCACCGCGCTCTTCCTCGAGCCCGACGTGCTGATCCTCGACGAGCCGACCGATCACCTGGACGCCGACGCGCGCGAGCTGCTCGTCGCGGCACTCGCGCGGTTTCGGGGCGCGGGCCTCGTGGTGAGCCACGACCGCACGCTCCTCGATCGGCTCACCGAGCGCACCCTGTGCATCCAGCATGGGCGCGTGGAGATGGTTCGCGGGCCCTACTCCGTGGCGCGGGCCGAGTGGGATCGGGCAACCGACAAGCGGGTTCGCGAGCACGAGCGGCTGCGCCGGGAGGAGAAGCGCACCCGCCGGCGGCTCCAGGTCAAGCGCGAGCAGCTCGACCGCGCGCAGGCAATGACCTCGTCGCGCAAGCGCATGAAGAATGCCGGAGACCACGACGCCCGCAGCATGATGGCCAAGGAGCAGGCGCGTGCGGGGGCCGGGAAGGCGGCCCACGGCGTGCGGATCCTGAAGGCGCAGGTCGAGCGGGCGGCCGAGCGGAGCCAGGCCCACGGCCTGTCCAAGCAGCGCGGCCGCTCGCTCTTCGTGAGCTTCGAGCCCGCGGAGAAGTCCGTGCTGATGAGCGCCCGCGCGCCGACGCTCTGGGCCGGCGACACCGCCGTGCTGCACGACCTCGACGTGGTGGTGCGGCGGGACGACCGCGTGTGGCTGCGCGGCCGGAACGGTGCGGGCAAGACGACGCTCCTGGGCGCGCTGCTCGAAGGAGCGCGCATCCCTCGCGAGCGCCTGCTGCACGTGCCCCAGGAGCTCGATCCGGCTCGCGTCACCCGGCAGCAGCGGGAGCTGCGCGGCCTGCCCGAAGACCTCCGCGGCCGGGTCGGATCGCTCATCGCGGCACTCGGGGCCGACCCCGAGCAGCTGATGGCGTCCGAGCGTCTCTCGCCGGGCGAGGCGCGCAAGCTCGCCCTGGCCTTCGGGCTCGGTCGGCAAGTGCTCGGGGTGGTGCTCGACGAGCCCACCAACCACCTCGACATCGGCTCGGTGGAGCGCCTCGAGGCGGCGCTGTGCGACTACCCGGGAGCCCTGCTGCTCGTGACCCACGACGAGGCCCTCGGTCGCCGCTGCACGCGCTCGGTCTGGCAGCTGGAGGACGGCTCGCTCCGCGCGGGATCCGTCCCCGCCGCGCCCGCGTCCTCGGGCGGCTAGTCTTCCCGATCATGTCGTTCCGGGTCTTCGTCGACGGTCACGTGGGAACCACGGGCCTGCGGATTCGCGACTGGCTCGCCGGTCGCGACGATCTCGCCCTCGTCACGCTGCCCGAGGAGCAGCGGAAGGACGAGGCGGCGCGCCGCGACGCCATCCGCGCGGCGGATGCGGCCGTGCTGTGCCTGCCGGACGATGCGGCCCGGGAGGCGGCCGGCTGGGCCGCGGGTGCGGGAACGCGGATCGTGGACGCCAGCACCGCCCATCGGGTGTCCGACGGCTGGGTCTACGGGCTCGTCGAGCTCGAGCCGGATCGGCGCGATCGCATCCGCAAGGCGGAGCGGGTCTCGAACCCGGGCTGCTGGCCGTCCGGGTTCCTGCTCGCGGTCCGGCCCCTGATCGACGCCGGCCTGCTCGAGTCGAGCGCACCGCTCTCGATCCACGGGCTCTCGGGCTACACCGGCGGCGGGCGGCAGATGATCGAGAAGTGGGAGGATCCCGAGAGCGGCCTGGTCGCGCTGCCCTTCGAGTCCCCCTACGCGCTGGATCGCGTCCACAAGCACGCGCCCGAGATGACCGTCTACTCCGGTCTCACCGACGCGCCCCAGTTCGTTCCCTCGGTCGGGCCCTTCCCCTGCGGCATGCGCATCGAGGTGCCGCTTCCCGCCGGCCTGCGCCCGGCGCACGCGAGTGCCAAGGTGATCCACGAGGCGCTCGCCGAGCGCTATCGCGGCGAGCCCTTCGTCTCGGTGCGTCCGCTCTCGGAGCAGGCGCCCGCCGGCGAGCACGCCCTCGATCCGCGCCAGTGCAACGACACCAATCGCATGGAGCTGCTGGTCCAGCCCCATCCCTCGGGCCACGTGCTGCTCGTCGCGCTGCTGGACAACCTCGGCAAGGGCGCCTCGGGCGCGGCCATCCAGTGCCTGAACCTGATGCTGGGACTCGAAGAGACCGCGGGACTGCCCCGCTAGAGCAGCGCCGTTGTCGCGAGGCGGATCGCGATGGCCGTGAGCACGGCCTTGTAGATCCAGGTGAAGACGCGCTCGTCGATCCGGTCGAGCAGCCGTGTCCCGACCCAGGTGCCGGCGACCACGCAGACCGCGCAAGCTGCGAGCAGCGGCAGATGGGGCGCGAACGCGAAGCCGCCGAGCCCGAAGAGCCCGATCTTCGCCAGGTGTCCGAGGGACTGGCAGGCGGCCTTGGTGCCGACCAGCGCCTGGCGGGTGAGCCCGAGGTTCAGGAAGAAGGGGGCGATCAGCGGGCCCACGGCACCGATCGTCACGTTCAGCACGCCGGCGATCGCGCCGAGCACGAGGAAGCGGCGGTTGCGATCGCTGGCCTCGGGATGGGCGCCCAGCACCAGGAGACCGGGCGCCCAGGTCGCCAGCAGGACGAACATGCCGATCAGCGTGCGGGTGGCGTCGGGCGGGAGCGAGCGGACGAAGGCGAGGCCGAGCAGCCCGCCCGGGATCAGCAGGGCGCCGTAGCGGAGCAGGATCCACCACTCGACGTGACGCCGCTGGAGCCACGTGCGCGAGCTGTTGGAGACGAGCTGGATCGCCCCGTGGAGCGGGATCGCGACCAGCGGCTCGAGGAAGAGCAGCATGGCGGCGAGCAGGGTGATCCCGCCCGCCATGCCGACGATGCCCGAGAGGACCGCCGTCGCGAACGAGACGGCCGCCAGGAACCAGAACTCCTCTCCGGGCTGGAACCATAGCTGCGGGTCGGCCAGGGCCTCCGTCAAGCGGAGATCGGTGCGGCGGCCCGGGCGTGCGGCTCGGGGATCGCTCCGGTGTAGTGCTGGCTCGGTCGGATGATGCGCCCGCTCCCGCGCTGCTCCTCGGCGTGAGCCAGCCAGCCCGCCACCCGGGCGCAGGCGAAGGTCGGTGTGAAGAGCGCGCGGGGAAGCCCGACGGCGTCGAGCAGCACGGCCGTGTAGAACTCGACGTTGGTGTCGAGGGAGCGCTCGGGATGGCGCTCGGCCAGGATCGCGACCGCGGCCTTCTCCACGGCGCGTGCCAGGGAGAGGTAGCGGCTCGAGATGCCCGCGGCCTCGAGGCGGGTGACGGCCCGCTCGAGCACCGCCGCTCGGGGGTCGCGCACGCGATACACGCGATGGCCGAGCCCCATGATCCGTCGGCCGGCGTCGAGCTCCTGGCACAGCCAGGTCTCGGCCTGCTCGGGTGTGCCCACCGCGTCGAGCATGTCGAGGACCGGACCCGGCGCGCCTCCGTGCAGAGGGCCCTTCAGGGCGCCGAGCGCCGCCACCACCGAGGACACCGTGTCCGAGCGCGTCGACGCGACCACCCGCGCGGTGAACGTCGAGGCGTTCATGCCGTGCTCCGCGACTGTCACGAGATAGGCGTCGAGCGCGGCCACCCGGGCGGGAGCGGGAGCGCTGCCTTCGATCATGCGCAGCAGGTCGGCCGCGTGACCGAGATCCGGATCCGGCGGGACGGGCAGCAGCCCGCGCTGCATGCGGCTCCACGCGGCCACGACCACGGCGACCGCGGCCGTGGTGCGCGTGCGGATCCGCTCCGGCGAGTCGTTCGGGCTCTCGCTCGGCAGGTGGGCGATGCCCGCGCGGAGGGCGTCCATGGCGGCCGGCTCGCCCGTGGCGGTACCCATGCGCCACAGGCCCTCGTACGCCTCGCGGCGCGCCGCACCGAGGGCTCGCTCGATCTCCTGGCGTCGCTGCGGGTCGGGGAGCCGGCCCTCCCACAGCAGCCCACACAGGTCCTCGAACCCGTGGCTCTCGGCGAGCGCCTCCACGTCGTGGCCGCGCACCACGAGCCGGCCGCGGGCCCCGTCCACCTTCGAGAGGTCGGTCTCGGCGACCACCACCCCTTCGAGACCCGAAGCACTCCGGCTTCGCTCGGGATTCGACATCCGGATTCCTCCTCGTCGTTCTCGTCGTTCTCGGATTCCGTCGTTCTTCGATTCAGGGGTAGCGTACTCGTTCATAATCATTTATCAATGTTGATATGAATCAATCAAAGGGCGACCGCCCGGACGTGGAGAGCGGCGGGCTCGAGGAGGAGCTCTCGGCCCGTCAGGCGGCCGAGATCCTCGGCGTGAAGCTGGCCACGCTCTACGCCTACGTGAGCCGCGGGCTGCTGCGCAGCACGCCGACGGGGAGCGGGCGGGCGCGCCGCTACCTGCGCGGCGACGTCGAGGCGCTGCGGCGCAGTCGCAGGGGCGCTGGCGACGCGCAGGGCGCCCTGCGCTGGGGCGAGCCCCTGCTCGAGACGCGGATCACCGAGATGACGCCCGAAGGGCCGCGCTACTGCGGGCGCCTCGCCGTCGAGCTCGCCCGGGACGGCGTGCCCTTCGAGTCCGTCGCGGAGCTGCTCTGGACCGGCTCCCTGCCGTCCGCGGCTCCCCGCTTCGATTCACCGACCTGGCCCGACACCGACGCCCTCGTGCGGCTGGCCGCCGGGGAGACGGCTCACACCGCCTGGGCCGCGCTCGTGGTCGCCGCCCTGGCCGCGCGTGATCGCGGCCGACACGACCGGCGCCCCGAGGCCATCGCGAGACGGGGTCGCGGGTTGGTGCGTGCCCTGGCCGCGACCCTCGCGTTCTCCCACGATCCGGGTCGCGTCGGCGAGGCCCTCGCCGCCGAGCGCGTCGCCGAGTCCGTGGCGATCTCCCTCGGCGTGCGTCCGCGTCGTGCCGCAATCCGCGCGATCGATTCCGTGCTGGTCCTGATGGCCGACCACGAGCTCAACGCCTCGACCTTCGCGGCGCGCGTGTCGGCGTCGACGGGCGCCGACGTCTACGCCTGCATCCAGAGCGGGCTCGCCACCCTCTCGGGCCCCCTGCACGGCGCCGCGTCGGATCACGTCGAGGCCCTGCTCGCCGAGGTGCCGCGCCCCGAGGATGCCGAGCGCGTCGTCCTCGAGCGCGATCGTCGCGGCGAGCCCCTACCCGGCTTCGGTCACCCCTTCTATCGCGGCACCGGCGACCCGCGCGTCGAGCCGATCCTCGACGCCGCGTTCGAGGCCCACGAACGATCGGCCGCTCTGCGCCGTCTGGCGGCGGTCGCCGAGGTGATGGAGCGGGCGGGCCGGCCGCGCCCCAACGTGGACTTCGCCATCGTCGGCCTGCGCGCGGCACTCGGCATGCCCAAGGGCGCGGGCGCCGGCCTCTTCGTCGTCGGCCGCTCGGCCGGCTGGATCGCCCACATCCTGGAGCAGGCCCGCGACGGCTCGTTGATCCGGCCGCGTGCGCGCTACCGGGCGCCTGGCCCGGCGCCTGAGCGGGCCGAAGACGCTCCCTAGGCGCTGATCTTCGGCCGCGAGCCGATCCACTCGAGCAGCGTCTGCACGGCGGGGACGTCCGAGAGCCGGTGCAGCGCCGCGGTCGGAGCTTCGGCGCTTCCCACCCGGAAGGTGAGGGCGAGGCCCGCCAGGAAGCGGAAGGCGTCCTCGTCGGTGAGGTCGTCGCCCACGTAGATCACCCGGACGCTCTCGGACCAGTTCGGCCCGTAGCGCTCGCGCAGCAGGTGCAGCACGGCGCGGCCCTTGTCCCACCCGATGGGAGGGCGGGCCTCGACGGCGGCGTGGGCGTGTCGCGCCTGGTAGCCGGCGCGGCTCATGATCTCGACCACCTCGTCGATCATCTTCGGGCGCTTGGCCTGGGGCACGCCGCGGTAGTGGAACGTGAGCGTCGGGCCCTTGGCCTCGGTCCACGCGCCGTCGCTGCTCACGGCCTCGAGCTCCTGGGCCAGTGCCGCCGTCCGGCTCGCGTAGTGGCCCAGGTCCTGGTGGCGGAAGGGATGGATCCCCGGCCCCTCGATCTCGAGCCCGTGGTTCCCGGCGTACATCAGGCGCTCGTCCCCGACGAGCTTGCGCACGTCTCCGAGGGCGCGGCCGGACACGATGGACACGTCCGTGTCCTTCCGGCGCGAGCACGCCTCGAGCGCCTTGCGCATGGCGGGCTGCAGCTTCGCCTTCGACGGGTGGTCGACGATCGGCGTGAGCGTGCCGTCGTAGTCCAGGAAGAGGCAGAGCGGGTACTGCTTGATGAAGGGCCTGAGCCAGCGCTCGACGTCGTCCTTGGACAGTGCGCCGAGCGCGGCCGAGGGCTCGTCGGCGGCATCGAGGAAGGTCTGGACCCAGCTGTCCACGTCGTCGCGGCGCTCGCGGCGGCGCATGGAAGCCATGCGCGAGGCCCGCTCGTCCTCGTCCATGGTGAGCGCGCGGTGGATCACGTGGGCGGTCTCGTCGAGGTCGAAAGGGTTGACCTGGAGCGCCTCGCGCATCGTCTCGGCGGCGCCGGCCATGCGCGACAGGATCAGCACGCCCGGGTCGGACACCTGGCAGGCGGCGAACTCCTTGGCGACAAGGTTCATGCCGTCGCGAAGCGGCGTCACCAGAGCCACGTCGGCGTCGCGGTACAGCGCGCAGAGCCGCGCCCGCGGAACGGAGCGGTACAGGTACCGGATGGGCGACCAGCTCGCCGTGGCGAAGCGCCCGTTGATGCGGCCCACCAGCTCGTCGATCTCACGCTTCAGGTCGCGGTACTCGGCCACCTGGGAGCGGCTCGGGACGGCGAGCTGAAGCAGCACGACCTTCTCCCGGTGCCGCGGGTGCAGCTCGAGGAGCCGCTCGAAGGCGCGGATCCGCTCGGGGATGCCCTTGGTGTAGTCGAGCCGGTCGACGCCCAGGACGATGCGCTCGGCCCCCTTGTCGCCGTTGGCCGTTCCGTTGCTCGCGTTGGCCGTCTCCGCGAAGGAGTCGAACTCGATGCCGATCGGGTAGGCGCCGATCTTCACGGCGCGGTCGCCGTGCTCGACGGCGAGGGTGTCGCGGTCCACGCGCAGGCCGAGCCGGCGCTCGCAGCAGTCGAGGAAGTTCTGTGCGTAGCCCGGGACGTGGAATCCGATCACGTCGGCGGCCAGCAGGCCGCGGAGAAGCTCCCGGTCCCAGGGGCAGAGGCGGAAGATGTCGTAGGGCGGGAAAGGGATGTGCAGGAAGAAGCCGATGCGCACGTCGGGTCGCTGGGCGCGCAGCATCCCCGGCGTGAGCATCAGGTGGTAGTCGTGGACCCACACGAGCCCCGATGCTTCCGCGTGCTCGGCCATCGCCTCGGCGAAGCGCTCGTTGACGGACTCGTACTCCGTCCAGTCACGTCGCTCGAACTGCGTGAGGGCGGGGAAGGAGTGGCACAGCGGCCAGAGGGTGCGGTTCGAGAATCCGTGGTAGAAGCGCTGGACCTCGCCGTCGGAGAGCAGGACCGGCTCGATCTCGTAGCCGCTCGCCTCCGTCGAGATCCGCTCGTTGCGGCGGACCTCGATCCCCGGCCACCCGATCCAGACGCCGCCGCGCTTGCGCAACGCCGGCTCGAGGGCGGAGACCAGGCCGCCCGACGAGGGGCGCCGCTCGAGGGCCCCCGCCGTGCGCTGGAAGGTGTACGGAAGCCGGTTGCTCGCGACGACGAGCGGTCCGCTGCCATTCTTTCGACGTCGGGTACGCGCCACGCGCCTACGGTAACGGATCGTGGCCTCGGCGGGTTAGGATCCCCGCCGCGGGTCCGGCTCGACGCGGCCCGCACCCAGGAGGAGTCGTGGACGTCGACAGCATCGTGGTGGGGATCGTCTGGTACGGCGCGCTCCTCTTCTCCCTGACGGCCCACGAGGCCGCCCACGCCTGGGCGGCCCTGCGCGGCGGCGACCCGACCGCCTACCTGGGCGGGCAGGTCAGCCTCGACCCCTCGCCGCACATCCAGCGCGAGCCCATCGGCATGGTGCTCGCGCCCATCGGCTTCTACGTCTTCGGCGGCATGATGTTCGGCTGGGCCAGCACCCCCTTCGACCCGGCCTGGGCCGAACGCCATCCCCGCCGCGCGGCGTGGATGTCCCTGGCCGGCCCCGCCGCCAACGCCGTGATCGGGTTGCTCGCCGCCGTGGCGATCCGCGTCGGCATGGAGATGGACGTCTTCGTGCCACCGGACTCGGTCAACTTCTCCCAGGTGACCGCGGCGCCCGCGGGCGGGGTCGGGGGAGCCGTGGCGCTGCTCTTGAGCCTGCTGTTCTCGGTGAACCTGCTGCTCGTGATCTTCAACCTGCTGCCTGTGCCGCCCCTCGACGGCTCCGGTGCCGTAGGCCTGCTCCTGCCCGAGAGCGTGAACCACTCGTTCCAGAGCCTGATGCGCCAGCCGGGCTTCGCCATCGGCGGCATCCTGCTGGCCTGGTTCATGATCTCGCGCCTGTTCTGGCCGGTGTTCCTCTTCGCGATCAACGCGCTCTACCCAGAGGCCCACTACGGCTGATCCGGCGCGCTAGATTTCCTGGCCATGCGCCGGCTCCCCCTCCTCCCCGCGGTCCCCGTGCTCGCGCTCGTGCTCCCGATGCTCATGCCCGTTTGCGGCGCGCCCGCCCTCGCCGCCGACATCGATTGCCCGTCGGGCGCTTCGCCGAGCGGCAAGGGGCCTCCGTCGGGAGGACGGCTCTTCTGTGCCCTCCCCGACGGCACCCAGCACGGGCCGAGCCGCGTCTGGTTCCCGGGTGGCCAGAAGCTCGCCCACGCGAACTTCGATCGCGGCAAGCTGAACGGCTCCTACCAGGAGTGGTACCCCGAGGGCGGCCCCAAGGAGAAGGGCCAGTACGAGAACGACGCGAAGGTCGGCGTCTGGACCGAGTACTGGGAGAACGGCAAGAAGATGCGCGAGGAGACCTGGGCCGCAGGCGAGCGCAACGGGCCGAGCCGGCTCTGGCACGAGAACGGGCAGCTCTTCGTGGACCAGGCCTACAAGGACGGCAAGCGTCACGGGCCGGCGCAGACCTTCTACGAGAGCGGCCAGAAGCAGAGCAAGGGGCAGTTCGTCGACGGCATCTACGACGGCGAGTGGGTCGGCTGGTGGGAGAGCGGGAAGCTCAAGAAGGAGGCCGTCTTCGAGGGCGGCAAGGAGATCTCCCGCGAGTTCCACGACGACGACTAGCGTCCGTCCCCGCTAGCCCCCGACGTCTCCCCACGCCACCGCGACCTGCGGTGCGCCCGAGCGCCCGATCCGGCGCAGCCCGAGCTCCTCGAGCAGGGGTGCCGGATCCTCCACCGCGTCGTCGCCTGCGTAGTGGCACAGGATCAGGCGACCGCCCGGTGCGAGGGCGTGGCTCACCAGGCGTCGCGCTCCCTCGAGCCGGTCGCCCGGAAGCAGGTACTCGGTGTTGCTGCGCACGTAGTCGTAGCGGTGTTCCGGGTGGAACCAGAATCCGTTGGCGACCTCGAAGTGGGCCTCGAGCCCCGGGTGCCTGAGCCTCGCCCGCTCGACGAGCTCCCAGGAGAAGTCGATGCCGTGCGGGCGCAGCGCCACCCCCTTGGTGGCACACCAGGCGACGAGGCTCTCGAGCAGGAGCCCGTTCGCACAGCCCACGTCGAGCAGGTCGCCGTCGTGGTCGATGGCGTCCGCGATGCAGCGCCGCTTCGGCTCCCAGCCGCTCGCCCCGGAGGATCGGCCGCTCTGCTGAAAGGCGTCGGCGCCGGGCGCGAGGTAGTGCTCCTCGATCGCGGCGTGCAGGGCCTCGAAGCGCCGCTCGCGCGGGGCGTCGTCCGGCAGAGCGCGAAGGCGCGCGCGGGCCGGCCGTGTGCTCACTCCGCGAGCCCCGGGCCCCTCGGAATCCACGCGGCGTCGGCGGCCTCGCACGCCTGCTCCCGGGCCGATACGATCCGGTCGTGGTGCGGCGAGAGCTCGCAAGCGGGGTCGGTGGCGGCCGCGTCTCCGACCAGGGCGAAGGCCTGGCAGCGGCAGCCTCCGAAGTCGCGCTCGCGCTCGGGGCAGCTCCGGCAGGGCTCCTGCATCCAGCCCTCGCCGCGGAACGCGTTCATGCCCGGTGCGTCGCGCCAGCAGGCCTCGACGGAGTGCTCGGTGACGTTCCAGAACGGAAGATCGAGCTCGCTGGCGCCGTGGCAGGGGAGGGCGCGTCCGTTCGGCGTCACGATCAGGTGACGCTGGCCCCAGCCCGCCGAGCACGCCTTGGGCCGCTTGCGGAAGTAGTCCGGGAGCACGAACAGGATCTCCGGGCGCAGGCTGCGCTGCGACTCCCGTTCCACCACGCGGCGGGCCGACTCCAGCGCCTCCCGGCTCGGAAGGAGCGCGTCGCGATTGGTGAGCGCCCAGCCCAGGTACTGGGTGTTGGCGAGCTCCAGACGGTCGGCGTCGAGCTCGCGCGCCCGCTCGATGATCGCCCGGGTGTTCCCGAGGTTGCGTCGATGCAGCACCACGTTCAGGGTGAGGGGGAGGCCGAGCTCGCGGGTCGCGCGGCACAGCGCGAGCTTGCGCTCGAAGGAGGGCGTGCCGGCGATCGCGTCGCTCGCGTCGGCAAAGGCATCCTGGAGCGAGATCTGGACGCTCGCGAGCCCCCGCTTCGCGAGACCCCGCAGGCCCTCGGGGTCGAGCGGGTGAGCGGCGGTCACCAGGTGGGTGTAGAGCCCGGCGTCGTGGGCCAGCGCGACGATCTCCGGCAGGTCCGCCCGGGCCGAGGGCTCGCCGCCGGTCAGGCCGACGTGGACCGCGCCGAGCGAGCGGGACTCCCGGAAGACGCGCCCCCAGTCGTCGGCGGACAGGCGCTCGGGGAAGTCTCCGAGCCGGGTGGGATTGGAGCAGTAGGGGCAGCGAAGCGGGCAGCGGTAGGTGAGCTCGGCGACGAGGTTCCAGAGCCGAGGCGCGGGATTCACCCCAGCGGCTCCGGCTCGAGCATCCGCACGACGCCGAGACGCTCCATCTGCTCCAGGAACTCGAACACGTCGCGCTCGATGTGCTCCTCTTCGGGATGCGACGTGCGCAGGGCCGTGGCCACGTCGTCGGCCGTGCGCTCGCCGTCGCAGGCATCGAGGATCTCTCGCGCGCTGCTCCCGAGCCGGATCGCGCGCTCGGGCAGCACCAGCATGCCGTCCTCCTGCCAGCGGGCCGCCGGCGACAGGGCGGGGCGCCGCCCACCCCACTCGACGCCGTCGAGCAGGCTCCAGAGGATCTCGCACTTCTGCTCCAGGGCCTCGGCGGCACGCTGGCGGTCCTCTTCGCTCTGGGCGTGGGCGAGCACGTAGTCGAGGCCTTCCTGGGCGTCGCGCGGGGCCTGCTGGGTGCGGCTCCGGAAGTAGGCGAGGCCTTCGGGCGCGATCCAGGCGTAGTGCTTCTCGAAGGCGTCGGCCCGCGCGCCGAGGTAGGGGCCGGCGGCGATCTCGGTCAGCGAGCTCGCCACGCTCTCGAGCAGGTCGTGGCCCTCGACGAAGGAGACGTAGGCGTCGCAGGCACGGCGCACGCCGGGCAGCACCTGGCGCAGGGAGGCGACCTCGTCGCGGTCGAGCCCCACGGCCTCGGCGAGGTCGAGCCAGAGTGCGAGGCCGCCCTCGTCGGGGCGCTCGCCGTCGTGGTCGTGGATGCGGCGGATCCAGCCGCGGCGGAAGGACGGATCCTCGGCCTTGGTCAGGATCAGGCCGTCCTTGATGGGGATCCGCGTCTGGTAGTAGTACCGGTTGCGCACCCAGCGCTGGAGCTCCTCGCGCGTGAGCTCCCCCGCCTGCATGCGCAGGTTGAAGGGGTGCTTGTCGTGGTAGCGCTCGGCCAGGATCTCCCGGATCCGCGCCGAGAGCTCCGCTCCCGAACCCTGGCTCAAAGCTCGAGCTCCATGCCGTCCATGGCGATCGTGATCCCGGCCTGCCGGACGCGCGCGGCCTCGGGAGAGTCCGCATCCAGGATCGGATTGGTGTTGTTGATGTGGATGTAGACGGTCCGCCCGGGCATCCCTTCGAGAAGCTCCAGGCTCCCGCCCTCCCCCGTGATCGGGACGTGTCCCATCGTGAAGGCGTCGGGGGCGCCCGGCCGCATGGAGAGGAGCTCGGTCGCGGTCCAGAAGGTGCCGTCCACGAAGCGCAGGTCGGCGTGGCGAAGCTCGGCCAGCGTGGCCTCGTCGAGCTGCTGGATCCCCGGGGCGTACACCAGTCGGCGTCCGCTCCGCGTGTCCGTCACCCGCAACCCGACCGTAGCCTCGGCGTGGTTCTTGGCCACGTCCTTCAGGTAGGTGGGCACCTTGCCGGGCAGAGGGAAGAACTTCGCCTCCAGGTGTCCGGCGCGGTCGAGTGCGAATCCCTCGACCAGGCCCGCGGTGCTCCACGCCGGCGCGATCAGGCGGAAGGCGGCGTTGTGGGGCAGCACGGCGTCGCGCGCCCAGGGCGTCGAGACGACCCGGTAGGGGAGCGACTCGCGCAGGATCAAGAGGCCGATGGTGTGGTCGAGGTCGACGTTGGTGATCGCCACCGTGTCGAGGGGGATGTCCCGGGTGCCGGGCAGCGGGTGCAGCCCCGGGAAGTCGGCCAGCTGCTGGCGGATGTCCGGGCTCGCGTTCACCAGCGACCAGCGGCCGTCCCCGGCGGAGAGTGCGATCGAGGGCTGGGTGCGCGGAGGCACGCTCGGGTCCGCGTTGCGCGCGCGCGCGGAGTAGGTCCCGCCGCAGTTCCACTGGGGCAGGCCGCCGCCCGCCGCCGAGCCGAGCACACGGATCTTCACGCGGCCTTTGCCTTCTGCAGCGCGACCTCGACGTCGTGGCTCCCGACCCGCGTCGTCTGCCGGAAGACGTCCTCGCCCAGCAGGCCCTCGTCGAGGTCGATGCGCTCGGCGAGGGTGGCCTCGGCCACGGACTCGCGGAAGTCGGAGACGGCGGCGCGCAGCTCGTCGGGCAGCTTGAGCGAGAGGACGATCGGATCCGAGACGTTCAGCTCGGCGTCGCGTCGGCATTGCTGCACCGCCCGGATCACGTCGCGGGCGAGCCCCTCGCGCACGAGCTTCTCGGTCAGCTCGAAGTCGAGCACGAGGACCGTGTCGCCGGAGGGCAGCGCATGGCAGGCGAGGTCGCCCTTGGGCACGAGCTTGAGCTCGTACTCGCCCTCCTCGAGGCGATGGCCCGCCACCTCGACGCCGTCGCCGTCCCGCTTCCACTGGCCCTGCTTCGAGGCGGCGATCACCTCCTTGGTGTCCTTGCCGAGGCGCGGGCCGAGCGCACGGGCGTTGACCTGCAGCCGGAAGTCCGCGAAGTCGGTGATCTCCGGCGAGAGGCGCACCTCCTTCACGTTGACCTCGTCCTCGATCAGATCGACGTAGGGCACCAGCCGGTTCATCTCGGCGCCGGCGATGGTGAGGCTCGCGAGGGGCTGCCGCACCCGCACCTTCTCGCCGCGCCGCATGGCGAACGCGGCCGAGCAGATCTCGCGGACCCGGTCCATGTCGGCGACGAGCTCCGCGTCCTGGGGCAACGCCTCGGCATCCGGCCAGTCGCGCAGGTGCACGCTCTCGCCGCCGCAGAGGCCCTGGTGGATCTCGTCGGTGGTGAGGGGGAGCAGGGGCGCCGCCACCCGGCAGGCGGTGGTGAGCGCCGTGTAGAGGGTGTCGTAGGCCGCCTGCTTGTCGGCATCCTGCTCGCTCTTCCAGAAGCGCGGGCGGCTGCGGCGGATGTACCAGTTGTTGAGCGCGTCGAGGAAGGCGAGGAAGGCCTGGCAGGCGCCGGCGATGTCGTAGGCGTCCATCGCCTCGGTGGCGCGATCGACCAGCTCGCGGGTCTTGGCGAGCACGTAGCGATCCAGCACGCCCGAGGCCTCGCGGGTCTCGCTCGCCACGACGCCGTCGGCGTTCGCGTAGAGCGAGAAGAAGTACCACGCGCTCCACAACGGGTTCAGCACGTTGCGCACGACGTCGCCGATGGGCTTCCCGTCGATCTCGATCTTGAGGTCGCCGCCCTTGAGCAGCGGCGAGGCCACCAGGTACCAGCGCAGGGCGTCCGAGCCGTGGGTCTTGAAGACCTCCGTGGGTTCCGGGTAGTTGCGCAGGCGCTTCGAGAGCTTCTTTCCGTCCTCGGCCATGGCCACGCCGTGGCAGATGCAGTTGAGGAAGGGCGGACGGTCGAAGAGCGCCGTCGACAGCACCATCATGTTGTAGAACCAGCCCCGGGTCTGGGCCACGTACTCGACGATGAAGTCGGCCGGGAAGTGCTCCTCGAACCACTCGCGCTTCTCGAAGGGGTAGTGGTTCTGGGCGTAGAACATCGAGCCCGACTCGAACCAGCAGTCGAGCACGTCGGGGATGCGACGCATCATGGCCTTGCCGCTCGGATCGTCCGGGTTCGGGCGCACGAGCTCGTCGATGGCCGGGCGATGCAGGTCGTCGGGACGCACGCCGAAGTCGCGCTCGAGCTCGTCGAGGCTCCCGTACACGTCCATGCGCGGGAACTTCGGATCGTCGCTCTTCCACACCGGGATCGGGGCGCCCCAGAAGCGGTTCCGGCTGATGGACCAGTCGCGCGCGCCGGCCAGCCAGTTGCCGAAGATGCCGTCCTTCACGTGGCCGGGGATCCAGTTGATCTGCTGGTTCAGCTCGACCATCCGCTCGCGGATGTCCGTCACCTTCACGTACCAGGAGTTCATCGCCCGGTAGATCAGCGGCTCGTCCGTGCGCCAGCAGTGGGGATAGTTGTGCACGTAGGACTCGTGGCGCAGCACGGCGCCGCGCGCCTTCAGGTCCTGGATGATGGGCTTGTTGGCGTCGAAGACGTGCTGGCCGGCGTAGTCGACCACCTCGGCGGTGAAGTTGCCGGCGTCGTCCACGGGTACGACCTCCGGGATCCCCTCGGCCCGGCAGACGTCCATGTCGTCCTCGCCGAAGCCCGGCGCCATGTGCACGACGCCCGTTCCCTCCTCGACGTCGACGAACTCGGCGCCCACGATCCGGAAGGCCTTCTCCACGTCGGAGAAGTAGGGGAAGAGCGGCTCGTAGCGGCGCCCGACGAGGTCGCGGCCCTTGCGCATGCCCACGGGCTCGTAGCCCTCGAGCTCCGACTCGTACTTGGGCACCAGCGCTGCGCCGAGGATCAGCCGCTCGCCGTTGCCCTCGAGGATCGCGTAGTCGATCTCCGGGCCGACGGCGAGAGCCAGGTTGGAAGGCAGGGTCCAGGGCGTGGTCGTCCAGGCCAGCACCCGGGTCGGCGGCTCGCCGCTCTCGGGCACGAGCTCGAAGCGCACGGTGATCGCCGGGTCGGTGCGCTCGCGGTAGGAGTCGTCGAGGCGCGTCTCGAAGTTCGAGAGCGGCGTCTGGGCGGCCCACGAGTAGGGCATCACCCGGAAGCTCTCGTAGAGCAGTCCCTTCTCGTGGAGGGTCTTGAAGCCCCACAGGATGCTCTCCATGTAGGAGAGGTCCATGGTCTTGTAGTCGTTCTTGAAGTCGACCCAGCGGGCCGAGCGGTGCACGATCTCCTGCCACTGCTCGGTGTAGTTGTAGACGGACTTCCGGCAGTAGTCGTTGAAGCGATCGATGCCGTACTCGATGATCGCGGCCCGGCCGGAGACGCCGAGCTCCTTCTCCGTCTCCATCTCGGCGGGGAGCCCGTGGCAGTCCCAGCCGAAGCGCCGCTCCACGCGGTGGCCGCGCATGGTCTGGTAGCGCGGGACGATGTCCTTCACGTAGCCCGTCAGCAGGTGCCCGAAGTGGGGCATGCCGTTGGCGAAGGGAGGGCCGTCGTAGAAGACGTACTCCTCGGGCCCCTCGGGCCGGGCCTCGACGGAGCGCCGGAAGGTGCCGTCCTTGCGCCAGCGCGCGAGGACCCGCTCCTCGACCTCGGGATAGCTCGGCTGGGCCGGGACAAGGGGGTAGTGCTGCTCGCTCATGCCTGGGTTGGATAGCCGGTCGAGGGGTCCCTCGCCCACGCAAAGCTCCTTTCCGCCCGGAGCGCCGGGCGGGCAAACCCCCTTTTCTCGCGAGACCTTGCGCGCCTGCCGGCAGGCCGGGATCCTGCTCGGGCCGACCCGCCCCGGAATCGGCCCCGCGGGGCCGAAGGCGCGACGCACCCAATCGTGAGCGACTCCCGACTCCGCCGAATCCGCCGGGCGCGGCCCTTCGAAGACCGCCTGGACATCGCCCGGATCGAACCCGCCTCCGGTGACGCCGCCCACAGCGGGACGGCCTTCTTCGCTCCCGGACTCGCTCCTGCCGACTCCGACGGGCAGGGGGTCCGCTACAAGCTCCGCGATTGCCGAAACCCGATCCGCGCGGCGCGGCTCGCCCACTGGATCGCCTTGCTCCCCGAGGTCGTGCCCGCCCTGGTGGCGCGCCAGGGCCGCTACCTGCTGCTCGAGGCGGTGGACGACTTCCGGCCGATCACGCGGGTGGAGCTGGTTCTCCGGGCCTCCGCCATGGGCGCCATCGGGGCGCGGGTGCACGCGGCCGGCCGCGCCAGGACCGCCCGCGACCGGGCCGAGCGCGCGCTCCTCGCGCGCATCGCCCTGCGCCGCTTCCGCCGCGAGCTCGGCCTCCTCGTCTCCCGCGGCGCGCTCACCCCTGCGCTTCGGGACGGCGCCCTGCGCAAGTTCGAGGCGCATCACCGGAGCTTCGGGCTGCCAATGGCCCTCGAGCTCGACGACATCCACAAGGGCAACTGGATGATGCGCGAGTCGGACGAAGCCCTGCGCTACGTGGACGAGGAGGGCCTGGGTCTGCGGCCCAAGGGCATGGGCCTCGCGAGCCTGCTCAAGACGGCGACGCGCTTGCAGACCTGGCGCCTCTACAAGCGCGGCTACGCCGAGGTCGCCGACGACGCCTTCCTCACCATGCCCTACACCGAGTACCTGCTGCTGATCGACACGGTGCGCCGGGTGGCCCACAAGGTCCGCACCGACTCCCGCATCGAGAAGCTCCCGACGGAGCTCTCGCACCTCCGCGCCCTGGCGGAGACGCCGGAGGTCAACCTCTCTTGGCGTTTCCCCAAAGGAGACAACTAGCGCTGGAGGCGGACCAGCAGCCCCTCCTCCGGGCGCAGGTCGCCGCGGAGCGCCTCGGCGTAGGCGGCCTCGAGGGCGTCCGGCCCCTCACCGACGCGCAGCTTGGTGTGGCCGGCGACGAAGTCGGCGAAGTCGCGCCAGGCGGCGGCGAACTCTGCGTGGTAGGCGTCGCGACCGATCTCGGCGGCGCGCTGCTCGGCCACGTCGGGGATGAAGAAGAACTCCGGCGCCGGGCCGGGGAGGGCGGCCGGCGGCGAGGCGTCGCGATGGGTCGCCCCCACGAGGGTGCTCTGCCTGAGCTCGTCGCCCAGGGTCTCGTGCACCAGAGCCGCGATGCGACGGTTGCCCGCCATGTCGATGAACGCCGCGGGGCCTCGCAGGCCATCCGCGCCCAGCTCGTCGTAGGTGACGACCTCGTCGTAGCAGCCGAGCCCCTCGACGAATCCGCGGTTGGCGGGCGAGGTGAGGCCGACCACGCTCGGATGGCTCGCGCGCTGCGCCATGGCGTGGGCGAACGAGATCGACGTCTTGCTCGAGGCGCTCGTCACGTACACGCGCTCGGCCCCGTGGTCGCCGCTGGCCTCGTAGGTCGCGGCCAGCATCCAGCCCGTCATGAAGAGCGGCCAGTAGATGGGCTGCAGGTCGGCCCGGGACGCGTCGTAGAGCGGGTCGCCGCCGCAGCGGTAGTAGCGGTTGTACCAGGGATGGAGCGCGCTCCGGTGGGCGCTCGCGTCGTGGAAGTGGGAGGCCTCGACGTCCGCCGCCTTCACGACGAGCAGGCTCGACATGGGCAGGAAGCCGAAGAGGGTCTCGCCCACCTCGATCGCGTCCGACTCCGAGCGTACGACCTCGGCGAAGCCCCAGACGGGCAGATGCCCGCGGCTCTCCTCCTCGCAGGGGAAGTAGTTCCAGTAGCCGAGGGGTGCGCCGAAGGCGCCGTACGTGATGTTGTTCGCCGTGAGTCCGAAGGTGCGGACGGCGAGGAGGAGCTCGTCGGCTCCGAGCGCGATGCTCTCCCGCTCCGGTGCGGGATCCCGGCGGGTCTGCTCGAGCTTCGCCTTGTCGATGGTGAAGTCCACGTCGGTCATGTCGTCCTCCCTCGGCCGGCAGGTGTCTCGGCCGGCAGGGTGCCACGCTCGGCCCCGGGTTGCCGCCCGGGCTAGAGTTCCGGTCGAGGAGAGCGACGATGAAGGCAGCCGTGATGCGCGCGGGCGAGATCCTGGTCGACGAGGTGCCCGAGCCGGAGCCCGGCCCGGGGCAGGTGCTGGTCCGGACCCTGGCGTGCGGCATCTGCGGATCGGACCTGCACGCGCTGCAGCACGCGGACGAGATGATGAAGGTCGCCGAGGAGTCGGGCCTGCCTCGCACCATGGAGCTCGACCGCGACGTCGTGATGGGCCACGAGTTCTGCGCCGAGATCCTCGAGTTCGGTCCCAACACCCTGCAGCAGCTCAACGTGGGCGATCGCGTCTGCTCCGTGCCCCTGGTCTTCCATCCCGGAGGCATGGCGCCCGTCGGCTACTCCAACGACTTCCCAGGCGGCTACGGCGAGCGCATGGTGCTGACCGAGCCCCTGCTCCAGCGCGTTCCCGACGACCTTCCGAGCGAGGCCGCGTCGCTCACCGAGCCCATGGCCGTCGGGATCCACGCCGTGGCCAAGGGGAATCTGAAGAAGGGCGAGGGCGGGCTCGTGGTCGGGTGCGGACCCGTCGGCCTCGCGGTGATCGCCGGCCTGCGGCTCGTCGGTGCCGAGCCGATCGTGGCGACGGACTTCTCGGCTCGGCGTCGGGAGCTGGCCCTGCACATGGGCGCCCATGCGGCCGTCGACCCGGGAGAGCAGACGGCCATGGAGGCCTGGCGGACCCAGGCGGGCGCGAAGACGCCGGTCGTGTTCGAGTGCGTGGGCGTGCCCGGCATGCTCGACCAGCTGATGCGCGAGGCGGCCCCGCAGACGCGCATCGTGGTGGCGGGTGTCTGCATGGAGACCGACTCCATCCGTCCCATGATCGGGATCAACAAGGAGCTCAACCTGCAGTTCGTGCTGGGCTACTCCCCGGAGGAGTTCAGCGGAGCGCTGCGCTCCATCGCCGAGGGCGCGATCGACGTCGGGCCGCTCATCACCGGCCGGGTGCCCCTCTCCGGAGTCGCGGGCGCCTTCGAGGATCTGGGGCGGCCCGACGCCCACGCCAAGATCCTGGTGGAGCCGGGCTCCTGACCGGGTGCGAGTGGGCCCTCCGGGTGCTTGCTATCCTCTTTCCGTGAGCGTGGAGACGGTCTTCTACGACGGCGAGTGCGGCTTCTGCCATCGCAGCGTGCAGTTCATCCTGGCGCGCGATCCCGACGGCAAGGCGTTCCGCTTCGCGCCGCTCCAGGGCGAGACCTTCGATCGCCTGGTGGGGCCCGAGGCGCGCGACGGGCTGCCCGACAGCCTGATCGTGCGGCGCGACGATGGGACGCTGCTCGTCCAGAGCACCGCCACGCTCCACATCCTGAGCCGGCTGGGCGGAGGCTGGGCCATCCTCTCGGCCGCGGGCTCGATCGTCCCGCGGGCCCTGCGCGACGTGCTCTACGCCGGCTTCGCGCGCATCCGGCATCGGCTCTTCGCCAAGCCCGTAGACGCCTGCCCGCTGCTGCCGCCGGCACTCCGCGCTCGCTTCGACCCCTGACCCCGAGTGCCCGAGCTTCCCGAGGTCGAGGTCACCCGCCAGCGGATCGCGCCGGCGATGCTGGGCCGCACCATCCGCAAGGTGCACACGACGGCGCCCAGCTACTTCTTCATCACCGGGCCGGCGATGCTGCGCCGCAAGCTCGAGAGCCGACGCGTCGACGCCCTGGATCGGGTCGGCAAGTACCTGGTGGCGCGCCTCGACGACGGGAGCCGGCTGCTGCTGCACCTCGGCATGACCGGCCAGCTCTTCTCGAGCGACGCCAGCAGCCTGCGGCTGCTCTCCGCCACCGCGCGGGCCAGCCTCGCGCCCGAGGAGCAGCGAAGCTTCGAGCCCGACGAGCACACCCACCTGCATCTCGACTTCGACGACGGCGGGCCCGACGTGTACCTGCGCGACGTACGCAAGTTCGGCAAGGTCCAGTGGCTGGCCTGTGGCGAGGTCTGCGAGCGGCTCGAGCGGCTCGGGACCGACGCCCTCGAGATCACGGGCGAAGCGCTCTTCCGCGCTTCGCGCGGCAAGAAGGTGGCGGTGAAGAGCATGCTGCTCGACCAGGCGATCCTGGCGGGATCCGGAAACATCTACACCGACGAGGCCCTCTTCCTGGCGGGCGTGCGCCCCACCCGCCGCGCCCACCGGGTGACCCGCAAGGAATGCGAGGCGCTGGCCGAGGGTACGCGCCGGGTCATGCGCCGCTCCATCGAGACGGGCGGGTCGAGCATCAGCGACTACGTGGCGCCGGACGGAAGCGACGGCGCCTATCAGGACGAGCGCCGGGTCTACGCGCGAAAGGGCGAGCCGTGCCTCGTGTGCGGCACGCCCATCAAACGGGTGGTGGTGGGCCAGCGCAGCTCCCACTACTGCCCGAAGTGTCAGCGTTAGGCCCGTGCTGAGCCTGATCGAGCTCGAACGCGCCGTGGAGGCGCTGCGTCTGGCCCGGGCCGGGGCCCGCCTCGACAAGTGCACCATGCCCGCGGCCGACGAGCTGGTGCTCGAGCTGTCCGGCGGAGGCGATCGGCGGCGCGGCGACAAGCTTCGGGTGCTGCTCTCGTGTCGTCAGGGATTCGCGCGGCTCTCGTCGCTCGAAGTGGCGAAGAAGGCGCTGGATCGGCCGCCGGCCTTCGGCCAGTACCTGCGCGCCCACCTCCAGGGCTCGCGCTTCCTGGGCGCCGACCTGCGCGGGGACGACCGCCAGGCGGTCCTGCACTTCGAGGGCAAGGAGGGGCGACTCGACCTGTTGCTCTCGATCATGGGCGCGCGCAGCAACCTCTACCTGCTCGACCAGAGCGGGCTCTTGCTGGCCGCCGCGCGCCCGCTCGCGGACACCCGCCGCGACCTCTCCCTCGGAGATCCGTGGATCGACCCCGAGCCCCGCGGCAAGAAGCCGGCCGAGGATCGCTTCGCGGACGTGGCGACGCCGGACCTCCTGGCCGCGATCGAGCGGCAGTACGCCCTTGCCGAGAGCTCGGAGCACGACGATCGCGAGCGCCGCCGCATCACCCGCGCGCTCGGCCGCGCCCGGGCGGGGATCGAGAAGAAGATCCGCCGTCTGGACGAGGACCTCGCCGCGGCCGCGCGGGCGTCGGAGCACGAGCAGAAGGGCGAGCTCCTGAAGGCGAGCCTCGGGAGCGTGGCGAAGAAGGCGACCGAGACGGTCGCCGTGCACTTCGAGACTGGCGAGGAGGTGCGGATCGCCCTCGACCCGAAGAAGAGCCCGACGCAGAACATGGAGGAGTACTTCCGGCGCGCGCGAAAGGCCCAGCGCAAGGGCGAGAAGGCGAGCGTCGAGCGAGGCGACAAGCAGGCGCGACTCGAGGAGATGGACGCGCTGATCGCCGAGCTCGAGGCGTGTGCGTCGGCCGACGAGATCGCCGCCTTCGCCGAACGCCCCGAGGTGGCTCGGCTGGTCGGCCGCTACGCGCCCGAGCGCGCCGAGACCGGCTCCGCGGCGGCTCCCAGGAAGGTGTGGAAGCTCGGCAAGCGCGAGCTCCCGACGCGGCTCGTCCCCAAGCGCTACGCCGGCACCGCGGGCCTTGAGATCTGGGTGGGCAAGAACGACGAGGGCAACGACATCCTGACCACGCGGCTGGCCCGGGGGCGGGACCTGTTCTTCCATCTCGAAGGCAACCCGGGCAGCCACGTGGTGCTCCGGGTCGAAGGCCCGGGCGACCCGCCTCACGAGGCGCTGATCGACGCGGCCGAGCTCTCGGTGCACTTCTCGAAGGCTCGGAACTCCAGCAAGGCCAGCGTGCACGTGGCCCACATCAAGGACGTCTCGAAGCCCTCGGGCGCCAAGCCCGGCCTCGTCTACGTCCACCGCGGCCGGACGATCCAGCTGCGACGCAGCCCCGAACGCATGAAGCGGCTTCTCGAGAGCCGCATCGAGGAATAGGGAGGAGCCCGTGGAGCTCGCAGACAAGATCATCGTGGTGACGGGAGCCGCCGGCGGCATCGGCAAGGCCCTGGCGGCGCGCTTCCTCGCCGAGGGGGCGAAGCAGGTCGTCTCGGTCGATCTCGACGAGGCCGGGGCACGGGCCACGGCCGACGAGCTCGGCTGCATCGCCATGGGCGCCGACGTCTCGAAGGAGGACGACGTCGCGCGGGTGATCGAGCGTACCGAGGACGAGGTGGGCCCGATCGACCTGTTCTGCTCCAACGCGGGCATCGGGGCCGGCCCCGAGCTCGCCTCCCCCAACGTCGAGTGGCAGGCGAGCTTCGACGTGAACGTCATGGCCCACGTCTATGCCGCGCGCCATCTCGTCCCGCGCATGCTCGAGCGGGGCGGCGGCTACTTCCTCAACACCGCCTCGGCCGCCGGCCTGCTGAGCCAGATCGGGGGCGCCGCGTACGCGATGAGCAAGCACGCCGCAGTCGGCTTCGGCGAGTGGCTGGCGCTCACCTACGCCGACCGGGGCATCAAGGTGTCGATGCTCTGTCCCCAGGCGGTGCGCACCGCGATGACGGCCCAGGCGACCGCCTCCACCCAGGCGGCGTCGGTGGACGGGATGATGGAGCCCGAGACCCTGGCCGAGTCGGTGGTCGAGGGCCTTCGTCAGGAGAGCTTCCTGATCCTGCCCCACCCCGAGGTGCTCGAGTACATGCGCCGCAAGACGGGCGACTACGACCGCTGGATCCGCGGCATGAACCGGCTGCAGCAGCGGCTGCTGGCAGCCGCGCAGTCCTGAGAGGCGCTCCTAGAAGATCGCGAGGCCCGTGTGTTCGACGAACGCCTCGAGGGCGAGCGTGCCCACCTTCGAGTTGCCGCTCGCGTCGAGCCCGGGTGACCAGACCGCGACGCAGAGCCGGTCCGGTACCACGACGATGATGCCGCCTCCGACGCCGCTCTTGCCGGGGAGGCCCACGCGGTAGGCGAAGTCACCGGCGGCGTCGTAGTGGCCGCAGGTGAGCATGATGGCGTTGATCCGCCGGGCCAGGGTCTGGCTCACGAAGGGCTCGTCACGGCCGGGGGCTCGGCCGTCGTTGGCGAGCCAGAGACTCGCGCGCGCCAGATCCTCGCAGCTCATGGCCAGAGCGCACTGGCGGAAATAGACGTCGAGCACTTCGTCCACGTCGTTCTCGATGCGCCCGAAGGACTTCATGAAGTGGGCCAGGCTCCGGTTGCGGTGGCCGGTCTCGGCCTCCGATGCGGCCACCTCCTCGTCGACGGCGATCGCCGGGTTGCCGGAGAGCTCGCGCAGCGTCGATACCATGGCCTCGAGCGCCCCTGCGGCGCCGAACTCGCTGACCAGAACGTCGGTCACCACCAGCGCGCCCGCATTGATGAACGGGTTGCGCGGGACCCCGCGCTCGGACTCGAGCTGCACCACGGAGTTGAACGCGCTGCCCGACGGCTCGCGTCCGAGTCGCTCCCACAGGGCTTCGCCGCGGCAGCGAAGCGCCAGGGTGAGCCCGAAGACCTTGGAGATGCTCTGGATCGAGAAGGGCACCCGGGCGTCTCCGACTCCGGCCTGCTCACCGTCGCGGGTGGCCAGGCACATCCCGAAGTGGCCGGGGTCGACACGGGCCAGGGCCGGGATGTAGTCGGCGACCCTGCCCGCGCCCCGATGCGGCCCGACGTCCGAGGCCACCGCGTCGAGGACGCGGCCCCACTCGCAGGCAAGGACGGCGGCCGCCATGTCGGCCGTGCGACTCAAGCTTCCTCCTCCGTTCTGCCCCGGTCCAACGGTTCGATAGTATCCGTCCGTTCCCCCATCGCCCGCTGAGAGGGCTTCCCCAATGACCTACTGCCTGGGCATCGCCCTCGACGACGGGCTGGTGATGGCCTCGGATTCACGCACCAACTCCGGGATCGATCGGATCTCCCTGGTGCGCAAGATGATGGTGTTCGAGAAGCCGGGCGAGCGCGTGCTGACCCTGCTCTCCGCCGGGAACCTGGCCACGACCCAGGCCGTCGGGACTCTCCTCTCGCAGCGACTCGAGACCGGGGGCGCGCTCGACCTGTATGCGGCGCCGACCTCGTTCGACGCGGCCCGGGTCGTCGGCGACACCCTCCGAGAGGTGGTGGCCCGCGACGGCGAGGCCGTGCGTCCGTACGGGAACCCCGACGGCACCTTCCTGCTCGGCGGCGAGATCGCAGGCGACGGCCACCGGCTCTTCGAGATCTACTCCGCGGGCAACTTCATCGAGGCCTCGCCCGAGATGCCCTTCGTGCAGATCGGCGAGACGAAGTACGGCAAGCCGATCCTCGATCGGTTGATCCAGCCGGCGGTCTCGCTCTCCCATGCGAGCAAGTGCGCGCTGCTCTCGATGGACGCCACCTTCCGCAGCAATCTCTCGGCCGCGCCTCCGATCGATCTCTTCTGCTACCGGGCGGGCACCCTCGCCGCGAAGGACGTGCGGCACTTCGAGGAGTACGACCCCTACTGGGCCGAGCTCCGGGACGCCTACTCCGGCGGCCTCTCCGAGCTCTTCGACCAGCTCCCCGATCTCCCGAAGGCCCCGTGATGAAGCTGATCCGGATCCTGGTCCATCCCTTCGACGTCCAGAACACGGTCGACTCCCTCGCGCACAACGGCTTCCGGGGGATGACCCTCGACGAGGTCTTCTGCGACGGAACGGGGTTGAGCCCGGGGCTCCTGAAGGCGCGGGTCTCGATCCAGGTCGGGATCCACGAGGAACGCCTGAAGCGGGCCGTCGAGGCCGTCGAGCTGGCGGGCTGCCGTGCCGAGGCCCAGGTCCACGTGGAGCCGCTGCTCCAGGCCGTGCGCATCCGAACCGGCGAGATCGACGAGGCGGCTCTCTAGCAGGCTGCTAGACCTCGCCCTCGGTGGGCTCGACCGGGTCGACGCTGGCGCGGTCGCGGCCCTCCTCCTTCGAGCGGTAGAGCGCGCGGTCGGCCCGAGCGATCCAGCTGGCTGCGTCGTCGCCGGTTCGAAGCGGCGTGGCGCCGATCGAGACGCTGACGCGGATCGGCTCGCCCTCTTCCGAGGGCCGCACCTCGAGGTCGCGCATCGCGAAGAGCATGCGCTCGGCGATGGCGCTCGCCGCCTCGGACGAGTCCTCGAGGATCACGGCGGCGAACTCGTCGCCTCCGTAGCGGGCGAGGAAGTCCCCCCGACGACGGAAGACGCCCGCGAGCGTCTCGGCCGTCTTCTTCACGACGAGGTCGCCGGCCGGATGACCGAAGCGGTCGTTCACCCACTTGAACTCGTCCACGTCGATCATGAAGAGGAAGGCGGGCTCGCCCACCACGTTCGCCAGGGAGATCACCCGCGAGATGTGCTCGTCGAGGGCGGCACGGTTCGCGATGCCGGTGAGCGAGTCGGTGCCGAGCTTCGAGCGCACGCCCACCAGCTCGCTGGTGACCCGGCTCAGCTGCCCACTCAGCTCCTCGATCTGCGAGGACTCGCGCGCGCGCCGCGTGCGGATCTGCTTCTCGATCAGGCGGATCGAGGTGAGCGCCTCCGCCTTCAACCGCCCGGTGTCCCCGGACTCCACCGCCCGCATCAGCCCGCCGAGCTGGTCCTCGATGCCCGCGTCGGCCTCGCGGTCTTCCGTCAGGGCCTGGCCGAGCCCGCGCACGAAGAGCCAGATCACGTCGGAGAAGTCGCCGACACTGCGATCGACCCAGCCCGACTCGAGCTCGCGATGCTCGCGGAACAGCCGCTCGAGCTTCGGCCAGTCGCGCGCGCCGCTCTCGCGAGGGCTGCCCCCCGAAAGGGGAGAGGCCGTGAGTGCGTGGCGCGCCCAGGTCTCGAAGAGCCCCTCGAGCTCCTCCGGACTGCGCTCGTCGAAGACGATGGGATGCTGCCCGCAGCTGCGCAGCAGGCGCGCGATCACGTCGAGGAGGCGATCCTCTTCTCCGAACCCGGCCTCGGGGGCCTCCTCGGCCTCCGGCGTCTTTCCGCCCTTCTTGCGTCCCAGCAAGCGCGATCTCCCGTGCTCACTCCATCGACCGGCCGAGGCCCGTTCCCAATCCGGGGAAGCACCCAACCGCCCTCAAGCGCCGCCTCCGGGGCTCCGATGCACCCCCGGTGCAGGCCCCGAGCAGCATCCACGACCTGAAGACCCTGGTCCTCTCCTTCCACCCGGCGATTGCCGTCGACACGGTGGAGGAGGAGCGTGTCGAGCAGCTGATCGACGCCGTGGCGGACGAGCTCGAGATGCCGGTCTTCGTCTGGTCCGTGACCCACGGGCTGATCCAGAAGCCGACGGCCCACGCGAACCGCGGCACGGCCGAGCCGATCGAGGTGCTCCAGCACCTGCGCACGCTCTCGGTCGAGGGCATCTTCGTGCTCCAGGACTTCGCCCGGCACCTCGACGACGCGGCCGTCTCCCGCGCCTTCCGCGACGTGGCGCGCAAGTTCGAGCAGACCCACGCGACGCTCGTCGTCACCGGCGCGGGCCACGCGTTCCCGAAGGAGATCGAGTCCCAGGTCGTGCACTTCGACCTCGAGCTCCCGGACGCCGAGGAGCTCGAGCGCGTGGTGCTGGCGGTGTTGAGCTCGATCCGCGATCGCATGGACATCGAGGTCGAGCTCTCGAAGGACGAGCGCAAGCAGCTGATCCAGGCCCTCTCGGGGCTCACCTGCAACCAGGCGCGCCAGAGCGTGGCGCGCGTGGTGCTCGAGGACGGTCGCCTCGACGCCAAGGACATCTCGCGGCTCCAGACCGAGAAGGCGCGGACGCTCGGCCGGGACGGCCTGCTCGAGTATCTGCCGCCGGACGAGAACCCCTTCGAGCTCGGCGGCTTCCACGGCCTGCGCGGGTGGCTCGAGCGCGCCCGCATCGGCTTCAGCGAGCAGGCCCGGTCGCTCGGGCTCGAGGCGCCCCGGGGCATCCTGATGGTGGGCGTGCAGGGCTGCGGCAAGTCCCTCGCGGCCAAGTCGATCGCCCGGGAGTGGAACCAGCCGCTGCTCAAGCTCGACGCCGGGCGCCTCTACGACAAGTACGTCGGCGAGTCCGAGCGCAACCTGCGCAAGGCGCTCTCGACCGCCGAGGCCCTGGCCCCGGTCGTGCTGTGGATCGACGAGATCGAGAAGGCCTTCGCCTCGGTCGGCAGCGGCGACCACGACGGCGGCACGAGCCAGCGGATCTTCGCCACGATCCTCACCTGGCTCCAGGAGAAGAAGGAGGCCGTGTTCGTCGTGGCCACGGCCAACGACGTCTTCCGTCTGCCTCCCGAGTTGATGCGCAAGGGCCGCTTCGACGAGATCTTCTTCGTCGACCTGCCCGACGAGACCGAGCGCGCGGAGATCTTCCGCATCCACCTGATTCGCCGGCGCCAGAATCCCGAGCGCTTCGAGCTGCCGTGCCTGGTGGCGGCCAGCCACGGCATGAGCGGCGCCGAGATCGAGCAGGCCGTGATCGCCTCGCTGTACTCGGCCTTGCACGCCAAGGCCGCGCTCTCGACCGAGGGCATCCTGCGCGAGCTGCAGAGCACCGTGCCGCTCTCGGTCTCGCGGCGCGAGGATCTCGACCGCCTGCGCGCACTCGCCCGGGAGCGCTTCGTCCCCGTGCGCTAGCGGCTCTTCGAGCCGCAGAAGACGTGGAAGCTGCGTGTCGCCGCGAGGCGACGGACGCCACCGAGATGGGCACCGAGCCATCGCTCGAGCGGGATGGTGGACTGGCTCACCACGTGGAGGCTCCCGCCCGGCTCGAGCCGGGCGGCCGCTCCGGCCACGAGCGCCTGGATCGGCCCGGTGTCCCGCGCCACTCCCGCGTGGAAGGGCGGGTTCGAGACGACGTGCGCGAAGCGCAGGTCAGGGGGCAGGCCGTCGAACCCGTCGCTGGCGAGCCGGCGCAGCCCGGGCACGTTCCGCTCCGCCGCGGCGAGGGCGAGGGCATCGACGTCGACTCCGTAGAGCGCGCAGTCGGGCGCCAGCTGGTGCAGCGCCGCCGAGATCGCGCCCGCCCCGCAGCCGAAGTCGAGGACGTTCGCGCCCGCGGCTGGCCTCGGCAGGTTCTCGCACAGGAGCGCCGTCGCCGCGTCGAGCCGGCCGTGGGCGAAGAGCCCGGGATAGGAGACGAGCTCGACGTCTCCGCCGGGAAGCTCCGCCGTGAAGCGCTCCTCCCAGTCGCCGAGCTCGCCGCGCAGGTCGGCGGCCCCGCGCCGTGCGGTCCAGACCCGGCTGTGCTTTCGGGTCTCGACGCTCACCACGTCGTCGCACACGGCCTCGAGGGCCGAGCCGGCCGAGCGGATGCCCTCGGCGTTGTGGCCGTAGAGCCAGATCCTCCCGCCGGGCTCGAGCCGGGAGAGCACCGCGTGCAGCGTCATCTCGAGGGCGCGGCGGCCCTTCGGAAGGCGCAGGGCCGCCGCCGCGGCAAGCGTGGGCTCGGGCCAGGGCAGCGGCGTGTGGCCGGTGCGCGCGCGGCGGCGCCAGCGCTGGATCGCGACGCCCGCCTCGGCGAGCGCCAGGGCCACCTCGTCGCCCTCGTCGTCGGCCAGCAGGATCGGCGAGGGCAGCGGGCTGCGTCGGCCGAGCTCCCTGAGCCAGCCCGCGGCGACGTGCCCCGGCGCGTCCCCTGCGAAGCGGGCCAGGTCAGGCTCCTGCGCTTCGGGTCGAGGCGAGGGCCTCGTCCCGGTCGAGATACACGCGAAGCGGCTTCCACAGCGGGAGACGGCCGAGGGTCGCCTCGTCGCAGAAGCGCGCCTCCACGACCTCGCGGTTGTCGATCACGAGCTCGGGCTCCTCCTCCACCCGCAGCTCGAAGAAGCGCACGTGGTCGCAGACGTAGGAGTGCTCCACCTCGAGCATCCCGGCGTCGCGCAGCGAGTCGGCCACGGGCTCGAAGCCGACCTCCTCGCGCAGCTCCCGCAGCGCCTCGCTCCGCGCGTCGGCCCGCCGGCGCCGCAGCCCACCGGGCGGGCCCCAGGTCTCGCGGTAGGAGTTGCGCACGAGGAGCAGTCGCTCGTCGTGCCAGACGAGGACCGCGACGCCGTCCACGTGGGGGTGGTAGAAGCGGAAGATCCGCTGGCCCAACCACCAGGCCAGGCGATACGCGGTGCGGTAGAGGGCGTCCACGCGCCGATGCTAGACAGCGCGGCCACGGAGGGAAACCACGCGCCGTCTCCTTCCTCGACGGGGAGTCGGGCATGGCCGCGTCGCGAGCTAGCGTCTCCATGGAAGCGCAAAGAGGAGTCCCATGAGCACCGGCCTGCAGTTCGACCCCGCCATGTCCAAGGGCATCGAGGCCCAGTATCGACGACCCCAGATGGTCCGGCGGCGTGCGCGCGCGCTCGTCCTGGCCGACCCGCGCATCGGACAGGACGTGCTCGACGTCGGCTGTGGCCCTGGCTACCTGACGGCGGACCTCGCCGCCGGCGTCACCGACAGCGGCAGCGTGCTCGGCATCGACCAGAGCGACTCGATGCTCGCGCTGGCCGGCGCGCGCTGCGAGGGGCTTCCGCAGGTGCGCCTCGAGAAGGGGGACGCCACGAGTCTCCCCCTCGCCGACGCGAGCATGGACCTCGCGCTCTCGACCCAGGTGCTCGAGTACGTGGCCGACGTCGACGTCGCGCTGTCCGAGATGGGGCGGGTGCTGAGGCCGGGCGGCCGCTGTGTGCTGCTCGCCACCGACTGGCGTTCGGTGGCGTGGTACTCGAGCGACGAGGAGCGCATGACGCGCATGCTCTCCGCCTGGGAGGAGCACCTCGCGCATCCGACCCTCCCGCGGACCCTGGCGGCACGGCTGAGCGCGCAGGGGTTCCGCGTGGATGCGGTCGAGCGCTATTCCGTGCTCGAGACCAGCGGAGACGTCGCCGACTACGCGTCCATGATGATCATGGCCATCGCGAGCTTCGCACCCGGTCGACGCGGCGTGACGAAGGAAGAGGCCGCGGCGTGGGCCGACGAGCAGGGTCGCCTGCGCGCCGAGGGTGGCTTCCATTTCTCCGTGGGCCAGTACTTCTTCACGGCCACGCGAAGCCAGGCGCTGGCGCCCCCGAGTCGCTAGGGCGCGAGCTCCTCGAGGATCGATCCGAGGCCAGACGTGGTCGGCGTCGCCGCCGGCGCCTCGATGCGATGGACGACGGTGCGCGAGAGATCGCCGTTCGGCAGCTGGTGCGCGGCGAGCACCGTCTCGCCCGGGCGCAGCTCGAGGTCGAGGTCGAAGATGCCGCGACGCGGGTCCGGAAGGGTCGGGATCTCGAGGAGCGCGATGGGACGGCCGCTCGCGGTCTGGAGCAGAACCGTGCCGGAGCTCTCGCCTGCCACCACGCGGAGGCTCGAGGCGCCCTCGCCCGGCGGGCCCCTGAGCAGCGTCGGCGGGCGCACATAGCCCCGCGAAAGGGTGCGCGGCTGGGAGCGTTCGAAGGCCTCGGGGCCGGCGCCGGCCGGCGAGATCCAGATCTCCCGGTCCTCGGAGGTCGGCATCTGCTGAGGAAGATCGAGGGCTCCGACTTCGTCGCTCTCGCCCTCGCCGACGCGTACGAAGGCGCCGTCCTCGGTCTCCTGCCAGATCTCGAGGCGCCGGGGGCCGGCGGTGTCGAGACCCTCGAGCGAGGCGCCGAGGCTGCCGGCGACCGTCTCCGGGGTCTCGAGGTGGATCTCGCCGATGCGGCCGCCGGAGAGGAGGTTCGGGCCGGTGCGTCGGGACGAGCCGACCCACCGTTCGTAGGGGGCGAGCTCGCGCTCCGCGCTGCGCGAAGCCGCGAGGTCGACTCCTTCCGGTCCCGTCTCGTCGTCTGCGCGTGACGGCGTCGGGCTCGGCTCCCCTGCGTCGGGCCGGGTCGTTGCCGTGTGGGGGGGCGGAGCGGCCGCCACTCCCGGCAGCGCGCGCCCCGGTGTGCCGGGATCCGAGGGAGCGAGCAGCACCCCGAGCCAGAGCGCGCCGCCCAACACGCCCAATACGCCGAGCGCGCCGAGCCCGCGGACTAGAGCACGAGATCGCTGCGGATGCCGCACAGCCGACCCTCGGGAAGCCCGACGAGCAGGTAGACGTCGGGCAGGTTCGCAGGGGGAGGAGCATTCCGGACCCGAATCGCCGTCGGTGCCTGGAGCTGGCCCACCGCCAGGGGGACGAGCGGCGCCGCCGCCGGGAACTCCTCGCGCAGGCTGATGCGCGCCGCAGGAAGCGGGATGCCCGGAACCGGTGCGGTGGTGAGATCGAAGGCCCACGACGAGACGGTTCCGTCGCAGAACTCCACCGCCACCAGGCGGCCGTCCGCCGTCCAGTCGGTGCCGACCACGCTGCCCTGGCAGATCGCCGCCGGGGGCGCCGTGCCCAGCGGCGTGAGGGTGAGCGACGTGGAGACGATCACCGCGTCGGGCCCGGTGGATCCGTCGAGGATGGGCGGCGGGTCCACGGGGGCCAGGCCCAGCATCGGGAGGGCGCGCAGGTCGAAGGCCAGCACCTCGCGCCGGAGCAGGCTCCCGACCGTTCCGATGCTGTCGTCGGGGTCGACGGCGACCCGCGCGAAGCCGGCGGCGCTGTCGCCGAGGGGGATCACGCCGGCGACGAAGGGGTCGCCCGCGGCCGGGATCTCGAGCACCTCGATGGCCGAGGCCTGGGCGGCGGCCACGGCGCTGGGGGCGAGGCCGAAGTTCAGGATGGGCTGGGTGCCGACGGTGCCGAGCTCCCGGGCCACGGCACCGGCTGCGGTGACCAGCATGAAGGAGCGGACGCCCGGCGCGGGCTCGGCGTAGGCGACGACGTCGGTCGGGTTGGTGGTGCCCGTGAAGATCACCTGGGGGTCGGGGTCGGCGATCACCGGCGTGCCCCCGCTCAGGTCGATCCCGAACACCAGCACGACACCCGGGCCGTAGGTCGGGTCCTCGTTGGAGGCGAAGTCGTCCTGGATGTTCGACATCGAGACGAAGAGCCGCGTGCCCGCGGAGTCGATGGCGGCGCCCGTCGTGCCCGTCGCCACGAAGGGCGCGTCGAAGGGGTTGCCGGCCGAGTCGAGCGTGCCGGCCGGCGGCGTGATCGTCACGGCCGTCGAGATCGCCGTGCGCGCCAGCCCGTCGACGGTTCCCGTGACGAGGGTGCCGTCGCTGGGATCGGCGAAGACGACCTGCTCGTTCACGGTGGTCGTGATCAACGCGAGGTCCTCGTTCACGCCCACCACGCCGTCGAGCACCGGCGGCACCACGTCGGGAACGCCGTCGCCGTCGCTGTCGGCCGGGAGCTCCGGGGCCGAGCCCAGGAGCGAGGCCGGGTCGTCGCCCACGTTCATCGGGATCAGCGCCGGCGGCGTCGGGTTGCCCACGATCAACGTGTTGGCGACGCCGGGGACCCGATCGAGGGCCAGTGGCATGCTCGCCGGCAGGCTCGCGCACTGCTCGACGCTCACCTCGGGCGTGACCTCGGCGACCTCCTCGGCGGCCTGGCGCGCCAGGAGCTCGCGGAACTGGCTGATGGTGAGGCCGTCGCCGTCCAGGCACTCCCCGACCCCGAGGCACGCGATCAGGCAGATCGCGAGCAGCAGGGTGCGCGTACGCCGGGAAGCGGGACTCGAATCGGGCATGGGCGACTGCAGGTTAGTCCAGTGCCGGCGGCCTGGGTGACGTCCCCTCCGGGGCATGCCGCCTCGCTGCTAGCGTGTCGCCATGCACGACCGCGCATGCCTCGCCTTCGTCCTGCTGATCGCTGCTCTCGGCCTCGCGTGTGGCCCCATCGTCACGATCCCCGGAGGCCGCCTGTCCGGGGAGGTCGCGAGCCCGCCGGCCGACTGGAGCTTCACCGACGCGGTCGACACCATGCAGCTCGAGACCGCACCCGACGATCCCTACTCGGTCAACGTCTGGGCGACGGCCTCGGCGGGCTCGATGTACGTCGTTGGCCGCGAGGGCAGCGGATGGGTCGATCGGGCCACGGCCAACCCCGAGGTGCGGCTGCGCGTGGGCGACACGCTCTACGAGCTGCGCGCCGTCCCCGTCACGGACGAGGCCGAGCTCGACGCCCTGGTCGCCGCCATCGGGGCCAAGTACGACTTCGAGCCCGACCCCGAGGATCGGGCGCGAGCGCGGCCGTTCCGGCTCGAGGCGCGCTGAGCCGCGCATCGGGCCCGCCGCTTCACTCGCTCGGTGCGGCCTCGAACCCGACCGCGGCGCGGAAGCCCGCCGTCTCCTGGCTCGCTTCGGCACCCATCCACAGGCCTTCGACGCCCTGCTGGGCCTCCATGGCGGCGATGGCGTCGGGAGCAGGCAGCACCAGCAGCGCCTTGCTGAAGGCCTCGGCCTGGGCGGCCGTGCCGGCCTCGACCACGGCGATCGCCTCGTGGTCGACCGGCCAACCCGTACGCGGATCGAGCACGTGGCCGAAGCGGCGTCCCGCGATCTCGCTCGAGCGCCCGAAGCTCCCGGAGATCGACAGTCGGGTGTCCCGCAGTACCGCCACGCCCGCGAAGTCGCCGCCGGGCCCGCGCACGAGCACGCGCCAGCCGGGCTCGCCCTCGGGTGCGCCGATTCCGATCAGGCTCGACTGGCCGAAGGAGAGCAGCGCGCGCTCGATGCCGCGGGCGCGAAGCAGGGTCTCCATGCGATCGAGGGCCCAGCCCTTGGCCACCCCGCCGAGGTCGATGGACATGCCCGGGCGCGCGAGCCGCGCGCGTCCCCCCTCGACCTCGATCGCCTCGACGCCGACCTTCTCGCGCGTCGCGTCGATCTCCGCCTGGGTGGGCAGGCGGTCGCGCTCTCCCGCCGCCGTCCACAACGCGATCAGCGGGCCGACCGTGACGTCGAAGCTTCCCCGGGTCTGCCGGCCCAGGGCCTTCGCGTCCGCGAGCAGGGACAGGACGTCGGGATGGACGGGGAGGGCGGCGCCGCCGGCGCTCGCGTTGAGCTTCGAGACCTGGCTGTCCGGCCTCCAGCGCGAGAGCAGCGCCTCGAGCCGTTCGGCCTCGGCGTAGCAGGCCTCGGCGGCCTCGCGCGCGAGCCTCTCGCTCGGGGCTTCGATGGTCACCTCGAAGAGGGTGCCCATGGCGATGCGGCCGTCCTGGAAGCGCGCCGCGTCGGTGGGCGCCGCCAGCAGGGCGAGCCCGACGGCGAGCAGCCACGCCCGAGCGGCGCGGGCGATCAGGAAGTCGCCTCGCCCGACCTGTAGTTGCGGCTGTTGCCCGCGAAGACCGACCACAGGCAGATCCCCATCAGGGCCAGCAGGCTCCCCTGCAGGAGCAGGAAGCCGCCCACCTTCACGAAGGCCAGGTGCGGGCTCACGAAGCGCACGAGCCAGCCGCCGCTCTCGTCCACGAGGGCCGACACGAAGGGCAGCACGATCAGCCAGAGCTTGGTGCGATTCGAGACCGGCGCGAAGAGCACCAGATGGGTCAGCACCAGCAGCAGCATGCCCATGGCGAAGAGGTGGAAGTGCGAGACCTCGAGCAGCCCCTGGTAGCTGCGCGGCTGCAGGTAGCGCTCCTCCGAGCCCAGGTAGTACTCGACCACCGAGCTCGGAGCGAGCGTCATCTTCTGGAAGTAGAGCAGCGCGTTGGTCAGCCACAGGCCGGCCACGTAGGTGACGTAGAGCACGACGATCGTCTGGAGCAGCCGGTTGCGGCTCCACTCGCCGGTGACCACGAAGCGCAAGGGCTAGCCGCCGGAGCCGAGGACGGGGACCGCGCTCGCTTCCGCGGCGTCTCGCTGCTTCGCCGGGGCGGTTTGGCCGATCTGCCTTCCCTCCGCCTGAGTCGAGCCGAGCACGAGCAGCTCGTAGAGAGCCAGGGCGCGCCGGACGCCCCCGGTCACCGCATGGGACGACAGGGTCGAGCCGGCGATGCCATGGATCTCGCCGCCCAGACGCAGGGTCTTGTCGAGATGCCGATCGTCGAACTGGCGCAGCCAGCGCTCGCTCGGCTTGTACTCCTGGGGCTCGTAGAAGGCGAGGAGCCGCAGGGAGTGCACGCTGCCGTCGGGCTTCAGGACGATGAGGAAGGCCTCGGGCAGGGTGCGGACGTTGTGGACGTCGATGAACGCGTAGCCGAGCACATCGTCACCGCGCAGGCCCGTGAACAGGGTGACGATGCGGCTCTCGAGCTTGCTCTTCGCGCGGGCCTCGATGGCCTGGGCCTCGTCGTCGTCGAGTGCGACGGAGCGGCGGTCGATGCGGTCCGCGTCGGGGAACGCGAGCTCGAGCGCCTCCTTCTGGCTGTAGAAGACCTTGGCGAAGGCCTGGGCGCTGGGCATCACGAGGATGCCCAGCGCGAGCAAGGAGGCGAGCAACAGCTCCTTGGGGAATCTCTGCAGGTGTGGACGACACGCAACGGGCGAGCCCCGTCGGAACGTGTAGAGAAACCCGTGCAGAGATTCCCTAGAACGCGAACCCGATGCCAAATGCCAACTCCTGGGGCGAGTCGCCGCTCGCCGTCTGGAAGTTTCGGTACTCCGCCTTGATCACCACGTTGGGGTGCGGATAGAAGCTCACGCCCGGCGTGAAGAGCCAGCGGCGCCGCGAGCTGTTGCGCGCGAAGCCGTCCGGCACCTGGGCCTGCGTGTCGATGTACTCGACCCGGAAGAAGGGCTCGAGGCGCTTGCTGCCGTCGCCCTCGAAGAACCACGACCAGATGTCGTAGCCGGCCTCTGCGTAGCCGCCGATCATCAGCTCGGCGATCGGCTTGTCCGTCGGGCGATCGAGAGCCCGGTTGAGCGCGCCGGCCTCGTCGATGGAGCTGATGGCCAGCAGGCCGCGCATCTTGAGCGGGCCCCGCTTGTACTCGGCGTGGATCTCACCCATGGTGAGCCGGCTGTCCGGCAGGCGCTCTCCGCCGATGCGGACGTCCTGGCCCGACTCGCCGATGTAGAAGGAGCCGCCCACCTGCAGGCCGGGGACGAAGTCCGGCGTGTAGTCGGCCCGCATGACGAAGGCGAAGTCCTCGGTGAGCGAGCGGTTGCCCTGCTGGCGGCCGCTGCGGATGCCCGCGTCGGTGAAGTTCTGGCCGTTGAAGCCGGACATCACGTAGGCGCGATACTGCAGGCTCTCGCCCAGCTGGCCGAAGATGCCGGCGCCGTTCTCGCGCCAGGTGGTCGGGATGATGCGACGCTCGACCTCGGGCCGCTGCACGCCGTAGAAGAAGGGCGGCTCGTGGATCTCGTTGATGAAGCCCATCGGCACCAGCAGGAGACCGGCGCGGGCGTTGACCTCCTCGCGCAGGAAGAAGTCGAGGGAGGCGAGCTCGACGGAGACGCTGCCGCCGCCGGCGCCGTTGCCCACGTTGCTCGTCGTCCCGTGCTCGAACTCGATCTCCGAGTTGAACACGATGCTCTCGTTGAACTTGTATCCGAAGTAGAGGACGGTGCGGAGCGCGTCGGCGCGGTCGAGGTCGTCGGAATCGGTGGAGCCGAAGAAGTTGCGGTAGTTGGCCTCGCCGTAGCCGCCGATCGAGAGGCCGCGCTCGAGGCCGTAGACCTTCGAGGCCGCCGGGCCGAAGCCGTAGAGGCTCGTGAGCTCCTTCTCTTCGGGCACGGCGACCTGGGCGCGCAATCGCGACAGCTCGTCGACCACCACGTCGAGCTTGCGCTCGAGGTCGGCGATCTTGTCGTCGCGGGCGCGAATCGAGTCGTCGTCGGCGGCGAACGCCGGGACCTGCATTCCGAGCACGGTGGCGGTCATCAGCAGGCCGAGGAGAGCGCGGCGGGCCATCGGGAGTCCTCCTCCCGCTCCGGTCTCGGGCGTCTGCGCCCAAGGGGAACGAGATGGGGCTCGGGGCGTCTGGCCTCTGGCCGCTGGGTTTCGAATCGGCTTCTCACGAGGCGCTTCGCCTCAGGGAGATCGGGGGAGCCGCCGCCTCGAGGGGCTCGGCGAAGCTCGTGTCGATGGGCACCCGGTGCGTGCGCTTGCAGCGGCGGCACTTGAGCTCGACCGCCCCGTCCACGATGCGTGCGAGCAGGCTGCCGCAGTGACAGCGGCACTCGTCGGAGGGGCAGGAGGGCTGGGCGGACACGGGGAGGAGGGCGCCTCGGCGGGGAGCAAAATGAAATTGAAAACGGTTGTCGTTTTCGTAGCGGGGACGCTAGCCGCCCCGGCCGAGGAATGTCAACGGCGTTTTCGAATCGGGAAGGGGGGCGTGATCCGGCTCACGCCTGCGCGTGGAAGTCGGCCCCCGGGTGGGGAAGAAGCGCCCACCGTCGTGCCCGTTCGCGCGCAACCCTGCGAGATTCGGGGGAAATCTCCCGCACGGCTAACCGCCTCTTAATGGCGTCTACCGAGTGCTGATGTTAACTCCGCTCCATCACCGGGAACTCGTGGGAATCGGGCGTCCGGGGGGGAGCGAGGGCAGAGGCCAGCCGGCGGCAATCGCCGGTGATTCGAGGCCAGACGAGCCCAGCTAGACGCACCAACGACTCATCCACCAGGGCAGGGGCCCGCATGCGGTGGATCGAGCCAGGGACCAAAACCACATGTCCAAGAAGAAGGTCATCATCCTCGGCTGCGGTGGATTCGTGGGGAGCCACCTCACCGATCGCATGCTCGCTTCGGGCAAGTACCAGATCGAGGGATGGGACGTCTCCTACGACAAGATCTCGCAGCATCTCGGCAACGACGACCTGACCTTCCATCAGCAGTACGTCGATGCCGCCACCACCTACTCGGAGCTCGAGCCGGTGATCGCCGAGTGCGACGCCGTGTTCTCGCTGGCCGCGGTCTGCACCCCGGCCCAGTACGTGGCGAGCCCGGTCAAGACGATCCAGTCGAACTTCATCGACGCCTACAAGCTGATCGACTTCTGCGCCGAGCACCGCAAGTGGCTGATCCACACCTCCACCTGCGAGGTCTACGGCCGGACGCTCTCGAGCTACGTGCCCGAGGACAACTACGACAACCTCGACCTCTACGAGCAGCGCGAGGACGAGACGCCGCTCGTGATGGGGCCCACCACCAACCATCGCTGGAGCTACGCGACCGCCAAGGCGCTCTTCGAGCGGTACATCTTCGCGCACAACGCGGAGAACGGGATGCCCTTCACGATCATCCGGCCCTACAACTGGTTCGGCGCGCGGATGGACTTCATCCCCGGTCGCGACGGCGACGGCATCCCCCGGGTGCTGGCGTGCTTCATGACCGCCCTGCTCGACGGCAAGCCCATGCAGCTGGTGGACGGCGGCGAGGCCTACCGCACCATCACGTACATCGACGACGCCGTCGACGCGCTGATGCTGATGCTCGAGAAGCCCAAGGGCAGCAAGAACCAGGTCTTCAACGTCGGCAACCGCGGCGGTGAGGTGACCATGCGCGAGCTCGCGCTCCTGATGCGCGAGACCGCCGCCGAGATCACCGGCCGCGACGAGTTCCTCGAGCACCCGATCGAGGAGATCTCGGGCGAGAAGTTCTACGGCGAGGGGTACGAGGACTGCGATCGCCGCGTCCCGGACGTCAAGAAGGCCGAGTCCCGCCTCGACTGGAAGGCCAAGACCAGCCTGCGCGAGACCCTGCGCATCACCATGAAGTACTACTTCGACAACTACGGCCGGGCCTCGGGGATCAACACCCAGGGCTAGCCCGTCCGATCTCGATGAGACGCCCGCTCCGGCTCGCCGGGGCGGGCGTTTCTCGTTTCGGGCGCCGGCGGCGCCACATGCGGGGCCCGCAGACCACGACTCCCGGATGAGAGTGGTCCTCACCGCCCTGGCCTTGGCCCTGCTGCTGGAAGTGCCCGCCGCGGCCGTGAGCCTCGACCTCGCCGGGAGCCAGCTCGGCCAGAACCGCGTGGACGACCTGAGCGGCCCCGGGGCGATCCGGATCGATCCCGACCTCCGCGGCGCGCAGCCCGCCGTCTTCCGCTTCGTCCTGGACGACGAGGACACCGGCGACGTCCTCACGTTGAACGCGGCGGTGGACCTGCTGGGCGGCCCTCCCTGGGTCGGCTTCGAGCTGACCCTCGGGCCCGGCGTCTCGTTCCTCTCCGTGGGCGATACGACGCCGCTGGTGGCCGACTCGTTCTTCCTCGCGGCGGTGACCCCCGATTCGGTGGGCATCTTCTTCGTCCCGGCCAGCGAGCCCGCCGGCTTCGACCTCGGGGATCCCTTCGGCCTGGGTCTCTCGGACTGGCGGATCGATCGCTCGGGGCTCGCCGCGGGCGAGGCCTTCACCGTGACCCTGAAGGGCCGGGTGCCCGAGCCGCAGCCGGCCTTCCTGCTCGGCCTCGGTGTCGCCGCGCTCCTTCTCGCCCGTGCGCGAAGGCGTCGTCTGCTGCTGACTCCGCTGCTCGCGCTCTCGCTCTCGTGTACGCCCGAGCCCTTCGCCGTCCAGCCGGCCCTGGCCGATCTCACCTCACCCGTCGTGGTCGGCCATCGCGGCGCCCTGGATCTCTGTCCCCAGAACACGCTTCCCTGCTACGAGCTCGCGCTGCAGCTCGGCGCCGCGGCCCTCGAGGCCGACCTGCAGGTGCTGGGCGACGGCACGCTCGTGATGCTCCACGACGAGAACACCGACAGCGTGAGCGGCGTCGACCTCGAGATCGCGGACATCGACCTGGCGACGCTGCAGGCGCTGGACGCCGGCTTCGAGTTCACGCCCGACGGGGGGCGCACGCATCCCTACCGCGACCAGGGTCTGCGGGTCCTGACCCTCGCCGAGTTCCTCGAGGCGCTTCCCGACGTTCCGGTGCTGCTCGACGTGAAGCCCGAGACGCCGGAGATGG
>JASJCN010000265.1 GCA_030065975.1 Myxococcota bacterium
GATCGGAAGATCAAGAAGGAGGACCTCGCGCCCGGCGAGGGCCTGCGGATCGACCTGGTTCCGAATCCCGACATCCTGGCAGGCATCAGCGCGCGTCGGGGCGACCGGATCGTGGTCGGCTTCGCGGCCGAGAGCCACGACGTCGTGGCCGCGGCGACGCGCAAGATCGCCCGAAAGGGCTGTGATCTGCTCGTGGCGAACGATATCTCCCGAGAGGATGCAGGCTTCGATTCGGACACGAACGCGGTGATCCTCGTCTCGCCGGGAGGCGACACCGAGGAGCTCCCGCTGCTGCCGAAGGCGGAGGTCGCCGAACGCATTCTCGACCGGATCGAGAAGCTGCGAGGAGTCGGAGCGTGAGATCGCGAGCGATTCGGGGCCCCGAGCGGAGCCTGAGACGGGCTCGGACCCGGGGCCGGGAGCGAAGCCGGAGACGGGCCAGCCTGCGCGCGTGGGCCTGCCTGGCCATGTTCGTGAGCGCTCTCGGGCTGGGCTTCTCGGGGGCCGTCCAGGGCGAGGGCGTCGTTCGCGACACGGGGCCGATCACGATCGTTCGCATCGACGGCAGCATCAATCCGGCGAGCAGCGACTACCTGCAGAAGGCGATTCGCGACGCCGAGGCGAAGGGCTCGCGCATCCTGTTGCTGGAGCTCGACACGCCCGGCGGACTCGTCACGTCCACCCAGGACATCATCCAGGCGATGCTGCGGTCGACGGTGCCGATCGTGGTCTTCGTGTCCCCGCAGGGGGCCTGGGCGGGATCGGCGGGCACCTTCATCACGATGGCGGGTCACGTCGCGGTCATGGCGCCGGGCTCGACGATCGGCGCGGCCGCGCCCGTCGGCGTGGGAGGCGGCGGCGCGACGCCGCCGGGCGAGGACGGCAAGCCCGCGGACACGAGCGCGCAGAAGGCCGAGAACATGCTCACGGCCTTCATCCAGTCGATCGCCGAGGAGCGCGGGCGCAACGTGGAGTGGGCCCAGAAGGCCGTGCGCGAGTCGGTGGCCGTCACGGCCGACCAGGCCGTCGAGCTCGGCGTGATCGATTTCGTCGCCAACGACCGCGCGGACCTGTTCGCCAAGCTCGAAGGGCGCGAGGTCAAGGTGGGCGGCGAGATGCAGACCCTCGCGCTCCAGGGCGCCCCCAGCGAGACCATCGAGATGGAGCTGCTGACGCGCATCCTCGACGTGCTCGCGAGCCCGGACCTCGCGGTGCTGCTCGGGATGGCGGGGCTGCTCGGGCTCTACATCGAGATGAACAACCCGGGCCTGATCGTGCCCGGCGTGGTCGGCGCGATCTGCCTCGTGCTGGCCATGATCGCGTTCCAGATCCTGCCCTTCTCGTGGACGGGTCTCTTGCTGATGGGCATAGGCGTCGCGCTCATGGTCTCGGAGCTCTTCTTCTCGGCCTTCGGTCTGCTCGCGCTCGCGGGCCTCGGCCTCTTCCTGCTCGGGGGCTCGACGATCTTCGACCGGCCCGAGGTCTCGGACCTCAACGTGTCCTTCTGGCCCGTGCTCGTGCCCGCGGCCATCGGCATGAGCGCGTTCGGCGCCCTGGTTGCGGTCGCCGTGGGCCGCACCCTGGGCCGACCGCAGGAAGCGGGCGTGTCCGAGCTCGTCGGCATGCGTGGGGTCGCGAAGACCGCACTCGATCCGTCCGGTACCGTGTTCGTCCGTGGCGAGTTCTGGAACGCGCGGGCGGAGGGCCCGGTCGACGAGGACGCCGCGGTCGAGGTGATCGAGGTCGACGGGCTCTTGTTGCACGTGCGCGCGGTGTGAGCGCCTGCTGAACGAAGCGCATTCCCGCCCGGGCGCACGCCCGCGGGTGGAAGGGGAGAGGTCATGGTCGTGACACCGCTGATCATTCTGGTCGGCATCTTTGCCGTCTTGGCGTTCCTGGGGATCCGGATCCTGCAGGAATACGAACGCGGCGTCGTGTTCCGCTTCGGTCGCTACTCGGGCGTGAAGGAGGCGGGCATCCGCTTCATCATCCCCTTCGTCGACCGCATGGTGAAGGTCAGCCTGCGCGAGATCGTCATGGACGTGCCGCCCCAGGAGGTCATCACCCGGGACAACGTCTCCGTGAAGGTGAATGCGGTCATCTACTTCCGGGTGCTGCACCCCGAGAAGGCCGTGATCCAGGTCGAGAACTACCTCTACGGCACCTCGCAGCTCTCCCAGACCACGCTGCGGAGCGTCTGCGGCCAGGCCGAGCTCGACGAGCTGCTCGCCGAACGCGAGTCGATCAATCGCCAGCTCCAGGAGATCATCGACCTCCAGACCGAGCCGTGGGGAGTCAAGGTGCGGGCCGTGGAGCTCAAGCAGATCGATCTGCCCAGCGACATGCAGCGCGCCATGGCGCGCCAGGCCGAGGCCGAGCGCGAGAAGCGCGCGAAGATCATCCACGCCGCGGGTGAGTCCGAGGCCGCCCAGCGCCTCAGCGAGGCGGCCGCGGTGCTCGGCGCCGAGCCGGTCTCGATCCAGCTGCGCTACCTGCAGACCCTCTCGGAGATCGCGACCGAGCACAGCTCGTCGATCGTCTTCCCGATTCCGGTCGACCTCTTCACCGCGCTCTCCAAGCGCGAGGACGGAGAGGGCACGGCCTAGATGGCGAGTGCAGACCAGGAGGAGAAGAAGGCCGGGAGCCTGCTCAGGCGGCTGCTGACCTTCGTGGTGCTGCTCGGTGCGCTGATCGGCTGGACCTTCGTGACGGGCTACTACGAGACCAACCCGGGCGAGGAGGCCGTGATCCTGCGGCTCGGCGAGTTCTCGCGGATCGACGCGACGCCGGGGCCCTCCGTGCATCTGCCCTATCCCCTGGAGACGAGCACGATCGTGCGCACCCAGGAGATCCGCCAGGAGGAGTTCGGGGACGTCGGGAACCCGGCCGAGACCAAGCACGAGACGGTCATGCAGACCGGGGACAATGCGATCGTGCTGCTCGAGTTCGTGGTTCGCTACCGGATCGCGGACCCGCACTTCGCGCTCTACCGGGTCGCCGACCCGGACGCGATCGTGCGCGACGCCGCGCAGGCCGTGATGCGGGAGGTGGTCGCGCGCAAGGCGATCGAGGGGATCCTCACGGGCGAACGGTTCGCCGTCGAGAGCGAGGCCGAGGCCCTGCTCGTGGAGGTGCTGACGAGCTTCGACACGGGCATCGAGGTCACGCAGGTCGAGCTGCTCGAGGTGCAGCCGCCCACCGAGGTGCGCGGCGCCTTCGACGACGTCGTCGCGGCGAACCAGGACAAGAACCGTCAGGAGAACGAGGCGCGCGCCTACGAGAACCAGGTGCTGCCCCGCGCGCAGGCGACGGCGAGCGAGCTCGTCGAATCGGCGGAGGCCTACAAGCAGTCGCGCATCGCCGAGGCCGAGGGCGAGAACGCCCGGTTCCTGTCGCTGCTGACCGAGTACCAGAAGGCGCCCGAGATCACGCGCAAGCGCCTCTACCTGGAGACCATGGAAGAAGTGCTGTCCAAGTCGGAGAAGATCATCATGGAGTCCGGGTCGGTGCTGCCCTACCTGCCGATCGAGCGCCCCGGGGCGCCGAAGGCGGCCCGCTGATGCGTTGGATCCTGCTGCTGCTCGTCGTCGGCGGGCCGCTCGCGACCAGCTGGATGGGCTTCGGGCCCGTGATCCTGAACCAGGAAGGGCAGGTCCGGGTCGTCAAGCTGATCGGCTCCGTGCAGGCGGTGATCACCGAGCCGGGGCTCTCCTTCGCGGTCGCCTCGGAGCAGGCCGTGTTCGACGGGCGCTGGCTGCTGCTCTCCTCGGGCCCCGAGCCCAAGCCGATCCAGACCCTCGACCAGGAGCCGCTGGTCGTGGACAACTTCACGATCTGGCGGATCAAGGACCCGCTTCGCTTCAGCGAGAGCTTTCCCAAGGGCCAGGCCGAGGGGGAGCGCCAGCTGAACCAGCAGGTCAAGTCGCGCGTGCGCGAGGTGATCGGCCGGCTGCGCCTCTCCCAGGTGCTCGCGCGCGACATCCCCGAAGGTCTGGACCTCGGGGCGGCGAAGCAGGCGGGCTGCCTGCCGACGCGCACGGACGAAGAGGGCAACGAGCGCGGGCCGACCTTGACCGAGGTGATCACCGCGCGGACCTGCGAGTCGGTCCAGAACCTGGGCATCGAGATCGCCGAAGTGCGCATCAACCGCACCGAGATCCCCGTCGGCGATCCCGAAGCCAAGGTCTACGACCGGATGAAGTCCGAGCGCGAGGAGCTCGCCAAGAAGTACCGGGCCGAGGGCGAGGAGCTGGCGCGCAAGATCCGCGCGGCCGCCGATCGCGACGCGGAGATCACGATCGAGCGCGCGCGGTCGGAGGCGACGAAGGTGCGCGGCGAAGGCGATGCCGGCGCCGCCGCCGTGTTTGCCGACGCCTTCTCGAAGGACCCGGAGTTCTACGAGTTCGTGCGCAGCCTCGAGGCCTATCGCAAGACCCTGGGCGACGGCACCACCTTGGTGCTGCCGCCGGACCACCCCTTCCTGGAGTACATGCAGTCCGGCGGAGCGCCCCGCCCCTAGGTGGGCGCGCTACTGAGGGACCCGAGCCAGGCGCCAGCTGCCGAACGCGAAGAACAGCGCGATGGTCAGCCAGGGCGCCAGCGCGGCGGAGAGCTCGCCCCGCGCACCGAAGCTCGCGCTGTACTCGCGCACGAGCAGGAAGATGAAGAGCACCCCGACGCCCTGGAGGGCGGGCATCGCGAGGCTGCGGGTGCGCTCGACGTCGAGCGCCAGGGGCACGGCGAGCAGCGCGAACAGGATCACGAGGAAGGGCACGGTGAGGCGACTGTGAAGCAGCGCGCGCGCGCGACCGGGATTGCCGCCGTCGGCCAGCACCGCCGTCACGTAGTCGGAGAGCGTGCCGAGGGGCAGCACCACGAGCTCGGCCGGCTGGAGGTGCGGCGTCTGGGTCTCGCCGAGCGCGAGCGTGATGTCCTGCGCCCGCTCCGTGGTCGGCGGGTTCTTGGGGTCGCGCGGGTCGAAGCGCCGGACCGTCGCCTCCTGGAAGCGCCACTCCTCGGGCGTGACGCGGGCGGCCTCGGCAGCGGCGATCAGGCGCACCAGCCGGCCCTGCTCGTCGCGCTCGAAGATCCGCACGTCGTGGACCGTCTCGGAGTCGGGGCGCGGATCCCGGATGTTGTAGATGTAGCGGCCGGTGTGGTACCAGATCGTGCCCTCGCGCAGGGTCACGTCCCGGACGGTGCCGTTGCCCGCGCCGTGCAGGGCGGCCGCCGCGCGCAGGGTGACGGTCTCGTTCAGGAACAGCGCCACGACGGCGATGAGCGCAGAGACCGCGAAGACGGGCATCAGGGCGCGCAGGGGGGAGACCCCGCCCGCCTTGATCGCCACGATCTCGTGGGAGCGGGCGGCCGAGCCCACCGCGAAGAAGGCGCCCGTGAAGGTCGCCACGGGGATCAGGTAGGGCAGGTAGGTCGCCGCGCTGCGCTGCAGGAGGACCGTGATGGCACCCGCCACGGAGGATTCCGCCTCGAGCACGTCACCGAGATTGAGCAGCATGTCGACGACGAGCAGAACGAGCGCGAGAATCACCAGCGACGAGGCAAAGGCCGACAGGAAGCGGGTGGCGGTGTATCGCCAGAGAGTAGGCACGGCGAGGGAGTCTAGCGGTTGAGGGTCGTCCAAGGGAGTGAGACGCTTTCGGCCCCCCTCTCGGGCTCGGTGCTCACGGCGGGGAATTTCGACGGCCTGCACGTGGGTCATCGGGCCATCATGAAGACGGTCACGGGCCGCGCTCATGCGCTCGGGGGGGCGGCCGTGGTCTACACCTTCGAGCCGCATCCGCGGAAGGTGCTCCAGCCGGAGCGTGCGCCGCGCCTGCTCACGACGCTCGAGCAGAAGCTCGAGCTGCTCGAGGCCGTCGGGGTCGACGTCGTGATCGTCGAGCCCTTCACGAAGGACTTCGCGCGCTTCCCGGCCGACCGCTTCGTGCGGGAGATCCTGCACGGCCGGATCGCACCTCGGGAAGTCTACGTCGGCTACGACTTCCGCTACGGCCGGGACCGGGAGGGCTCGATGCGAACGCTGACCGAGCTCGGGCCTCACCTGGGCTTCTCGGTCACGATCATCCCGGAGGTCATGGTCGGCGATCGCGACGTGAACTCGACCCGCATCCGCGAGCTGCTGGCGGCGGCCGACGTCGAGCAGGCTGCCGAGCTCCTGGCGCGTCCCTACACGGTGCGCGGCGCGGTGACGGAAGGGGATCGGCGCGGCCGGACGATCGGCTTCCCCACGCTGAACCTCGCGACCGAGAACGAGATCCTGCCCGCGCGCGGCGTCTACGCGGGACGCGTGCGCTTCCTCGACGAAGCGCCCGAGGTGGGGGCCCCCGCGCAGGGGTCGATCTGGCCCGCGGTCACGAACGTCGGCAAGCGCCCGACCTTCAAGCGCGACGACGCGGTGCTGGCCGAAGCGCACCTGCTCGACTTCGAGGGCGACGCCTACGGGCGCCGCATCGAGATCACCTTCGAGCACTTCCTGCGCGCCGAGCAGACCTTCGACGGGGTGGAGGCCCTGCGCCACCAGATCGGGCTCGACGCGGATGCGGCGCGCGAGGCGCTGGGGGCCCGGTGAGTTCGGAGTTCCCGCGTGAGCTCGAAGACCCGATCCGCACCCGCTCGCGCTGGCTGGACCCGCGGCTCTGGATCAGCGTGGCGATCACGGGGGCCGCGCTCTGGTACGCCTTTCGCGACGTCGACTTCGCGCAGCTCGGCCGGGAGATGGCGCGTGCCGATCTCTGGTGGCTGATCCCCGGCTCCGTCGCGACCTACGTGGGCTCGATCTGGGTGCGTGCGCTGCGCTGGCGCTACCTGCTGCGCGCGCTCGGCGAGTTCGAGAACGCGCAGCTCTTCCGCGCGATGGCCGTCGGGTTCATGGCGAACAACCTGTTCCCGTTCCGGGTGGGCGAGCTGGTCCGCTCCTGGTTCCTGGCGCAGGAGACCGGACGCTCGGGTGCGGCCGTGCTCGGGACGGTGATCGTCGAACGCGTGATCGATGCGGTGGTGGTGCTCGCGCTCGCCGCGCTCGTGCTGGGGTCGGCGGGCGCTCGCGCCAGCGGGGTCGATCCGGGTCAGGCCCTCGTGGTGCTCTCCCTCGTGGCCTCGGTGCCGCTGGTGGGCGTGGTGCTGCTGCGCATCGCGCCGGACTTCTGCATCGGGGTGGCGATGTGGCCGGCGAACCTCGTGCTGCCCGCGCGCTGGGCCGCGCGGCTCCAGGAGATCCTGCGCCAGATCGCCAACGGCCTGTCGAGCCTCCGCCCGGGCTGGGACCTCGTCTGGGTGGTCATCCACACGCTCTTCGCATGGATCGTGCTGGCTACGCTCCCCATGTACCTCGCCATCCGCTCGCTGGGCGTCGATCTGGGCGGCCTCACGGGCGAGATCTCGACCGCCTTCCTCTTGACGGTGCTCGTGGGCGCGGCGGTGGCCGTCCCGTCCGCGCCAGGCTTCGCGGGCACCTACCACGCGGCCTGCAAGGCCGCCCTGGTCCCCCTGGGAGTGGCCCCCGAGGTCGCCCTCGCGCTCGGCACCCTGGCCCATCTCGTCTTCTGGGTCTCGATGACCGCAGCCGGCCTGCTCGCCCTCCGGTCGCGTGGAAAGGGGCTCTCGGACGCCATGGCGGCCTCCCCGCCGCCCCCCCCGGACGGGTCCTCGGCCTCCCGGTAAAGATCCCTTCCCGAGCCGCCGATAACCGGGCGGGTTCGCAGGGGTTTCCCACGGACGCGGGAGAGGCGGCCAGGTGCTCGTCTCCCGCCTCTCGGGGCCCGCCGAGCCCTTTGGGAGACAACCGGGTGAACGAGCGGATCGGCGAGCTCCTCGTCAAAGAAAACCTGCTGACCACCGAGCAGCTGCGGAAGGCACGCGACGAGGCCCGCACCGGCGGCGGCCGCCTCGGCGCGCAGATCACGAAGCTCGGCTACCTGCAAGAGAACGAGCTCTCGGAGTTCGTCGCCAAGCAGTACGGCGTGCCCGACATCGACCTCGAGGAGTTCGACGTCGATCCGAGCGTGATCCAGCTGATCCCGGAAGAGGTGGCGCTCAAGCACACCGTGCTCCCCGTGAACCGGGCCGGCTCCACCCTGATCATCGCCACCGCCGATCCGTCGAACATCTTCGCGATCGACGACATCAAGTTCCTGACCGGATACAACGTCGAGGTCGTCGTCGCTTCGGACGAGCAGATCAAGCGGGCGATCGATCGCCACTACGATCAGAGCTCCAGCATCGACGACATCATGGGCGACTTCGACGACTCCGACGTCGAGGTCCTCTCCGAAGACGAGGACGTCGACGTCCTGGAGCTCGCCAAGGAGTCCGAGGACGCCCCCGTCGTCAAGCTCGTGAACCTGATCCTCACCGACGCGATCAAGAAGGAAGCGTCGGACATCCACGTGGAGCCCTACGAGAAGGAGTTCCGCGTCCGCTACCG
>JASJCN010000266.1 GCA_030065975.1 Myxococcota bacterium
GGGCTGCGGCCCCGAGGAGATGGGCATCGGCCCGGTCTTCGCGGTGCCGAAGCTCCTGAAGCGCCACGGGCTCACCATGGACGACATCGACATCGTCGAGCTGAACGAGGCCTTCGCCTCCCAGCTCCTCTACTGCCAGCGCGAGCTCGGGATCCCGAACGAGAAGCTGAACCCCCAGGGCGGCTCCATCTCGATCGGCCATCCCTTCGGCATGACCGGCTCGCGCATGACGGGCACCCTGCTGCGCCAGCTGAAGCGCGAGGGCAAGCGCTACGGCATCGTCACCATGTGCGTCGGTGGCGGCCAGGGCTTCGCGGGCCTCTTCGAGTCCGCCTAGCTCACGCGCTTCGCGCGACGATCTCGAGGCCCGCGGAACCCCGGTTCCGCGGGCCTCTTGCGTCTCGGGTCAAGCGCCCTTTGCGATCCGCCAGGCGTGGTCGGCCTGCTGGGCGACCATCGCGCCGTAGGTGCGCGCCCGCTCGGAGCTGGCGTTGCCGTCGATGCCTCGCTTGTAGACGCCCTGCACGATGGCCGCGCTGCGGAAGAGCTGGAACGCCAGATAGAAGCCCCAGCGCTCGATGCGCTGCCGTCCGGTGAGCTCGCAGTAGCGGGCGAGCAGCTGCTCCTCGCTGGGGATGCCGAGCGCCCCGAGGTCGGCGGTCGCGAGCGTCTCGTGCGCGCCCGCCGCGGGGCCGTGGTAGCCCATGCAGAGATAGGCGAGGTCGGCGAGGGGATGCCCGATGGTGCAGAGCTCCCAGTCGAGCACGGCCACGATCCGGGGCTCCGTCGGGTGGAGCACGAGGTTCCCGATCCGGTAGTCGCCGTGTGCGATGCGGCTCTCGTCGGAGTCCGGGATGTTCTCCGGGAGCCAGCGCATCAGCGCCTCCATGGACTCGATCTCGGAGGTCTTCGAGGCCTCGTACTGGCGGCTCCAACGCGAGACCTGGCGCGCGTAGTAGTTTCCCGGGCGGCCGAAGTCGCCGAGGCCGACGGCCTCGGGGTCGACGGAGTGCAGCGCCGCGAGGACCCGGATCACGTCCTCGTAGACGGCCGCACGCTCGGACGGCTCGAGGCCCGGCAGCAGAGCGTCCGGGGAGACGCGGCCCTCGACGCAGGCCATCACGTAGAACGAGGTGCCGATCACCGACTCGTCCTCGCACAGCACGAGGGTCTCCGGGACGGGGACGTCGGTGTCGCGCAGCGCCGTCATCACGCGGTACTCGCGGTCCACCTGGTGGGCCGACTTCAGGAGCTCTCCCGGCGGCTTCTTCCGGAGCACCAGGGCGCGCTCGGCGCCGTCGATCCGGGCCTCGATGCGGAAGGTGGGATTCGACTGCCCGCCTTCGAACTGCTGGACGCGCAGGGGACCGGAGAGCCCGGGGACCTCCTTGGCCAGGTACTCGGCCAGGGCCGCCTCGTCGAAGCGGTGGGCGTCGCGGACCGGGGTCAGCTCCGGGAGGAGCGAGGGGGCGTCGGTGGCGTCGGACATGGCGGGAGAGTGTTCCTCAACCCGGAGCGGAGCGCCGGCGGAGGCTGGCACGCCCGAGGGGCTCTTCGGTTATCCTGCCGGATCCGCCCTGCCGGGTTCGCCCGGATCGCCGAGCGGCCACAGGAGGCGACATGAGCAAGACCCGGGTCCCCGCCGTCGAAGGCTGGTTCAGCATGGACGAGCCCCCGCACCTGATCGGCATGCGTGGCAAGGAGTCCGGAAGCGTGTTCTTCCCGCCCACCTCCGCCGTGTCCGCCAACCCCGACGCCCCCTTCGAGGAGCGCGAGCCGACGCCCTTGAGCCGGCGCGGGCGCGTGTGGTCCTGGACGACGGGCAACTACGCGCCGCCGGCTCCCTACGTGTCGCCCGACCCCTTCGTGCCCTACGTGGTGGTGGCCGTCGAGCTCGAGCAGGAGAAGATGGTCGTCCTCGGACAGCTCGCGGACGGCGTCCCCGCCGACAGCCTGCGCGCCGGCCTCGAGATGGAGCTCGTGCTCGGAACCCTCTACGAGGACGACGAGAACGAGTACGTGGTCTGGAAGTGGCGGCCGGTGGAGGCGGCGGCCGCCTGAGGCGCGCTCCATGAGGCTCTTGAGCTTCCGGGCGCCGGACGGAGTCCGGCCCGGCGTCCTTCGCGGAGAACGCGGCGACCGGGTGGTGGATCTGCGCACGGCGGATCCGGCATTGCCCGAGGGCGTGCGTGGAATCCTCGAGGCGGGCCCCGAGGCGCTCGAGGCCGTGGCCCGGGCCGCCGAGCGCGCCGACTCCGACCTGCCGCTCGACGAGCTCCCCCTCGCGGCGCCCGTCCCCGACCCGCGGAAGTTCCTCGCGATCGGGCGGAACTACCGCGACCACATCCTCGAGCTGGGAAACGCCCTTCCCGAGTTTCCGCTGTTCTTCAACAAGCAGGTGACCTGCGTGAACGGGCCGTACGACCCGGTGCACTACCCCGAAGCCGTCGAGAAGCTCGACTACGAGGGAGAGCTCGGTGTCGTGATCGGGCGCCGCTGTCGCGCCGTGCCTCGGGAGCGCGCTCTCGACGTGATCGCGGGCTACGTGGTCGTCAACGACGTCACCTCGCGCGACTGGCAGGCGCGGGCGGCGACCATGACCCTCGGCAAGTCCTTCGACACCCACGGCCCCTTCGGGCCCTGGCTCACCACCGCCGACGAGATCGACGACCCCCACGACCTCCGGGTCACCACCCGGGTCAACGGGTCGCTGCGCCAGGACTACTCCACCGGCAACATGGTGTTCGACCTCTTCGAGCAGATCGCCGTCCTGTCCACCGTCTTCACCCTCGAGCCCGGAGACGTGGTGAGCGCCGGAACCTCCTCGGGCGTGGGGGCCGCCATGGACCCCCCGGGCTTCCTCTCGGTGGGAGACGTGGTCCGGGTCGAGATCGAGGGGCTCGGATGGCTCGAGAACCCCATCGTCGAGGAGCCTCCGGAGGCCCGCGTAGGCGCCTGATCCGGCCGCTCACGGCCGTCCTCCGCCACTCACGGCCGCCCCCCGGTCGGCCGATGGTCCCCGCATGGTCTCTCGAACCACGATCCGGCGCCCGAGGGAGATCCTCGTCCCCGGGGACGCGGCGAGCTGCCTGGTGGTGATCTACGGCGACGCCCTGGGCCGCTGCCTGCCGCTCGAGTCGGATCGGACGTTCGTGGGCCGCTCGGCCGAATGCCAGCTGCGCCTCGATCAGGACGACGTCTCCCGCAAGCACTGCGAGTTCGTGCGGGAGGGCGACGCCATGGTCGTCCGCGACCTCGGCTCGACCAACGGCACGCTCGTGGGCGAGCAGCGCCTCGGCCGCGGCGGCTCCCACCGCCTCGCTTCGGGGGACTGGGTGCGGATCGGCGGCGTGATCCTGAAGTACCTCGCCGGCGGAGATCTCGAGGCGCTCTACCACGAAGAGATCTACCGGACGATGATCACCGACGGGCTGACCGGCCTGTTCAATCGCCGACACTTGTTCGAGTTCCTTCAGCGCGAGCTGGCGCGAAGCGTCCGCCACAAGCGGCCGCTCTCGCTGATCCTCCTCGACGTCGACCACTTCAAGGCGATCAACGACGCCCACGGGCATCTCGCCGGTGACCAGGTGCTCTGCCAGGTCGGGCACGTGCTGGCGGGATCGACCCGGCGCGATGCCTGCGCGGCGCGCTTCGGGGGCGAGGAGTTCGCCGTGGTGCTGCCCGAGGCCGAGCTGCAGGACGCCCTCGCCTGCGCCGAACGCCTGCGCGGATCGGTCGAGGCCCGGGCCATCCGGGTCGACGGGGTCGACATCCCGGTGACCGTCTCGGCCGGAGTGGCGCAGCTCGGCGAGCACGCCGACGTGGACGCCCTCGTCGGGGCTGCGGATGCCCACCTCTACGCGGCCAAGCAGGGCGGCCGCAACCGGGTGTCGGGCTAGTCGCGCTCGCGGACGGCTGGAAGCGGGCTCAGGCCGTGCCCACGTACCCGTCGCGGATCGCGGGTCCGCCGTCCTGGCTCGAGAGCTCGAAGCGCACGCCGTCCGATGCGTCGGCCATGTGCAGGCGGCACGTCGACGGCATGGCGACCATCGCCCCGAAGCGTCCGCCGATCTCTCGCACCGTCTCGTAGTCCCCTCCGAGCCGCCCCTCGACGACCCGGGACACGGCGAGCGCCAGGCTGGCCGTCCCGTGGAGGATGATCCCCGGCAACCCGGCGGCCCGGGCCACCGCGGCATCGGTGTGGATCGGGTTCCAGATGCGCGCGCACTCGGTGTAGACGTGAGCGGCCCCGGCGGCGATCGGGACGTCGAGGGTCGCGCTCGCCTCGGGCAGGGGCTCCGAAGATCGTTCCCGCGGCAGCTCGTCGGCCTGTACGGCGTCCTCCCCCTCGACGGCCACGCCCCTGTACAGCGTCCCGTACCAGGTCGTGCAGAGCGGCTCGCCGGTCTCGTCGGTGGTGTCGAGCCTCGTGACCAGGTAGGCCCCGGGACGGCGGGCCTCGATCTGGACGGCGCGGGCCCGTGTCGTCACGGGGGTCCCCGCGCGGATGGGTCGGTGGAGTCGGGTCCGATGGGAGGCGTGCACGCCGCGCACCCGTTCCTCGGGGGGCATGGCGTCGAAGGCGGGCAGGTGGCGCGCGCCGATCAGCAGCGGCCACTCGAAGCACACGGGAAACAGGGGGTGCGCGAGCACGTCCCCTCGGGCGGTGGTGTCGAAGAAGGCCCTTGCCTCGAGGCCCAGGCCGGCGGCGTAGGCCATGGTCCAGCGGGCATCGATGGGCTGCGTGAGCGGCTCGCCCGTGACGCCCACGAGGGAGGAAGGCAGCGGCATGCCCGCAGCGTAGGACAGGGCGCCGGGGCCTCGCCGGGTCGTCGCCGCCGGAGTTGAGGGTCGGCCCGTGGCCGGTCATCCTCCCGGAGCGCATCGGGCGCCGGGGGCAAGCATGAGAGCCATCCAGAGGATCGTTCCCCACCTGCCGGGATTCGGCTTCGCCGTGCTCGGGATCGGCCTGCTCCTCGGTGTCGTTCCGGCCGCGTCCTTCGGAGCGACGGCCGTCCAGAAGGAGACGCCGTTCAAGCGCCCCGTGGGCTCCAAGCTCCGCGAGTGCGCCTTCCAGCTGAAGCTCCCCGAGGCGATCGCCAACCACGGAGACGGCGTGAAGCTCGTCAACAAGGTGGGCGGAACCGGACTCCACCTGGAGATCACGGACCTGCACGCACCCGGCGGTGGAGCCTTTACGGGCCCCAAGTGGGCCACGGTGCTCGGTGAGCTCAAGCGAGGCGGCAAGGTCGTCGGGAGCTTCACCGCCAAGCGCTTCACGACCGGGTTCGGAAGCTTCGCCGGAACCTGCGAGATCGTGGCGAAGCTCGCCGACACCATGGGCCAGGACATCGCCGACTGGCTCGCGAATCCCATGCAGGACTCCCTGCTCGGAGACGCCAAGTAGTCAAGGGCGGCCGCATCCGCCGAGGAGCGGGCCGCTGCGATCCGTCGCCCCACCGAGCGGCGCACAGGAGTCACAACCAAGCTCATGGGAAAGTTCTGGAAGCGGGTCGCGCAGGGGATCCTGTGGGTCATCGGTTGGCAGCCCGAGGGCGGGAAGCCCGTGGACTCGCGTTTCGTGCTGATCGCGGCTCCCCACACCTCGAACTGGGACCTCCCCATGCTCCTGGTCTTCGCGGCCTACTACGAGGTCCGGATCTCGTGGATGGGGAAGCACACGCTCTTCCGCGGGCCCATGGGCTGGGCCATGCGTCTGCTCGGCGGCGTTCCCGTCCGGCGCGACCGACGCAACAACCTGGTCGACCAGATGGCCGAGCTCTTCGCCGAGCGGGAGCGTCTCGCCCTGGTCGTGCCGGCCGAAGGGACGCGCAGCTACGCGGCGCACTGGAAGTCGGGCTTCTACCGCATCGCCGAGGCCGCCGGCGTGCCCATCGTCACCGGCTTCCTCGACTACGGTCGCAAGCGCGGTGGCTTCGGTCCGGCCCTGCACCCGAGCGGCGACCTGAAGCGCGACATGGACGAGATCCGCGACTTCTACTCGGACAAGGAGGGCCGCTATCCCGACCTGTTCGGGCCGATCCAGCTGAAGGAAGAGTCGTAGATCCCGCTGGCAGCCCGCTGACAGGCCGCCGTCAGCCCGCCGTCAGCCCGCCGTCAGCCCGCCGTCAGCCCGCCGTCAGCCCGCCGTCAGCCCGCCGTCAGCCCGTTAGGGCTCCGTCGTCCCCGGCCCGGGGGCGTCGCCGAAGGCGGGGCGGAAGCGCGAGAAGAAGTCGGCCGGCCCGACGAGCCCGTCGCCATCCAGGTCGGCCAGTGCGCAGGCGGGATCGGTCGCCACGTCCGATCCGAGGCAGGGCCGGAGCACGGCGAAGAAGTCCGCCGCCGAGACCACCCCGTCGTCGTTCAGGTCGACGTCGCAGGCATCGCCGAAGTGCTGGATGCCCGGCGTGCTCGTGTCGTCGTCCTCGCCGGAGTTGACGTCCGCCTGATCGGCGTTCGGAACGAAGGTGCAGTTGTCGACGTCATCGATGACGCCGTCGTCGTCGCGGTCGGGCGCTCCGTAGACGACCCGCGCGCCCGCGACGTCGTCGGGTGAGAGCTCGCGGTTGATGAAGTCGCAGCAGCCGGCGCCCACGAACATCACCTCGCCGATGCCCTGGGCGGGATGGTCGAGGCCGATGGCGGCGTGGCCGAGCTCGTGGAGGGTCAGGTTCTCGAGGTCGTTGCCGAACTCGACGATCGGATCGTCCTCGGCTCCCACGGGCTGGATGAAGCCGGCGGTCAGGTTGAACGAGACGTCCCCCGCCAGGGCGTCCGGGAAGTTCAGGTCGTCGCCCGGCGGGCCGAAGCCGACGCCGCCCACGAACTGGAAGCCGCTGCCGGCGACCGGGACGAAGGCGGCGATGCGGATGTCCGGATCCGTGGCGCCCACGCTCCCGATCGGGAGGCCCGCGTCGGCGACGGGCCCGACGAACTCGATGTCCGCGGCGGCCTCCCAGGTCGCCATGGCGCGCTCGATGGCCGCGTCGAAGGCGCCGGTCCCGAAGTCCGCGTCGTAGCTCGCGCGCAGCGCGCTGATCTGGCTGCCGCCAGAGACCTCGGTCGAGAAGGGCAGGATGCCCGGGTCCACCGTCGTGCCGTCGGGGACGAACCCCCAGGTCACCACGGCCCCGTTCCCATGGACCGGGTCGTCCCACTTGGAGCCGAAGCCGTTCCCGAAGGTCACGAAGTCGGCCAGGGCCAGCGCCGGCCACAGCGCGGCTGCGGCGGCGAGCCCGGAGAGGAGACGGATGGGAGAGGCGCGCATGGATGGCATGGATGCCCTTCACCCCCTCTACGTGTGGCACAGCGCCGCTGGATGTGGCTCCGACGGCCACCCCGGGAGGCGCGAGGGCGGAAGCGAGGGCGCCTCAGTGGGCCAGCTGTGCGAGCAGGTCGTCGGCCGCAGCCCGGGCGGCGCGGTCGCGGTCCCGGCCGAAGCCGAGCTCGCGGAAGGTGGCCGCGCCCTCGCCGAGCTGCACGATGGCCAGGGCCACGCGGCGGCGGGTGGCCGGGTCGGCGTCGGGGAAGCGACGCTCGAGCTCGGCCAGGGCCGTCCCCTCGAGCGTCTCGTAGATGCGCTTCAGCTCGCGGAGCGCCTCGGGGTCGGTTCGGGCCGCCATCGAGAACTCGAGGAGGACCCGCGAGAGCTCGGCGTCGTCGAAGCCGGGCCCGAAGAGGTGGTCGAGCAGGGCCTCGAGCCGCTCGCCTTCGGGGGCCGCGGCGAGGGCGGCGTCGGCCGGCTCACGGTAGCGGGCGATCACGCGCTCGACGGCGGCCCGGGTCAGCTCCTCGCGGGTGCGGAAGTAGTGGTGCAGCGTCGAGCGGTCGAGCCGCATGGCGCGCGCGGTAGCGCTCATCGTCGAGGCCGCGAGCCCCTTCCGCGCCACGCAGCCGAGATACGCATCGACGATCTCGCGCCGGCGGCGCTCCGTCTGTCGGGGGCGCCCGACCGGCCGTCGGGCGCGGGCCTTGGTGAGGGCGCTCATCCGCCTCCCTGGATTTATCCACGAGTATGTGGAAAAATTAGGCGAGCGCAAGCACGAGAACACCGGAGGGCGGCATGACCGCACGCGATGCACGAGACCGGGAGCTCGGGATGGGACGCGAGATCTCGCGCCGCGACTTCCTGCAGGGTGCCTTGGGGGGCGCCGTGGGCAGCGCCGTCGGCGGGCTCGTCGCGGGGGCGTGGCCGCGGGCCGCAGTGGCGCAGCCCGAAGCGGGCGCGGCCTCGTCCGTTGGCACGGCAGGCGTGCCCGCCTCGCCCTCCCTGCATCCCCCCTCGCGCACCGGCCTGCGCGGCAGCCACGTGGGCTCCTTCGAGGTCGCCCACCAGATGGCCTTCGAGCGCCGCACCGATTGGGGCCCCGCCCACGAGCCCGATCCCGGCGAGTACGACCTGGTCGTGGTCGGCACCGGCGTGAGCGGTTTGTCCGCGGCCTTCCTCTACCTCGAGCAGCATCCCGGTGCCCGCGTGCT
>JASJCN010000267.1 GCA_030065975.1 Myxococcota bacterium
GTAGGCGAAGGCCGATGCGAGCGCGACGCCGATCTGCGCGACCGCGAAGCCCCGGGTGGCCGTCCGGCGGTCGCGCGCCAGCGGGGAGGCGAGCGTCGAGCCCAGCGCGATCCCGATCAGGAAGCTTGCGAGCATGGTCGAGAAGGCGTGCACGCTGGCGCCCACGAGATGCACCAGCAGCTTGAACCAGAGCACCTCGTAGCCGAAGGAGACGAAGCCCGAGAGCAGGATCGTCGGCAGGATCCAGGACGCGCGCGGACGCGACTCCGCCCCGGGCGCCGGCCGAGGGGGCGTCCGCTCGGCCCGGGCCACGAGGGCCGCCAGCACGAAGACGAGCCCGTTGGTCGCGACCGCCACCCAGAGGGTGCCCCGCAGACCGAGGGTGGGAAGCAGCACGAAGCCCGCGACCACGGTGCCGAACACGGCGCCCAGGGTGTTGATCGCGTAGAGGAAGCCCACCCGCGAGCCCACCACCTCGTCGCGGTCGACCACGCTGCGGATCAGCAGCGGCAGCGTGGCGCCCATCAGTGCCGTCGGCACCAGCAGGATGCCCATCGAGGCGACCAGGGTGTAGAGCGTGAGCACGCCGTCCCCTGCATCGGGCGGCATCGGCTGCCCGCCGAAGACCGCGACGTACAGGCGCGTCGAGAGCGTGAGCGCTTCGGGAACGGCGAAGGCACACAGCGCGATCGCACCCTCGAGAATCGCGTACCAGAGCACCGGACGCGTCACGCGATGCAGGAAGCGTGCAGCCACGGCCGAGCCCGCGGCCAGCCCGCCCATGTAGGCGGCTAGCACCATGGCTACCGCCTGCTCGGACGTGCCGAAGACGAACGCGAACTCCCGCGTCCAGGCGGTCTGGTAGATCAGCGCCGCGAACCCGGAGAGCAGGAAGCAGCCGGAGACGGCCGCCAGCACACCACGCGCCATGGGTCGGCCCTCCGAGGCCGATGAGGCCGTCAGGAGGCGCGCCTAGTTGGCAACCGTGCCGGCCGTCTCGAGCTGGACCAGCATGGCCTTCGCCTGCTCGGCCTCGGGGAACGCGCCGAAGCGCAGCGCCTCGCGAATCGCGGACTGGGCGGCCTCGACCTCGCCCTTCTGGGCCAACGCCTCGCCGAGGCGGTAGCGCAGGGTCGGCACCTCGGGCGTGCGCGCCAGCGCCTTCTCCAGGGTGGCGATCGCCGCTTCGACCTCGCCGCGCTTCAGGTGGACGAAGGCCAGGGTGTCGGCGATGTCCGGCGCCGCCTCGGTTCGCGCCGCCGCCTGGGCCAGGGCCAGCGCCTCGTCGAGGTCGCCGCCCCCGTCGGCCAACAGGTACGCGAGATCGTTGCGCGCCCGGGCCGCTGCGGGATGGGTCTCGACGACCTTGCGCAGGCGCGCCTTGGCCCCGTCTACGTCGCCCTGGACCAGCACGAGCTGGGCGGCCCGGTAGGCGGCCTCCTCGTGGTCGGGCTCGAGCTCGACGGCGCGGTCGAGCTCGCGGATGGCGGTGTCGAGATCCTGGGCCCGGAAGGCCAGCACGCCGAGCCCCTCGTGGGGATTCGGAGCCTCGGGGTCGAGGGCGATCGCCTTTTCGAAGACGGCGCGCGCCTCCGCGTCCCGGTCGGCCGCCACCAGCACCCGACCCTCGAGGTCGAGCAGGTCCACCGAAGAGGCGTCGGCCGCGACGGCCGCACGCACCGGGTCGAGGGCCTCGAGCGGCGTTCCCCGGTCGATGTGCGCCTGAACGAGCGCCCGCAGCACGGGCAGGTTCTCGCCGTCCGCCCAGTCGATGCTGAGGGCGCCGAGGAACTTCGCAGCCGCATCCGCCCCGGCTCGCGCCGAGATCTGCGCCGCCCGCTCGGCGGCCGCGTAGGGAGCGCCACCGGGGAACTCGGCCAAGCCGGTCAGGTACTCGTCGGCCAGCTCGAGCTTGCCGAGCGCCACCGCGGCGCGAGCCCCGGCGAGATGGGCCTCCGGCCCGTTGTAGGTCGACCCGTTCAGGTGGAGGTTCACGTAGGTGAGCGCGAGGGCGTGCTTGCCCAGGGCCGAGGCCAGCTGGGCGCCGGCCAGACAGGCCGGGTTCTCGTCGGGCTCGGCCCGGATCGACTCGCGGTACTCGACGAGCGCGCGCTCGAACAATCCGAGGCGGAAGGCCGCGACGCCAGCGAGGAAGCGCGCTCCCGAGTTGTCGGGCCAGCCCTTGAGGGCGGCGTCGTACAGCGAGAGCGCCTCCTCGTACTGCTCGCGCTGCATCGCGATGCGAGCCTCGATCAGCTTGCGATAGGACTCCTCTTCGACCTCGGCCAGCAGCTGCTCGGCCCGCTCGATCTCGCCCGAGGTCGCGAAGAGCTCGGCGCGCTGGAAGCGGAGACGGTCAGAGCCACCTCCGAGATCGGAAGCGACCGAGAGCGCCTCGGCGGCCTCGGAGAACTCGTCGTCGAGCCGGTGGAGCCGCGCGAGCTCCTCGTACGCCTGCGGCGTCTGGAAGTCGTCGGCGGCGAGCGCCATCAGCTTCTTGGCCTCTTCGTGGTCTCCCTGCTCCCAGACGAACGTCGCTTCGCCGAGCCGGAAGGCCATCACCTCGGGCGACCGGCTCGTCGCCTCGCCCCAGACCTCTCGCGAACGCTCCGGGGAGCCCGTCTCCTCGTAGTAGTCGGCGAGCTCCGAGATCGCGGCCTCGACGGTCGGGTACTCGTCGAAGCAACGGCGATAGGCCGCCTCGGCCGCGTCGCTCGCCACGGTCTCCGCCCGGGGGTTCTCGGAGTTGCGCAGCTCGAGCCGGGCGCGCGGATCGTCGGCGTCGGCCAGGGCTCGCGCCAGGGCCTCGCTCTCGTCCTCGGTCTCGGGCTGCGTCTTCTTCAGCTCCGCGCCCGCGATCGACGTGCACGCGTTCGCCGCGGAGATCACGTCGCCGGCCTCGCGGGTCTCGGTCTCGATGCTGGCGAGCACCTCGACGGCCTCGTCGAACCGGTCGAGCTCGTAGAGGGCCACGCCATGCAGCCCACGCGCCTGCAGGTGCCGCGGCTCGAGGGCCACGGCCTTCTCGGCCGCGGCGAGCATGGCCTCCCAGTCGCGGATCCGCTGGTGGGTCGCGGCGAGGAGGATCCATCCCGGGAGCAGCTCCGGCTCGAGCTTGGTGACGTCCTCGGCGGCCTCTGCGGCCCGCTCCAGGTTATGGGTCTGAAGCAGGTTCGACGCCATCAGCAGGCCGGCCTGGGCGCCGAACTCCGGGTCCTGGGCGGCGCGGCGCAGCGAGAAGACCGCGTTCGCCGGCTCGCCGATCTGCGTGAGCGCCGTTCCGAGCAGCAGGTTCGCCTCGGCATGATCCGGCTCTGCCGCGAGGACCTCGCGCAGGGGCTCGATCGAGTCCTCGAACGCGCCGCTCTCCTGCAGCGATCGGATCTCCGCCATGGGATCACCGGCAGGAGCCGAGCAGGCGACCGGCACGACGAGCGCAGCGGCGAGGAGGGTGCCCAGGGCACCGCGGAGAACCCCGCGGCGCGTTCCGGTGTGGATCGTTCGGCTGGTCACGGGGACCTCCAAGCGTCGAGAAAGCAGTGAATCATACGCGCCTCGGACACCCTTTCCAACACCGCTCTCCCACTCGACGCGAGACGCGAGGAGCGAGTCCGAGAGCGGTCGGCGCGGGGCCTCGGAGCCCCTGGGTTGTGGCTTCCCCACCACCGCGGGTGACGCGCAATCGAGTGCGAGGAACGATCCGGGCTGTCACCTGCGACCGGAGCGGGGCCACACAGGGAGTCCGCCGCGCCCCGGGTTTGCGCGTTTCGGCCCTCGGGCCGCCTTCCGAGAGCTGCGACTCGCTGTTGCCCGGGCTGGTGGGTGATAGACTACCCGGCTTCCCTTCGGAGGACTGGACTTGCGCCGCCTGCTCGACTCTCCCTGGCTCTACTTCGGCCTGGCCGCCCTGCTCGCCGTCTACACGCTCTCCACGTTCTTCGAGCTGCGCTTTCCCGCCCGCCCGACGAAGGGCGCCGAGGAGATCGCCAAGCTTCCCGAGCGCGACGACCTGAACATCGTGTTCATCCTGGTCGACACCCTGCGTGCCGACCGCCTGGGCTCCTACGGCTACGAGCGCGACACGACGCCCGTCCTGGACATGCTCACGAAGGGGAGCATCCGCTTCGAGGACGTCCGCGCCCACTCGAGCTGGACCAAGACGTCGATGGCTTCGCTGTGGACCGGCAGCAACCCCGCGCGCCACGGCGTCCACCGCTTCTCCCACGCGCTCGCCGAAGAGGAGCTGCTCCCGGCCGAGATCCTGCAGCAGGCGGGATACGAGACGGTCGGCATCTACCGGAACGGCTGGGTCGGAACCAACTTCGGCTTCGGCCAGGGCTTCGACACCTACGTCTCGCCGCGCTCCAAGCGGAACATGGAGCGCTACAAGACGAGCCCGACCGCCCCGTCCGGTCTCGACGGCACGGATCTCGACGCCACCCAGGCGGCCGTCGAGTTCATCAAGACCCACGGTGGCGGGCGCTTCATGATGTACCTCCACTACATGGACCTGCACCAGTACCTGTACGAGGCCGACTCGGCGCTGTTCGGCACCGGCTACTCGGACGTGTACGACAACGCCCTCCACTGGACCGATCGCAACATCTCGCAGGTGATCGTCGCGCTGGAGGAGGCGGGCGCCGCCGACCGCACCATCGTGGTCCTCGCCTCGGACCACGGCGAGGCCTTCGACGAGCACGGCGTCGAGGGGCACGCCAAGGACCTCCACAAGGAGGTCGTGGCCGTCCCGCTGATCTTCATCCTGCCCTTCTGGCTGGAGGAGGAGCTCACCATCTCGAACCCGGTGCGCAACATCGACATCTGGCCGACGCTCCTCGACATGGTGGGCGCGGATCCGCTGCCCGAGGCCGACGGCATCTCGCTCCTGCCGCTGATCGACGCCGTGGCCCAGGGCGACGACCCGACGCCCCACGCCCCCACCAACGCGATGGCCTCCCTGGATCTCACCTGGGGGCGCGTCGGCATGGATCCCAAGCCTCTCGTGACCTACACCGAGTGGCCGCACCGGATCCACATCACGAACCCCGATCTCGACGACCCCAAGACCCAGCTCTACGACCTGGCGGCAGACTCCGAGGAGCAGCGCGACATCTCGGACGAGGACCGGGAGCGGGCCCGGGAGCTGCTGGAGACGACCCGCGAAGAGCTCTCCGAGCTGTCGAAGTCGGCGACCGCCATCGACGTCGAGATCGACGAGATCCGGCTCAACCAGCTGCGGGCCCTCGGCTACGCGATCGAGACGCCGCTGCAGGTCCCCGTCGAGGACACCGAAGAGACCCCCTGAGGCGCAGCGCGGCCGTCGGGAACGAAGGTCACCCTCCTTGAGTGAGCAACCGATCGCAGCGGGCCCTCGCCCCCTTCGCTTGGCCACGCTGAGCCTGGTGGTGAGCCTGGGCGGCGTCTCTGCGCTGTCCTGGGAGACCATCTGGCAGATCCAGGCCACTCTGGCCTTCGGCGCGTCCGCACCGGGCGCCGCGATCACCCTCGCCGTCACCATGGGCGGGATCGCCCTCGGATCGCTCGTGGCGGGACACTGGCTCAGCCGAGCCGATCTCGAGCAGCCGCTACGAGCGTACGCTCTCCTGGAGTGGGTCATCGGCGGCACCGCGGCGCTCTCGCTCTCCGGCTTCGGTGTTCTCGCGTCCCTCGACGCGTGGATCTATGGCGTGTGGAGCCCCGCGGCGGACCTCCTCCATGCCCTCGGCATGGCGGCGCTCATCCTTCCCCCCACCCTGGCCATGGGCGCCACCATCCCGCTCTTCCAGCTCATCGCCCGGCGCGAAGGCCAGCGCATCTCGATCCTCTACGGCATGAACACGGCGGGGGCGGCGCTCGGCGTGCTGCTCATGGCCTTCGTCCTGCTCCCGGCTCTCGGCGTCGTGCTGACGAGCGGGATCGCCGCATCGGTCAACGTCCTCGCCGGCGCCATGGCCTGGCTCCTCAGCAGCCGAGGCGGATCGGCGGACACGAACCCTCTGGAGGCGGCGACCCAGCGCCCCGAGACCCGCCTCGCGCTGAACCGCCGGCTGGCACTGATCGCGACCTTCTCCACGGGCTTCGTGACCTTCGGGCTCGAGGTGGTCTGGTTCCGGGCGCTGCGCTCGGCGCTTTGGAGCACCTCCTCGACCTTCGCGATCATGCTCGCCTCGGTGCTGGTCGCGCTCGCGGTGGGCGCCCGGATCGTGCCCTGGCTGCGGTCCAAGCAAGCGACGCCCGACCTCCTCCTCGCCGGATCGGGCTTCCTGGTCCTGGCGGCCACCCCGATCGTCGAACGATTCGACCTCCTGGCCGTCTCGTCCCTCGGGTCTTCGGGCGGCCCGGTCGCGTGGTTCGGTGCCACCCTCCTCACCCTCGGCCCGGGAGTAGTGCTGCTCGCCACCGTGCTCCCCTGGCTCCTCGAGGACAACCCGGAGCCGCAGGTCAGCGGCCGGCTGTATGCAGCCAACGCGATCGGGTCCGTGCTCGGCAGCATCACGGCCGGCTGGATCCTCCTCCCGACCCTCGGCTTCGCCGGCGGCGCCTGGCTGCTCGCCTCCATCCTGATCCTGCTGGCCTTCGTCGCCGCCGAAGCCACCCGACGCAGGGGCTGGATCGCAGCCATCGGGGTCTGGAGCGTCGCCGTGGCCATGTCGATGAGCTCGAGTCCGGGCCGGGATCGGATGTACGCCCAGCCCGAGCTCGAGACCCTCGAGATCGTCGCCTTCGACGAGAGTGCGGACTTCACCGTCTCGGTCGTCGGCACGCGAAGGGCGCGCACCCTGCTGATCGACGGCTTCGGCGCCACGGGAGAGGGTTTCACGACGGGCCACTACATGCTGGCGATGGGCGCCCTCCCCGCCATGCTGCACAGCTCTCCCGAGAACTCCCTGGTGATCTGCTTCGGCACGGGGCAGACCGCCAACGCCCTGCGGCGAGCGAGTCTGGGCCGGGTCGACATCGTCGACATCAGCGATGCGGTCTTCGGGATGGCGGAGCACTTCTCGGCGAACCAGGGCGTCCTCGACGACCCCCGAGTCGAAGCCATCGAGATGGATGGGCGAGCCTGGCTGCGCCGGACCCAGCGCAGCTACGACGTGATCACCCTCGAGCCGATGCCTCCGAACTTCTCCGGCGTCAACGCGCTCTACTCCCGCGAGTTCTACGAGATCGCCGCCGAGCGACTCGCAGAAGACGGGGTCATCGCCCAGTGGGTCCCCTTCCACCTCCTGAGCATCGCCCATGCTCGCGCCATCACCGCGACGTTCCTGGAGACGTTCCCGGATGCCATCCTCTGGACGGACCCGGTCGACGGCACGGGAATCCTGCTCGGCCGCAAGCGGCAGGCCGATGCTCCGCTAGGCGACCGATGGCCGGGAATGGAGCGCGGCCTGCGGACGATGGGCATCTCGGCGGACGAGGTGCGCAAGGGCGTCCTCCTCACCCCTTCCCAGCTGGTGGACTATGCGGCGGGATCCGTCGTGACGGACGACAACCGCATGCTGGAGTACAGCGAGCTCAGCCGCTCCGCGGCCTCCACCCTGATGCTTCGCAACACGAAGCGGAATCGCGAAGAACTGATCCGAGCCGCCGGCCGCCCTCTGTACATCCGCCCCTAGGGAATCTCTGCGCAGGTCTCCCTGAACGCAGCGACGAGGGCCCCGATGTGGCGTGGGGTCCACATCTGCAGGGCTTCCCCAGCGCGAGCGGTCTCGTCGACACCGTCGAGCGCAGGAATCGGCCGTCGGCCTCGACGCCACGTGTCGAGACGCCCGTAGAGCGAGGCCCTAGCGCCCAGCGACGCTCACGCCGAGATCCCCGAGCTTCGCCTCGGCGCGCTGCTTGCTGGCTTGGCAGTTCGAATCCAGCGCCAGGCAGCGCTGCCAGATCGCGTCGAGGGCGGCGCGGTCGAAGGGCGCCGAGTGGACGTAGTGTCGCTCGAAGAGCTGCGTGTAACGCAGCGCCTCGCCGGGCGTGATCCGCTTGCCCTCGGGAAGCGGCGCGCCGAAGAGCACGCCGAGGTCTGCCACCAGGGCCGTCGGGTAGGGCTGGCCGACGTCGCGCACGAGCTGCTTCGGACCCTCCGACTCCGGGAAGTGGTAGACCCACGAGGCGATCCAGGCCGCGCACTCGTCGAGCCGCGTCTGGCAGAGCTGACCCGCCACCTCGCGGTGCAGCTCCTCGCTGACGCCGTTGCGGGCCACGTACTCGGCGAGCAGCGAATAGCGCGCTCCGAGAGTCGCGGTGTCGAGACCGGCGGTCGGTGGCAGCCCTCCCGCGCCGCCCACGAAGAAGGCCCGCGCGGCCTGGTCGCTCAGGATCGGGTGGAACAGCGTGTGGATCGGGCCCTCGAGGCCCGAGCCGTGCACCACGCCGAGGGGCAGGAGCTCGTGGGCGAGGAGTGCCGGCAGGGTGTCGATGTCGGTCCGCCGCAGGCCGCGCCGGATGTCCTTCTGCTCGAAGCGCTGTGCCACGCGATCGAAGTCGAGGCTCGCCTCGGCATCCGTGAGCCCCAGGATCAGGAGGTCCGGCCCGTAGCTGTACCAGACCGCG
>JASJCN010000268.1 GCA_030065975.1 Myxococcota bacterium
CCGAGTCGCGACGCGCGAGGGACGAGGCGTCGTCGGCGGATCGCGCGGAGTCCTCGAGCACCTCGCCGAGGACGAGGCCCAGGGCGACCTTCGCCTCCTCGGCCTGCTCGACGGCCACGAGCGCGGCGCGGCGATCGCCACTGGCGATCGCGTCGAAGGCCTCGCGCGCCTGCTCGGCGTACTCGTTGTGCACCTGGTCGATCCGCATCACGCCCTCGAGCCGGTGGCGCGCATCGGGGTCGCCGGCCTCGGCGGCGCTCTCGGCGAAGGCCGTCGCGTCCTGCAGCCGGTTCCAGATGCTCGCCGCGTCGGACTCGAACGCCCGGCGCGTCTCGAGCAGCACGGCGCGCGAATCCGGACCGTCGCGCTCGGCGGCCCTCAGGGCGCGCTCGAGCCGCAGGGCCTGCTCCAGGTGCACGGCGGTCACCCGGGTGGAGAGGGCGAGCAGCGGGACGTCGCGCTGGGTGACCCGGGAGAGCGCCTCCTCGGCGCGGGCGCGGACTCCGATGGAGACCGAGGCGGTGGCCACGAGGAACACGAGCAGGCCCAGGAGGAGGGCGAGCACCTTGGCGCGAACGGACATGGGGTCCTCCAGGAGGAGGTCCCTCATCTTAGACGCGCCGCGTCAATCGTCAAGTTGCCCGATTCCCGCGGGAAGGGCCCACTAGGGGCCCGATCCGCCCGCGGGCGTTGACGCAGCGTTACATCTCGCCGGGCTCCTCCAAGGAGAAGCGGATCGGCACCTCCACGCGCCCGAAGAGCACCGGCAGGCCCTCGGCCGATCGGGCGCCCGCATGGGCCGCTTCGTCGAGCAGGCGGCTTCCGGACGAGCTCGCCGTCTCGAGATCCTTGGCCCTGCCGTCGTGGCTGACCCGCAGCCGGAGCAGGGTGGTGCCTTCGATCCCGCGGCGCCTGGCGATCTCGGGGTACACCACCTGGCTCTGGATGCGTCGCGCGATCTCGGCGGCCCGTTCGTAGGGCGAGGGGCCGAGGGGGATGCCGTCGATGTCCTCCCCGCCCGCGGCCGAAGCCCAGGTGATCGATCCCCAGGTGACCGAGGCCAGCAGGACCGCGAATCGGAGCATCCGGCCGGGCCCCCTCATCGCCGCACCGTGATCCGCACGCCGACCACGTAGTGCCGCTCGGGAGAAGGGAAGAAGCCGACCGTCTGGGTGAAGGTGCTGCGCGCGGCGAAGTCGTTGTATTCGCGGTCCGTCAGGTTGTACGCGATGCCCTCGACCTCGAAGCTGAGCCACTCCTGGAAGTCGTGCCGCCAGGCGGCCCTGGCGTCGTACGAGGTGTAGGCGGTCAGCTTCTCGATCTCGTTCGCGATGTCGTTTCCGACGTAGCGGCTGCCGACGAGGCGCGCGTGGCCCGAGAGCTCGAAGCCGAAGGGCAGGTAGACGCGGACACCGCCGTGGCCCCGATGGCGTGGGGTGATGGGAAGACGGCTTCCGACGAGCCCCGTCTGCGTGTCCCGGCGGATCTTCACGTCGTCCAGCGTGTAGCTGCCGAAGATCTCGAGCCAGTCGACGGGCCGCACGCTCCCCGACACCTCGATTCCCCGATGCCTCACGCGGTCGATGTTCACGTTGACGCCCGTCACCTGGAAGGGGAGGAAGAAGGGATTGAGCGCCTCGGGGTTGAAGAAGATCTCGTCGCGGACGTTCATCTGGTACACGGAGACGTTCAGGGATCCCCGCTCGCTCCGGAACTTCCCGCCGAACTCGTAGGAGTCGGAGGTCTCGGGGACGAGCCCCGGCTGGAATCCGAAGAAGCCGAAGGCTTCGTCCTGGTTGGGGAAGCGGAACCCGCGCGAGTAGGAGGCGTAGACCGAGGCCTCCTCGCACACGCGCCAGTTGATCGCCGCGCGCGGTGCCCACTCCGCATGGGCGGTTTCGAAGCGCATGCCGGCGATCCGGTCTGTCGCCTTGTAGGTCGACTCGTCCCTCCGGGCGCCGAGCGAGAGGATCAGGTCGTCCGTGAGATGGGTCTCGTTGTGGACGAAGATCCCCCACAGCTTGCGTCGGCTCGAGGAGCGGCTCGGGAACTCGCTGTCTCCGAAGAAGTCGTCGAAGATGGTGAAGACGCTTCCGTTGTCGACGTCCTCCTGGAGCAGGTCGCCGCCGAAGAGGAAGCGGTTGCGCATTCCCAGGATCTCGAAGTCGAGCTGGAACTGGGTCTTCAGCCCGAGCGAGTCCTTCTCGGAGTCGGCGATGAACTCCGTGAACGGGTCGTTGATCCGCGTGTCGTCCGTGCGACGCCGGTGGTGCCCCTGGATGTCCAGGGACACCACTTCGTTGAAGGCGTACTCCACCCGGCCCTGGACGAAGCGCTGACGCGCGAGGTCGAAGTTGTCGCCCGTTCCGGGCTCTGCCTGGCGCCGGTCGGCCTCGAACTGCGCCTGGGTGAGGTCGCCCGGCCGGAGCCGCTTCGTGGAGCCGTAGCCGCCCTTGATGCCCACGCTGCCGCGGTCGCCGATCCGGAAGCGGATGTCCATCTCCGAGGTCTTGCCGCGGAAGTCGGCGCGCTCGCGATAGGCATCCGTGGAGTCGAAGTCGAAGAAGGCCGAGATCGAGACCGGGCCGTGACGCCCCTTGGCCAGCGCACTGGTCTGGTGGGTGTCGTAGGTACCCATGCGACCGCGCACGGTGGCCTCCACGCCATCGGAGTCGGGGTGGAGCGTTCGGATGTGGATGACGCCGGCGATGGCGTTGTCGCCGTACGCGGCGCTGGTCGGGCCTCGGATGATCTCGACGCGGTCGACGTTGTCGAGCGTCAGGAACGACCAGTCGACCTGTCCCGAGTCCTCCTCGTTGACGCGGCGGCCGTCGACGAGGACGAGGGTTCGCCCCCCGTTGCCGCCACCGTTGTTGAAGCCACGGGCCTCGACGGTGTTGCCTTCGCGATTCGTGGTCGTGTTGGTGACGTAGAGGCCCGCCTCGCGACGCAGCAGGTCCGGGAGATCCCGTGCACCGCTCTCGTCGATCTTCTCGCGGTCGATGATGGTGGCGTTGCCCGGCGTGTCGAGCAGCTCGCGAGCGAAGCGGGTCGAGGTGATCTCGACCTCCGGCGTCCGGATCGTCGGCTCGTCGACGCCCAGGAGCGGGTCCGCCGCATCGGAGCCGGCCACCGGCTCGTCGTCGGGCCCGGCCGTGCTCGGGAGCGGCTCGTCGGTGGCGGCGAGGGCTCCCGGGGCAAGGGCCAGGGCCAGGAGCAGGGCCAGGAGCAGGATCTCGAGGGAAAGGCTTCGGGTTCGGCGTTGCGCACGGGCGCGCGCAGCGGGTGCCAGGGTCATTGCGAACTCCTTGCACCTTCGCGGTTCGGTGAAGGAGCCGCAGACTGTCCGCAGACCCCGCACCACTCTCTCCACGAAGAGCGTTGCGTGTGGGAGGTCCGGGCAGGTCTCCTGGCTCTGAGGTTCTCACGGGACCATCCCGTGAACGCTCCACGACTCCTTCCCGACCCTCGGAGCTCCGCTCTGACGGGGCTCGCGCCAACGGGTCAGTGGCTATGTCGTGGACGCTCCCTCTTCACAGTGGCGGGACCGCGGCCGAATTTCACGGCCTTCCCTCTTCGTCCCGGCCGACGATTCGGCGCGGGAACCCGGATCTCGTGTGATGTCGAGGCCACGTTGGCGGAAGAAGCCCGCCGAGTCAACGCTGCCCCGGGCGTGCTCAGGTGAGCGTGGCGCGAAGCGCGGCCACGAGGCGCTCCACGTTCGCCTCGCGCGCGTTCTCGCCCATGAGCCCGATGCGCCAGATCGTTCCTGCGAGCTTGCCGAGGCCGCCGCCGACCTCGATGCCGTGGTCGAGGAGCAGGCTTCGCCGCACGTCGGCCTCGCCGCGCTCGACGACGGCGGCCGGAAGCCGAAGCGTGGTGAGCGGCGGGAGCCGGAAGCCCTCTTCGACCAGCGGCTCGAAGCCGAGCGGCGCGAGGGATTCGATCAGATGGCGGGACGCGGCGCGATGGCGCCGGGTGCGCTCGGCGAGCCCCTCCTCGTCGACGACGCGGAGGCCCTCGGCGAGGGCGTACACGGCGGAGATCGGAGCCGTGTGGTGGTAGACCCGCTCTCCGCCGAAGTAGCCGGCGAGCAGGCCGACGTCGAGGAACCAGCTCTGCACGGGGCGCTCGCGCTCGCGCACCCGGGTGACGGCGCGCTCCGAGAAGCTCACGGGCGAGAGGCCGGGCGGGCAAGACAGGCACTTCTGGGTACCGCTGTAGGCCGCGTCCACGCCCCAGGCGTCGAGCTCGAGGGGCAGGCCTGCGAGCGAGGTGACGCAGTCGAGCACGACGAAGGAGCCCGCGTCGTGCGCGGCGGCGGCGATCTCGGGCACGGGCTGCAGCACGCCGGTGGAGGTCTCGGCGTGCACGAAGGCGACGACGCGCGGCCGCACGCGGGCGATGGCGTCCGCCATGGCCGAAACGTCGAGGGGCGTCCCCATCTCGCTCTCGACGCGCGTGACCCGCGCGCCGATGCGGCTCGACACCTCGCACATGCGGCCGCCGAATACGCCGTGGACGCCGACGACCACGTCGTCTCCGGGCTCGAGCAGATTGGCGAGGCAGGCCTCCATTCCCGCGCTGCCCGGCGCCGAGAGCGGAAGGGTCATCTCGTTGCGGGTCCCGAAAAGGCCGCGCAGCCGGTCCTGCACCTCGTCCATCAGCTCGAGGAAGCTCGGGTCGAGATGGCCGACCAGGGGATGGGCCATGGCCTCGAGCACCCGGGGATGCGCATTGGAGGGTCCGGGGCCGAGGAGCAGGCGGGGCGGGGTGGTGATCGGCATGGCCGGAGTCTGCCCGTTCGCGTTCGGCTGCGCCCGAGTCCGCCGCGCGGCCGTCCCGGGTCGCTCCCGCAGCGTGGAGCCGGCGGCTGCTACCCTGGCGCCGTGAGACGCTGGCCGATCCTTCTGCTCGGGCTCGCCCTCGCCGTGGGCGCGGGCGTGACGCTCCTCTCGTCCCCGGACTCTTCCCCGGATCCCGGCGGGCCCGATGACGTGGCGGCCGCGCCGCCCGCGTCCGAAGGGCCCGAGCTCCATCCGGAGATCGACGCCGCCTCGCGGCGTGCCCTCACCGAGGTGCTGCGCAAGACCGAAGGCCCGGAGTAGGCGCCGGGTGCTGCGACGGCGCCGCGACGTCGAGCAGGAAGAGCGCGAGCGGCTGGCCCCCTACGCCCAGTGCAGCGGCGATTCCGCCGGGCGCGCGGTGGCCGAGCCCGAGCACGCCTACCGCACCGCGTTCTCTCGCGACCGCGATCGGATCGTGCACTCGCGCGCCTTTCGCCGCCTCGAGTACAAGACCCAGGTCTTCGTCTACCACGAGGGCGACCACTACCGGACGCGGCTGACCCATACGCTCGAGGGCAGCCAGATCGCGCGCTCCCTGGCCCGGGCCCTGCGCGCCAACGAGGAGCTGGCCGAGGCGATCGTGCTCGCCCACGACCTCGGGCACACGCCCTTCGGCCACGCCGGCGAGGACGTGCTCGACGAGCTGATGAGCCAGGACGGCGGCTTCGATCACAACCGGCAGACCCTGCGCGTGGTCGATCTCCTGGAGCGCCGCTACCCCGACTTCCCGGGCCTCAACCTCACGGCCGAGACGCGGCTCGGGATCCTGAAGCACGGCTGCGACTTCCAGCATCCCGTGGCGATTCCCGAGATCCCGCGCAGCCCCTCGATCGAGGCGCAGATCGCCGACTGCGCCGACGAGATCGCGTACCTCAACCACGACCTCGACGACGGGCTCCGCTCCGGGCTGATCACCCTCGAGCAACTGGCCGACGTGGCGGTCTGGGCCCGGGAGCGGGCGGGGGTCGAGCTGCGGATGAGCGGCTCTCCCGAGCGGGTGCTCCGGGCCCAGACGATCCGCGCCCTGATCGACCTGGCGGTGACCGACCTGCTCGAGGCCAGCGAGGCGAGGCTCCGGGCCGCGGCTCCGAAGAGCCCGGCCGAGGTGTCCGCCCAGGCCCATCCCCTGGTCGGATTTTCCGAGGAAACTTCAGCACTTCTGGCGGATTTGAAGAAGTTTCTCTACGCCGAGCTGTACCGGCATCCGCGGGTCGTACGAATGTCTCGAAAGGCGCAGCGCATCCTGCGGGATTTGTTCGGGATCTACCGGGACGACCCGCGCCAGCTCCCCCGGGCCGTGCTGGCGCGATTCTCGGAGGAAGGCGAAGCTCGCGCCATCGCGGACTACGTGGCGGGGATGACCGACCGCTTCGCGCTGGCCGAGCACCGAAAGCTGCTGGACCCGCACGAGCCGGTCTGATCGCCCGCCCCAGGGGCCGCTTCAGAGGGGGCCGGTGGCGAACATGACGGGGATCCAGACGACCTCCGGGGCGACCTCCGGGGCGACCGGCAAGGCGCCGGCCGGAGCGGGGCAGGCCGTGCCCATCGCCTCCGACCCGGGCGCGGTGCAGGTCACCTTCGTCACCGCTCCCGATGCCGAGGTCGCCCGGGAGATCGCCCGTGCGCTCGTCGACGAGCGCCTCGCGGCCTGCGTGAACGTCGTTCCCGGCATCGCCTCGGTGTATCGCTGGGAGGGTGCCGTCCAGGAGGATTCCGAGGTCTTGCTGATCGTGAAGAGCCGGGCCGGGCGCGCCGCGGCCCTGGCCGAGCGGGTGCGCGCGCTGCATCCCTACGACCTGCCCGAGGTGCTGGCGCTTCCCGCCGTCGGCGGGTCCGAGGCCTATCTCGACTGGGTGCGCAGCGAGGTGGCCTCGTGAACCTCTCCGCCGCACTCGAAGCCGCCGCCGAAGCCCTGCCCGAGGAGGCCGATCAGATCTGGCCGGCCAACGGCGACCCGACCCGGCTGCTCGAGCTGCTGCTCGGCGACGGGAAGCCCGGCGCGGCCGAGCGCGTGCTCGGGTGGCTCCTGGCGGAGCAGCCCGACGCCGCCGGAAAGCTCGCGGACGCCTGGGCCGCGGCCGACGAGGGCGCGGCGATCCTGCTGGCCGTCGACGAGGCCGGCCTCGCGAAGCCCGCCCGGAAGGTCATGCGACGCGTGCGCCACCGGCTGCGCGCGAGCGGTGTCACGGTGCCCGAGACCCGTCGCACCGGCGTGGCGTCGCTGCCCAAGGTGGACGACGACTTCTCCGGCGCGTTCCTCTCCTCCATCGACCCGGTGGGCGCCCGCATGGCCTACCTGGTCGAGCCCAACCCGGGCGGAGGCGCGCGCCTGTACGAGATCGTGATCGACGATGCGCGCGGCATCGTGGGCTTCGAGGAGTACACGGCGCCGCGCAAGAAGGCGCGCGCGTTCCTGGATCGGCTGCGCGTCGGCGACCGGCTCTCGATGCTGCCCGTCGAGGAGGCGCAGATCCACGCCGTGCTCGGCTTCGCCGAGGCGCGGCAGGACCCGACGCGGCCGGCGCCCCGGGGCTTCCTCGAGGCCCGGGGCCGGCTCCTCGCCCAGGCGGACTCGCCGCTTCCGGGCCAGACGGTTCGCGAGGTGCTCGGCGACCCGCCCGAGTCCGAGCGCGAGGCCGGCGCCGAGGCGGCGGCGGCCCTGGTGCGCGAGGGTCGGCTCGGCCCGTGGCCGGTGGGAAACGAGCCGCTGACCGCCGCCCTCGACCGCATCCGCGAGTCGCTCGAGAGCGACCTGATCGTGTCCGGCGCCACCCGCGACGAGCGCATCGCCGACCTGCTCGGCGAGTCGGCGGCCGAGATCTACGACGAGGCGGGCTGTGCACTCGCAGCCCATCGGCTGCGCGAGTCGGCCTACGTCTTCTGGAAGAACGAGGACGAGGAGTCGGCGCGGGCCTGTCTCGGCGCAGCGCTCCGCTTCGAGGCCGGCGAGGTGTCGAGCAATCCCCTCGCCCGGGCGTTCCTCGAGGCCTCGCTGGGCCCGGCCATCCGGGCGCTGGAGGCACCCGACCCGGGAGCGGCGGACGAGGCCGCTCCGGACGAGGAAGAGGTGCAGCTCGTGAAGCCGGTGAGCCGATGAGTGAAACGGGGTGTGACCGGATCCGGCGCTCGCCGGATTCAGGCTGCGTGGCCGTGGGAACGGAACGAAGGGGGGCAGCATGATCCTCGCTCAGGGACGCTTCTGGAGGGCGGAGATGAAGCGCGGCGGCGAGTTCGTCGTGCTCTCGATCCTGAAGGATGGGATCCGGGGCGCGCTTCCGACCGAGGCACAGGAAGAGCTGCGCGATCTGCGGATCGAGGTGCCGCTCGAGCACTGGCACCGGGTGGTGAAGCACGTGCGCTCGGATCGCAAGCTGGTGGGCGGAATCCTGCTCGACTTCGCCCGCACGAAGGACGCGCTGCCGGCGGCGATCGCCCGCGACAGCCTCTACCACGGGCTCCAGAACGTGGTGGGGGAGGCTTCCATCGCGCTGCTCGAAGAGGGGCTGCTGGCCCTGACGCTCCCCGAGAAGCGGGGCCGCACCACCGGCGAGCACGCCATCCAGCGCTGAGCCTCGCCGCCCCGGGACGGGGCGGGTCGACGTCCTTGCTCGACGTCCTGTGTTGGACGTCCTGTGCTGGACGTCCTGGAAAGGGGCAGAGTGGGGCCGAATGCCCCCGTTGCGCAGGGGTC
>JASJCN010000269.1 GCA_030065975.1 Myxococcota bacterium
CGCACGCGTGCGAGCAGCTCGGCGGTGTCGGTCTCCGTCTCTCCCAGGGCCTCCAGGGCGCTTCCGCCGAACGCCAGCGCGGCATCGAAGGTCTCCCGGGCGAGGGCATCCACGGAGAGCTTGTGCAGGTGGATGGCGTGGCGCCGATCGAACGCCCGCGCGTGGACGCGCGCCTGCGGGAACTCGCTGCGCACGAGGTAGACGATCTCGTCGGTGATCTCGGGGGCGTCGGTGCAGACGAGGATCAGCTCGGCCTCGGCCGCGCCCGCCGCGCGCAGGACGTCGCGCCGCGTGCCGTCGCCGAAGTGGATGCGCGACCCGAAGCGCGCCGCCTCGCGGACCCGTTCGGCGTCGCCGTCGAGGATGGTGAGATCCATGCCGTGGGCGACCAGCGGCTGGGAGGCGATCTGTCCGAAGCGCCCGAAGCCCACCACGAGGACCCGCCCACCCGCGTCCGAGAAGTCCTCGTCCAGGGTCTCGGCCGCCTCTTCCCGGACGAGCCAACGGTCGAGGCCGCTCGCCAGGGGGGACAGCGCCATGGAGACGGAGACGGTCTCCACGAGGAGCGACGAGATCCCGGCGTCGAGCAGGCCCGACGCCACGGCGGCGGCGAAGAGCACGAAGCCGAACTCACCGTGCTGGGGAAGCGACGTGGCCAGGCGAACGGCCGGATTGTGCGAGAGGCCGAAGCCACGGGCGAGGGCGAAGATCGTCGTCCCCTTGGCGAGCATGGCGACCGGGGCCGCCACCGCGATCAGGGACCAGTTGCTCCGCACCGTCTCGAGATCGAGCGAGAGGCCGACAGCCATGAAGAAGAGGCCGAGCAGGAGCCCGCGGAAGGGCTCGAGGTTGGCCTCGACCTCGTGGCGGTAGGCCGAGTCGGCGAGCATCACGCCCGCGATGAAGGCACCCATCGCGTAGGAGAGGCCCACCAGATCCATCAAGAGGGCGGCTGCGATCACCACGCCGAGGGCGCTCGCCGTCATGATCTCCTGCATGCTCGTGCGGGCGAGCAGATGGAAGATCGGCGTCAGCAGGTAGCGCCCCGTCGCGATCAGGAGCGCGATGGCGACGGCGGCCACGGCGATCCGACCGAGCGACTCGCCCATCCCCAGCGAGTCGCCGCTCGGGGCGAGCAGCGCGGCGAGGACCAGCAGCGGCACGATCGCCAGGTCCTGGAAGAGCAGGATCGAGAACGCCTTGCGCCCGTGGAGCGAGCCCCGTTCGCGGTTCTCGTCGAGCTGGCGCATCACCATGGCCGTGGACGAGAGCGCGAGGCCCAGGCCGACGATCACGGCCTGGCGGGTGTCGAGCCCGGTCGCGAAGGCCATGGCGGCGAGCACCGCGCCGCAGGCGGCCATCTGGGCGAGCCCGAGCCCGAAGATGTCGGTGCGCATCTCCCAGAGCGTGGACGGCTTGAGCTCGAGGCCGATCACGAAGAGGAAGAGCACGACCCCGAACTCGGAGAAGTGGAGCAGCTCCTCGGGGTGGGCGGCGAAGCTGTCGGCGAAGGCGAGCTTCACGGCGACGCCGGCGACCAGGTAGCCGAGCACGCCGCCGAGGCCGAGGCGCTTGAAGAGCGGCGTGATCAGGCACGCCGCCGCGATGAGCGCCAGCGCCTTCAGGAAGAGCAGCTCCGTCGAGTTGTGCTCCAGATCGATCCATTCCATCGACGACCCCGGGCAAAGAGGAGGCCCGGTGGATAGCGCGTCTCAGGCGGCGGGCGGGCTGGCGGGGCGCGACCGCACCACGAGCACCCCGGCCACGGCCAGGAGCGACGCCGCAATCGCGACGGCGAGGGGCACTCCGGCCAGCTGGGCCACCACCCCGAGGCTGATTCCCAGAACGATCTCGCCGAGATACTCCGCCTGGGCGAGAAAGGACTGGAGGGTCGCGCGGACCTCGCTCGTGGCGCGCCGGTTGACCCAGATCACGCTCACGACCCGGGTCACGCTGAAGCCGATTCCCCGGACCAGGAGCGCTCCGGCGAGCCCGAAGCGGGCGTCGGGGGCCAGGGCGAAGAGCCCGACGCCCAGGGCGCCCACGGCGCAGGCGGCCGCATAGATCCTCGGCGCTGCGTTGCGCCCGTCGATCCCGGCCTCGACGACGCGCAGGGCGAGAGCGGCGAGGAGCAGGGACGCGAGTCCCAAGGCCGTGAGCCAGACGATCGGGTCGGGCGTCTGGGGCAGGCCCAGGGCGACCAGGTGCTTGGCCTCGAGGCGGCCGAACCCCTCGGCCGCGCCGTTGATCAGCACGGTGGCCGCGAAGACCAGCAGGATCTCGCGATCGCTTCGCGCCAGCGCGACGCCGCGACGGAAGAGCCCGACGGCCGCGCTCATCCGCTCACTGCGGGGCGCCGGCGTGAAGTGGACCTCGCGGAAGCCGAGAGCCACGCCGAGCCCGAGCGCCGCCATGGCGAGGCCCGACACCACGATCGCGGTCGAGAGACTCGTGGCCCAGGCGAGCCCGCCGAAGGCGATCAGCCCGGTCGCCGAGCCGAGCTGCTCGAAGCGAGCCGCCCGCGTCAGCACCCGCGCCGTCCGCTCGGGCTCGTCGAGCTCGTCGGTGAGCCAGGCGACGTCGGCTCCCTTCCAGAAGGTCCAGGCCAGCCCCCAGATCATCTGGGTCAGCACGAGGGCCGGGAAGGCGGTGACGAGCCCAGTGACCGCCATGCCCGTGGCCATCAGCACGTGGCCGACGACCAGCGAGAGCCTCCGGCTCACGGTGTCCGCGAGCACCCCGGTCGGCACCTCCATCGCGATGGCGGTGATCCCCTGGGCCGTGCCGATGAACACCAGCTGCAGCGGCTCGAGCCCGGCGTCCACCACCAGGTACAGGCTCGTGCAGAGCCAGTAGCCGCGGTGGAACACCGGAGCCAGGAACGACCAGCTGAGATAGGCCCGCTCGACGGCGCGTTTCGTCATCCGCGGCCGACGCTAGCAGCGAGCCGCGCTAGGCGAGCACGAGGGGATCGCCCGCCGCCACCGGCCCCGGCTCGATCACCTTGGCGTAGATGCCGAGACACGGCATCTGCATCCCCATGAACTCGCGTCGGTTGTTCTGGACGAGGGTCTTCAGCACGGCGGGGTCGCGGGGCAGGGCGCCCTGGGCCCGGGTGGTCATGAGGCAGCGCGGGGCCGCGGCGCCGAGCTCGAGCGTCGCGCCGCCCAGCGTCGCCTTCCGGCCGGTCCAGTCGTGCTCGACGAAGCCCGACGCCTCGCCGGTGTCGATCAGCAGGCTCGGCCGGAAGCGCGAGACGTCGATCTCGCTCTCGGGCGCGAGGCTCGCCAGGTGTGCCAGGCTCGCCGTCGTGAGGACGTGGAGCGGCTCGAGGTCGGCGAACGAGCCGGCTTCGGCCAGGGGCAGGGGAAGGTCGAGGTTGGCTCCCGCCAGGGGCAGGCCTTCGATCTCGGGCCAGTCGCTCTCGTAGACCTCGGGGTCGGAGCCCGGGGCGACGAGCTCGACGGGATGGTCGAGGGCCGCCGAGCACACCTCCGAGAAGGCGGCCAGGTCGTCCGTGCCGACCTCCCGATCCCCGATCCGGACGCGGATGGGCGGGAGGGGCTCGCCGAGTCGGGGCTCCGTCGCATAGCGGGCCTCGAACGAGAGCACGCGCTCGCTGAGCTTCGCGTGCTTGGCGCTCACGATCTTGCCGGTCTCGCGGTTGCGCAGGGCGAGCACGCGGTCGGCGTGGATTCCCGAGGCCGAGAGCTCCGCGCGCTCCAGTCGCTCGCCCTGGAAGGACTTGATAGGAAACCGCCAGATCGCCTGCAGCTGGCCCACGGAATCGGACATGCGGATCTCCTCGCAACTCGGCGCGTGACCCTAGCTCAGGTCCGAAACCAGACCCTCTCGAGCATCCGTGAGCTCTCTCCCCGTCTCGCTGGCGAGCGATTTCGTGTGTTGCTGGCCTCGGCGCCGCGTTCGCGACCCGAGTCGCACACGAAATCCATCACGGTGCAGTCAAAGCCGTGGAATTGGGAACGCTCAGGGTCCAAAGGAAACTGGGAGGAAGCGAGTTCCGCCATTCTCTCGAAAGATGAAGGCCGGGGGAGGCCGTCGGCGAGGCGCGCAGCTGGGTTCTTCAAGACGCGAAAGCCAGAAGCGCGGAGCGCGAATCCGTAGGACCTCCCGCGATTTGCAGCGGGCCAAGCCCTGTGATTCGCTCTGATCGTGCCCATACTCAAGACTTGGGGCTGTTGCTCTCGGCGCTTTCTGACCCGGCAGGCCTCGGCGAGGACTCTCGCTAGCGCGGTATTGATCGGCATCGTGACCACGGGGTGCTCCCATCACATTGGGCCTCAAGGCGAAGCTGGGTTCACGCAACTCTCCGCCCGGGAGAGTTCGCATAGTGTGTCGCTCGCGCTGGACCAAAGGGACGCGTCACAACGAGTGTTCCGCTCGACGGGGCTGCTCTTTGCGCGGGAAACGTGGTGGTACGACGCAAGTGAGTGGACAGAGCGACTTCGTTCTTCGGTCGCTGCTGAGCTCTCGTCCCGTGGCATTCGCGTTGCCGACGACGCTGAGGTGGAGGTCGGGCTAAAGCTCGTCCGGTTCGGTTCGCTCGAGTCACCGCGCGACATCGAGTGCGTGGCCCGCTGGAGGGTTGCCGAAGGTGCCTCCAGAGAGGTGCGCGACGTCGGGCGAATTCCTGCTGCGGCCTGGGACCCGTTTACTCCACTGTTCAACGAGATGCTCGAGCGCGTTGCTGAAGAGATCGCCCTTGGCATCCAGAAGGAGCTGACCCCCTAGGCATGCTCCATCGGACCATTGCCTTAGGCCTCGCAGGCCTCTTCTTGGGTTGCCTCCAGACGGTGCAGTTTCCGGCGGGGCCGGTCCGGGCAATTGAGTCAGCCAGGATCGCGGTGCGGGAGGGCGATCGGCTTCTGCCGCTCGCTAATTCGCAGCCCTCGCGGGCTGACCAGACGGTTGTGTTCATGGACAACACAACATTCACCATCAACGCCTATGAACAGACCGACGCGATCTGCAAAGGGGTCGAGCTCACTGCAAGATCGCGCGGGGCGTCCATCGACTCCACCACTGATCGCGTCATCTCCCTTGAGATCGTGGATGTGATCTTTGAACAGGGAACCGGACGACTATCGGAAGCGCATCTCGTCTACGAGATCGAAGCGAACGATGGCCGCGGCTGGGCCAAGAGCTATCGGACTTCCGGCAGTGCCCGAGAGAACCCATCTCACGGGATCGGCTGGAACCCTTCTAGCGGGCTCAACTCCGTGGAGAGCTTCCAGGATGCGTCGACGAGGGCGATTGAGGCGACTGTCGAGGCCTTGCTGGCGGATCCCGAGTTCCTTGCTGCTGCCCGATCCGCATCTCCGTAGCGCTGCCGGGGCTGGGTATTGGGAAGCCCAATCACGAGAAGAAGGGCCCCGGCCGCTTCTTCCGTGCGCGGGAACGGGCCGTTCAAGTGGGTCGCGATTGCTATCGGGCCTCGGAGCGGGGATCTCCGCAGTACCTAGAAGGTGATGGGCCCTTCGGACTAGTTGACATAATATATCTTATCGGACGTTGGGTGGGGGCGGTGCAGGCCGGCGACGGAGACGGATCGCGAGCGCCAGGGTCAGCAGTGCCACCCAACAGGCCTCGAGCGCCGGCTCTGGCACGGGAAATGGTCCGGCCAGCCGCGTGATCTCGCCGAACTCGACGCTGCCGCCGATGCAAGACGGCAGCGGTCTCCCGTCGATCGAGCACGACAGGTTCGAGATCTCGACCCATCCGAATCGCCACGCGTCCGCTGGAAGCGCGTTCGTCGGAAGCGTCAGGTCCGAGAGCCACGCGCCGCTCGAGTCGCCGAATCCCAGCCGCAGCGTTCGGGCGCCGCCGTCGGCGAAGGACCGCGTGAGCGTGAACTGGATGCCGTCGGCCGGCGGCCCTCCCGCGGGGGCGCGAAACGGCGGTCCCACAGGCGACCCGGGGACGAAGTCGTCGAAGACCCGGACCCCGAGCGAGTCGACGCGCGCGGCGTCAGGGAGTGGCGGTGGCCGCCCTCGCCCGCACCTCCTGCATCCGGAACGTCAGGTGGTCGGGAACGGCGGCGTCGCTCTCGAGGGCCTCGGCCTGGTCGAAGAGCTCGAGGGCGTGGGCGTCGTCGCCGACGCGGGCCCAGACGCGGCCGGCGTTCATCAGCGCGATCTTTCGGCTCGGGAGCGAGGTGATCTCGCCCGCCTGCTCGTAGGCGCCGGCCGCCTCGCGGTCCTTCCCGTTGTCCTCGTAGCTCTGGGCCAGGCGCTCGAGCACGAGGCCGCGCAGAGCGCTCCCGGACCGGGCCTCTTCGGACGCGCGCTCGAGGGCCGAGAGAGCGCCCTCGCTGTCGCCGAGCTGCTCACTCAGGGTCGCGGCCTCCATCAGCGCCGAGATCGAGGCGACGCTTCCCGAGTGCTCGTCGGCGACCTCGAGGAAGCGCTGGACGTACTCCTCGCGGATGCCCTGCACGGCCTCGGGATTCGCGGGCTCCGGCACCTCCACCGACCCCGGCGTGGCGCCCATGGCCGCGAAGTACTCGGCCTGGACGGCGGCCACCGAAGCGGCTGCCTGGTTGGCGGTGGCCCGGCTGCGCCAATCGGCCACGCCCACGATGGCGGCCAGGGCGAGCACGCCGCCGATGGCGCTCATGACGAGGGCCGGATTGGTCGCGACCCACTCGGCGATCCGGTCGAAGACCGAGTTCACCTCTTGAAGGGTCTCGGTGGCCTGCTTGGTGTCGGGGCGCGCCACGGGGCTTCTCCTGCGGATGCCGGGGCCCGTCCGGGGCCCCAAGGGCGATCGCGAACCCGGATGGCTAGCGAAGCGCGCTTCGGTGCGCGAGAGCCCTTCCCGACCGCTCCGCACGCGAGGCGCGTTCTGCGTGCCGTTCGCCATCCGGAGCGGTCAGCGGGCGACCACCCGTTGCCGGTCAGCCGCTTTCCAGTGGCTCGAGGCCGGCTTTCGCGGACTTCGGGCCCGAGTTGCGCGAGCCCCCGGCGAGGGTGCCGTGGAGCGTCGTTTCGGGCGCCGGGTCGCGCGATTCCAAACCTCTGGAATTCCGGTCACTTGAGCGCCAATTCCGATGTGGCATGGCGCTTGCTCTTTCAGGGGTCGCCCCCGCTCACCGGAGGGGGCAGAGGAGACCCGGATGACCCCCCGATTCGCTCTGGCCGCTGCCCTGACCGCGCTCACGAGCCTCGCCCTGCTCGCGGCTCCCGACCGCGCCCATGCCGGCTGCGGTTGCGATCACCCGCCCCCGGAGTGGAGCGTCGTGATGCCGCCCTTCGCCTCCCCGGGCAAGACGGTGACCCTGTTCGCCGAAGCCGGTGAGGAGTTCGTGGTGGGCGACGTCTACACGGTGCGCTTCGACAACCGGAACGCCGTGGCGACCGCCACGATGACCGACCGGCTCGAGGTCACGATGCCCTCCGGCGTGAAGCCGGGCCCGGTGGCGATCGAGGTCGAGGGCACCGACTTCCAGGTGGTGTATCCGGACACCGCCTTCACCGCGCTCACCCGCCCGCGCAAGATCAAGTCCTATCCCGGCGTCTTCTCCGCCCGCACCTTCAAGGCCTCGGTGAGCGCCGACGGGACCCTGCTGCTGCCGCTGCGGGTCCACAAGGTGCTCGACGCGATGCAGTTCTCGTTCGCCATGCGGGACCTCCCCCTGGCCTACGGCCACGACGACGTGGTCATCTACAACGCCGACGGCGTCGACCTCACCCTCTTCACGCTCGACGTGGACTCGGTGGAGAAGCAGTGGGGTGAGTACTACGGCTGGTCCGTCGAGGGCGACGCGGGGATCGTCGGGGACGTCTACTACGGGCTCGCGTCCGAGTCCGACGACCTCGCCCATACGAGCGACGTCTTCAGCTACTGGCGCCACGAGTTCCACACCTACAAGGACGCCCACGGCGCGGGCGGCAGCCACGAGGTGCAGGCGAACGGCTACCACCCCGACGGCACCCTGCACGTCGACCACGACAACCTGATCATCGCGATCCGGGGCGTGGTGCGGGATCCGTCCGCGCCGGAGGATCCGGATGCGGCCACCGATCTCGAGCCGGGCGTGCTCCCCGTCGACCTCGGCTGGGTCTCGCTGCGGAGCGACACCCCGCTCGACACCAGCCTGCTCATGATGATGATGGCCTCGACGGACGAGGACTGGGCCGAGGCCTTGGAGGAGTGGCTCGAGGGCGACGACGACTGATCCGTCCCCTCCCGGGCGCCGACGACCAACCGTTCGGCACGCCCCTTCGCTCCACTCTTCTCACTCACCATCGGGAACCGCATCGATGGCAACGACACCGCTGCATCTGCGCCTCGCCGGACTCGCCGGAATCGCCCTGCTCGCCATCGCCCTCTTCGGACTCGGCGGAGCCCTGGGCTTCCTCGGCCAGCCCTTCCCCGGCTTCCTCGTGCTCGAGAACGGCGTGGTGGCCTCGGCCGGCGTCCCCGGCTGGCCCGCCACCGAGGCGGGCGAGATCTTCCAGCACGAGGTCGTCGCCCTGGAGGGCCAGCCGATCGCGGATGCGCGAGACCTCCTGGAGCGGGTCGCCGGTCACCCGGTCGGGACACCCCTGCGATACCGCTTCCGAAAGGG
>JASJCN010000021.1 GCA_030065975.1 Myxococcota bacterium
ATGGCAGCCATCGCGCCCTCCCCCTCGGGATCGGGCCCGACGCGGTCGAGGGCGTCTGCACCGATGCGGCCGAGTCCACCTCCGGCGTCGTCTCGCCGGCCAACTACAACGCGCCCCAGCAGACCGTGATCGCCGGCCACGCCAAGGCCGTGGAGGCCGCCTCGGCCCTCGCCAAGGAGCGCGGGGCGCGGCGCGCCGTTCCGCTGCCCGTTTCGGCGCCCTTCCACTGCGACCTGATGGCTCCGGCGGCCGCGCGCCTCGCGCCGGAGCTCGGACGAACGGCGTTCTCGGCGCCTCGCGCGCCGGTGGTGCACAACGTCGATGGCCGCGCGGCCAGCGACGCGGCGAGGATCCCGGGGCTGCTCGAGCAGCAGGTCACTGCGCCGGTGCGCTTCACCGAGTGCGTCGGGGCCCTGGTCGAGCAGGGAGTGACCCAGGTGCTCGAGATCGGCCCGGGGCGCGTGCTCACCGGACTGGTGGCGCGTACCGAGCGCTCGCTATCTCGCGCGAACGTCGTCAATCTAGAGGATGTCCAACAGCTCGCGGCCGATGGCCGGTCCGCGGACGACTGAGGGGAGAGCCATGAGCCTGGAGCAGCAGGTCGCAGACATCATCGTCGAGCAGCTCGGCGTCAGTAAGGAAGAGGTCGTGCCCGAGGCGTCGTTCATCGACGACCTGGGAGCCGACTCCCTCGACATCGTCGAGCTCGTGATGGCGATGGAAGAAGCCTTCGACGTCGAGATTCCCGACGAGGACGCGGAGAAGATCCAGACCATCGGCTCCGCCGTTTCCTACCTCAAGGAAAAGCTCCAGAAGTGATCCCATGTCGGGCTCGCGTCGCCGCATCGTCGTCACGGGGGTCGGTTGCGCCACGCCCCTGGGGCTGGGCGCCGCGGCGTCGTGGAACGCCCTGCTCGAGGGCCGCTCCGGCGTGCGCGCCGTCGAGGGCCTCGACGAGCGTCAGCCGTCGAAGATCGCGGCCCCCGCGCCCGACGATCTCGAGGTGACCGCACTCTCTCCGAAGGAGCAGCGCCGCTACGACCGCGTGATCGTGCTGGCCCTCGCCGCCGCCGGAGAAGCCCTCGCCGACGCGGGCCTCGAGGGTGGCTCGAAGTCCGGGGGGTTCGATGCGGATCGCGGCGGCATCGCGATCGGAAGCGGCATCGGCGGCATCAACAGCCTGCTCGACGGTCACGAGAGCTTCCTCGCAGGCGGGCCGCGCCGGGTGACGCCCTTCCTGGTTCCGATGGCGCTGTCCAACATGCCCGCCGGCGTGGCGGCCATCCACTACGGGCTGCGCGGCCCGAACCTGTGCCACGTGACCGCCTGCGCGACCGGTGCCCACGCGACGGGGGAGGCGGCGCGCATCATCGAGCGCGGCGATGCCGACCTGATGGTCGTGGGCGGCGCGGAGTCGCCGATCCATCCCATGGTGCTCGCGGGCTTCGCGCGCATGCAGGCGCTGTCGCTTCGCAACGACGACCCCGAGCAGGCCAGTCGGCCCTTCGACACGGGGCGCGACGGGTTCGTGCTGGGCGAGGGGGCGGGTGTGCTCGTGCTCGAGTCCGAGGAGCACGCGCGGGCAAGGGGGGCGCGCATTCGCGCCCGCCTGGCCGGCTACGGCGCCAGCGGCGACGCGGCGCACATGGCCGCGCCCGACGAGTCCGGCCGCGGCGCCATCCAGTGCATGCGACAGGCCCTGGCCGACGCCGACCTCGCGCCGAGCGACGTCGACTACGTGAACGCCCACGCCACGAGCACCCCGGCCGGCGACCGCGTGGAGGCTGCGGCGTTGCGCAGCGTCTTCGGCGAGACCGTCGACTCCCTCGCGGTCTCCTCGACCAAGGGGGCGACCGGGCACCTGATGGGGGCGGCCGGCGCGGTCGAGGCCATCTTCAGCATTCTCGCGCTCGAAGAGCAGCTCCTGCCGCCCACCCGCAACCTCGACGACCCGGATCCCGAGTGCGCGCTCGACCACGTGGCCCACAAGCCGCGACCCGCGCGGATTCGCGCTGTACTCTCCAACTCCTTCGGCTTCGGCGGCGTGAACGCCGCCCTGCTCTTTGCTCACGGAGACCAATGAATGGGCGATCCGATCGTTCTCGCCAGCGATCATCGGGGCTATGCGCTGAAGGAGGCCCTGCGCAAGCGTCTCGAGGCCGCCGGCCACGAGACCTGCGACGTGGGCCCCTTCGGCACCGACTCCGTCGACTATCCCGAGTTCGCGGCTCCGGCCGCCCGCAAGGTCTCCCTGGGCGAGGCGTCCCGGGGCATCGTGATCTGCGGCAGCGGCCTGGGCGTCATGTACACCGCCAACCGCTTCCCGCGCGTGCGCGCAGCCCTGGTGCACGACGTCGAGACCGCGGCGACGGCGCGGGAGCACAACGATGCCAACGTCATCGCGCTCTCGGGCGACCGCACCGGGCCCGACGAGGCGTGGGCCATCGTCGAGGCCTTCCTGGCGACGCCCTTCGAGGGCGGCCGCCACGTGAAGCGCGTGGAAGGGATCGACAGCCTGACCCGCGGCGACGGGCTCGACGCCGTGTCGGCGACGGATCCCGAGATCGCCGACGTGCTGCGCCGCGAGCGCGAGCGCCAGCTCGAGGGCATCGAGCTGATCGCTTCCGAGAACTTCGTGTCCGACGCGGTGCTCGAGGCCGTGGGCTCCGTCGCGACCAACAAGTACGCCGAGGGCTACCCGGGGCGCCGCTACTACGGCGGCTGCGAGGTGCTCGACGTCGCCGAGCAGCTCGCCATCGACCGGGCGAAGGCGCTCTTCGGGGCCGACCACGTCAACGTACAGCCGCACTCCGGCTCGAACGCCAACGAGGCGATCTACCGCGCCGTCCTCGACGTCGGCGACAAGATGCTGTGCATGAACCTCGACCACGGCGGCCACCTGACCCACGGAAGCCCCGTCAACTTCTCGGGCAAGCTCTACGACATCGTCTCCTACGGCGTGGATCGCGAGAGCGAGCGCCTCGACATGGACGAGATCCGCAAGCTGGCCCTCGCCGAGCGTCCGAAGCTGATCCAGTGCGGCGCCACCGCCTACTCGCGGACGATCGACTTCGCCGCGTTCCGCTCCATCGCCGACGAGATCGGGGCGCTGCTCTTCGCGGACATCGCCCACATCGCCGGGCTCGTCGCGGCCGGCCTGCACCCGAGCCCGGTGGGCCACGCCCACGTGATCGGCACGACGACCCACAAGACCCTGCGCGGCCCGCGCGGCGGCATGATCCTGTGCGACCAGGACTTCGCCCGGAAGATCGACTCGGCCGTCTTCCCCGGCGGCCAGGGCGGGCCGCTGATGCACGTGATCGCCGGCAAGGCGGTCGCGTTCCGCGAGGCCCAGAGCGAGGGGTTCAGGCGCTACGCGGCGCAGATCGTCGAGAACTCGAAGGTGCTGGCCGCCGCCGTCTCCGAGCACGGCCTGCGCGTGGTCTCGGGCGGCACCGACAACCACTGCTTCCTGCTCTCGCTCGTCGACAGCGCGGTGACCGGCAAGGACGCCCAGGATCGGCTGGAGCAGGCCGGCATCACCGCGAACAAGAACATGGTGCCCTACGACCCGCGCAAGCCGCGGGTCACCTCGGGGATCCGGCTCGGAACCCCCGCCGTCACCACGCGGGGCATGGGCCCGGAGGAGATGGCGCAGATCGGCGGCTGGATCGCACGGGCGCTCGCGGAGTCCGCCGGAGAGGCGGAGCTCGCGGCGATCCGCGGCGAGGTGCAGGCCCTCTGCCAGCGATTCCCGCTCCACGTGGCGGTCTAGCCCGCTTGCGCTGCCCCTTCTGCAACGACGAGTCCACGCGCGTGGTCGACTCGAGGCTCAGTCGGGAGGGCCGCGAGATCCGAAGGCGTCGCGAGTGCGAGGAGTGTGGGCGTCGCTTCACCACACGGGAACGCCTGGAAGAGGTGGTTCCGAAGATCGTGAAGCGCGACGAGCGTCGCGAGGAGTTCCAGCGCGAGAAGCTCGAGAGCGGCATCCAGAAGGCGTGCGTGAAGCGTCCGGTGGCGGAAGATGCCGTCCAGCGCCTGCTCGACCGTGTCGAGCGGCGGCTGATCGACTCGGGCGAGAGCGAGGTGTCGACCCGACAGCTCGGCGACCTGCTGCTCCAGGAGTTGATCGCGATCGACGAGGTGGCGGCCGCTCGCTTCGCGTCGGTGTTCCGAGACTTCAAGAGTGCCGAGGACTACGACGACTTCTTCGCCACCCTGGCCGCTTCGGGCAGGAGCTCGGAGGAGGCGTGACCCCCGAGGCGGCCATGGGCCTGGCCCTGGCCCAGGCGCGACGGGCATCCGGCCGGACGTGGCCCAATCCGCCGGTGGGGGCGGTGGTGGTGCGCGGCGACCGCGTGCTCGGACGCGGCTTCACCCAGCCCGCCGGCGGCGACCACGCCGAGGTGCGCGCGCTCGAGGCCGCGAGGAGGCGGCACGGGGCGCGCGCCCTGCGCGGCGCGAGCCTCGCCGTGACGCTCGAGCCTTGCAGCCACCAGGGGCGCACGCCCCCTTGTGCCGCCGCCGTCCAGGAGGCGGGCATCGCGCGCGTGTGGATCGGTGAGCGGGACCCGAACCCGAAGGTTCGCGGCAAGGGCATCGCGCGGCTGCGCCGGGCCGGCGTCGAGCTCCGCGTCGGTGTGCGCGAGGAGGCCTGCCGCTTCCAGCACCGCGGCTTTCGCAGCTGGATCGAAACGGGGCGCCCGCGCGTCTCGCTGAAGCTCGCGGCAAGCCTCGACGGACGCATCGCCACCCGCCGCGGCGACTCGCGTTGGATCACGGGCCCCGAGTCCCGCGGCCTGGTGCACCGCCTGCGCGACGAGGTCGATGCGGTCATGGTCGGCTCGGCGACGGCGCGCGCCGACGATCCCGCGCTGACCGTGCGGCGCGGACGCCGCCCCGAGCGCGCGCCCATCCGCCTGGTGGTGGACTCGGCGCTGCGCGTGCCGGCCCGCTCCCGGCTCTTCCAGGACGAGTTCGCCGAGCGGACCTGGGTGTTGACCCGTGCTTCCCACGCGCGCGCACGCTTCGCGTCCCGCGGACGCCGCGGCGCGCGGGCGATCGCCGTGCCGGCGCGGGGCCGTCACCTGGATCTCCGCCGCGCGCTCGACGTGCTCGGCGAGGAGGGACTCACCCATCTACTGGTCGAGGGCGGCGGCGGACTCGCCGCGGCGCTGCTGCGAGCCGGCCTCGTCGACGAGATCCACTGGTTCGTGGCGCCGCTGCTGGTCGGCTCCGACGGGCTCCCCGCGCTCGCCGACCTCGGGGTGGACGCGTTGACCGACGCCCTGCGTCTTCCCGGCGCGGAGGTGCGCCGGATCGGCTCCGACCTGTACCTTCACGCGATGCTGGAGTCGTCGTGAGGAGTCATCCCGCCCGCATCGAGGGACGCGGACTGCGCTTCGGCGTGGTCGTGGCTCGCTTCAACCACCTCGTCACCGCCCGCCTTCTCGAGGGATGCGTCGGGGAGCTCCTGCGCCGCGGCTGCGCGCGCGACGACGTGCACGTCGCCTGGGTGCCCGGGGCCTTCGAGCTGCCCCAGGCCGCGGAGCGGCTGGCGCGGAGCGGGCGCTACGACGCCATCGTGACCCTGGGCGCCGTGATCCGCGGGGGCACGCCCCACTTCGAGTACGTCTGCAGCGGCGTCACCGACGGGGTGCGGGAGGCCATGCGCGACACGGGCGTGCCGATCGCCTTCGGCGTGCTCACGACCGACGACCTCGAGCAGGCGTGGTCGCGGGCCGGCGGGAGCCACGGCAACAAGGGCGAGGAGGCCGCGTTGGCCGCGCTCGAGATGGTGAACCTGTGCGCGTCGATCGAGAAGGGACCGCCGGGAGACGCCGCGTGAACGTCGGACGCCATCGCTCGCGCCAGGCCGCGCTCCAGGCCCTGTATGCGGCCGACCTGGCACCCGACGAGGCCTCTCCCGAGGAGGTCTTCGAGGGCGTGGCCGACCACTTCGAGCTGCCGGGCGGCGCGCGCGACTTCGCCTGGAAGCTCGTCGAGGGCGTGGCCTCGCAGCGACGGGCCCTCGACGGCCTGCTCGACCAGGTGTCGAGCAACTGGCGCATCGATCGGATGGCCGTGGTCGATCGCAACGTGTTGCGCATGGCGGCCTACGAGCTGCTCCACCTGGGAACGCCCCGCGAGGTGGTGATCGACGAGGCCGTCGAGCTGGCGCGCCGTTTCTCGGGCGACCGTTCGCCCGCCTTCGTGAACGGAGTGCTCGATGCACTCGCGCGCCGGGAAGGTTCGCCCGACCCGTCGCCCTCGGACCCGACGGAGCCCGAAGCCTGAGATGAGCGTGACGCTGCCCCTGATGCTCGAGGAGCGACCGGTTTCCGAGGTGCCTTCGGACGGGCTGGTCGCCCCCTGCTTCGAAGACGAGCTGCCCCTGCGCGGCCCCGCCGGCTTCGCCGACTGGCGCCTGTGCGGGATGCTCTCGCGACGGCTCTCCGAGGGGCGCTTCCAGGGGGCCAGCGGAGAGGCGCTGCTGGTGCCCACCCTCGGCCGCATGCGCACGCCGCGCGTCCTCTTGCTCGGCCTCGGCCCGCGCCAGCGCTGCAGCGAGCAGACCCTGCGCGCGGCCGGCCGCGACGCCGCGCTGCGCCTGCTGTCCCTCGGCTCCCGCGTCCCGGCCCTGGCGCTGCCGCCAGAGCGGAGCCTGCCGATGGAGGCCAGCTCCCAGGTTCGCGGCTGGGTCCACGGCGTGGCCGACGCCCTTGCCGAGCAGCCGGCCGCGTTGGCGCTGCGCATCGTCGCGCCGGAGGGGGAGGGCGCCCGGCTGCGCTCCGGTCTCACGCGGATCGCCTCCCGGCCGCCCGACGGGCTCGTCATCCGCCTGATGCCCGAGGCGGCATCGCGCCCGGAGACCCGCCCCGAATCCCGACCCGGCGGCACCCGTGTCCCCGCTGCGGCCGGGGCTCCCCACCCCCGGCCCCCCGAGGCCGCCCCGACCGGACCCTCAGCGACCGGCAACTCCGCCCCCTCGAACGACCGTCAGGCTTAAAGTCCCGCCCTGGGGCGCCGATGGGGACGGAGGGCAATGCCCTGGCCACCGCAACGAGTGTGGGGCGCCAAAGGGGGCTCCATGAGCCTGGTGGGCAGCCTCGAGGACCTGGACCTCGGGGACATCCTGCAGATCATCCATCTTTCGCGGAAATCCGGCGCACTCCAGCTCCAGTCGAGCTCGGGGGTGGGTCAGATCCTGTTCTGCGACGGACTGATTGCGACCGCCTTCTGCAAGGGCGGGCCGACCGATCTGCGCGAGCTGCTGAAGGTCAGCGGGCGCGTCCCGGGCGATGCCCTCGCGGGTGCCGTGGACCACGCCCGGGCCCGGGGACACACCCTGGCCGAGGCGCTGCTCGAGTGCGGCCACCTCGACGCCGAGGCCATCGATCTGGCGCGTCGCGCCCACGCCGAGGAAGCCGTGCTGCGCATGTTCGGCTGGCGCGACGGCGAGTTCAGCTTCGAGGTGCGCGAGATCCACCCGGGCGAGGTCGGCGAGCTCTTCATCGAGCCCGGCCTGAACCCGCAGTTCCTGGCCCTCGAGGGCACGCGGCAGTTCGACGAGTCCGAGCACGAGAAGGAGATCGTCTTCGACGGCGAGTCCGACGCGTCGGATCCCGTCTTCGGCGGCGATGCGGACCCGACGCTCGAGCCCGTCTTCGACGGCGAGTCCGACGTGGAGCCGGAGCCGGTGTTCGACGGCGAGTCCGACGTGGAGGCGGAGCCGGTGTTCGACGGCGAGCCCGCCGCCGAGGCGGAGCCGGTGTTCGACGGCGAGCCCGCCGCGGCCGCCGAGGTGGTCGCCGAGGCGCTGCCCGGCGACGCCGAGGGCGCAGAGCCCCTCGAGGCGGTGGCCGTGGTCGAGGCCGAGCCCGTCGCCGCGGAGAAGCCGCCCGCCGCGCCGAGCGCGGAGCCGGCTGCACACGCCGCCGATGCGCCGATCATCGTGATCGACCCTGCGCTTCCGGTGCTCGAGTGGGTGAAGAGCGCAATGGAGTCCACCGAGGCGCGGGTGCACGTCTTCCAGACCTCGGAGCTCGGCATCTCGCGCATCCGGCAGTATCTCGCTCGGCGCGAGATGCCCGTGGTGCTGATCTCGGCCGATGCGCCCGCCGACACCCTGTCCGGCGCCCAGGACACCGAAGAGATCGTGGGCCGACTGCGCAGCCAGGCGCCGCGCATGCGGGTGCTGGTGATGTCCGACTCCGACGGCGGTGACGCGTCGCGCGTGCGCAAGCCCTCTCCGACGGAGCTGGCCGATCCGCGCGCCGTCGAGCGCCGGATGCAGCTCGCCGCGGATCTGCGCGCGTCGCTCGGTGCCGCGGAGGTGGGGAGCGAAGGGGCCGCCCCGGCCGAGGGCCAGACCGACGAGTCCGTCGCCGAGCTGCGCGAAGTCAGCTCGCGGATGAGGGACCCGGAGTCGAGCGGCGAGGTCCTGGGCGAGGTGCTGCGATTCGCGGCGCGAAGCTTCCCGCGCGTGGCGCTCTTCATGGTGCGCGACGGAGAGGCGGTCGGTCTGGCCCAACGGGGTCTCGCGGCCGCCGGCGGGCCCGACGACGACGCTTTCCGTCGGGTGCGACTCGCCATCGCCTCGTCGCCGTGGCTCAAGGGCGTGATCGACACGCGATCGGCCCAGGTCGCGAGCGGTTCCGGCGAGCATCGGGGCGATCCGAAGCTCGCCAACGCCCTGGGTGACCGGGTCCCCGAGCAGGCCTTCGTGGCCCCCATCGAGAGCAGCGGCAGCGTCGTGGCCATCGTCTACGGCGACATGCTCCCCGAGCCGGGGGGACTTCCCAACACCGGCACTCTCGAGGTCGTGCTCCATCAGGCCGGCCTCGCGCTCGATCGTGCCGCGCTCGAGCGCGTGCTGGACGAGGGCTAGGCACCGCATCCCGGGGCCCCGCGCGGGGTGCACCTGCGGGCCGCGCGCCGGTCGCGCGCCCATCGCGCGCCGGTCGCGAAATCGACGCTGCGTCCGACGCTTTGCGCGCCTCTTGCCTCAAGAAAGGCGCGCTCCCGGCCGATCCCAACACCCGGGGCGTAGTGCCCTCTGGGAGGACGCCGTGCAGCGCATTCTCGTCGTCGAAGACTCTGCGACGATGCGATCCCTGATCGTCTCGACGCTCGAGGACCTCGACGACCTCGTGAAGGTCGACGAAGCGGAGAGCGGCTTCGAAGCGCTCCGCCTCCTGCCTCGCGACGACTACGACCTCATCGTCACCGACATCAACATGCCGGACATCAACGGCCTCGAGCTCGTGTCGTTCGTGCGGCGCGACCCCAAGCATGCGGGCGCGCGTCTGCTGATCGTGTCGACCGAAGGCTCCGATCGCGATCGCGAGAAGGGCCTCGAACTCGGCGCCGACGCGTACCTCGTCAAGCCCTTCGACCCCGGCGAGCTCGCGCGCATCGCGACCGAGCTGCTCGCCTCTGGTTCGGAGAGCCCGGGGAGCTCCGACTAGACATGTCCGGCGACAAGGCACAGCGCGAGTTCGTCTCCGAGGTCGAGGACATCCTCGAGCGGATGCGGGACGACATCGCTCGCCTGGCCGAAGGCGTGGGCGCCGGTGCCGCCGCCGACCCGCGCATCGTGAACGGCTTGTTCCGTTCCGCCCACTCGCTCAAGGGCCTCTCGGGGATGTTCGGCTTCGACGCGATGAGCGAGCTGGCGCATCACCTCGAAGACGTGCTCGACGGCCTGCGAATGGGCCGCTCGACGCTGGACCACGACGGGCTCTCGCTCTTCGACGAGGCCGTGACCCTGATCTCGTCGCTGGTCGGCAAGCTCGACGACGATCGCGCCCGCTCCGATGCCGAGGAGTCGATCGCCACCCTGATGGAGCGCGTCGACGCCTGGGTCGCGGGCCCGACGGAGTCGGACGGGAGCCGCGAGTCCGAGGTCGACCTTCCGGCGGCCGTGCTGCGCGCACTCACCGAGTACGAGGAGCACCGGCTCCACGAGAACGTCGCCGCCGGTCGCAACGTGTTCCTGGCGGACTCGGACTTCGAGATCCTGAGCTTCGAGGAAGGACTCTCCGAGCTCAACGAGGCGATCCAGGCCCTGGGCGAGCCGATCTCCACGCTGCCCTCTCCGGGCGAGTCCCCCGACTCGCAGATCCGCTTCTCGATCCTGCTGGCCACGACCCTGGATCGCGACTCCCTGGCCGAGCAGCTCGACCTGCCGGCGGAGCAGCTGCACCTGGTCTTCGAGGGCGAGGCCCAGCCGGCTGCGCTCACGGACGCGGCGGCGACCGAGGCCACCGCTTCCGAGGTCGAGCCTCGCAACGAGCAGACTCCCGCCGACCCGGGTCCCGGCAGCGAGCCCTCCGAGTCCTCGCTCAAGTCGATCAGCGACACCGTACGCGTCGACATCCGCAAGCTCGACGAGCTGATGAACCTCGTGGGCGAGCTCGTGATCCAGCGCGCCTCGATCCGCAAGATCGCCGAGACCCTGGCGACCGAGCCCGCGACCGCGCGCGTCGGCGCCGAGCTCGAGAAGGTGCACCGCTCCCTCGAGCGGAAGCTCGCGGATCTGCAGGCGAGCGTCCTCGACGTCCGCATGGTTCCCCTGCGGCAGGTCTTCGACAAGATCTCCCGGGTCGCCCGGCGGCTTCGCGTGGACCTCGGCAAGGAGGTGCGGCTGGACATCCGCGGCGCCGACACCGAGCTCGACAAGCTCATCGTCGAGGACCTCGTCGACCCGCTGATGCACGTGGTGCGCAACGCCTTCGACCACGCGATCGAGGATCCCGGCGAGCGCGAGTCCTGCGGCAAGCCCGTCGAAGGCCGCGTCCGGATCGAGGCCTTCCAGCGCGGCAACGACGTGGTCATCCAGGTGAGCGACGACGGCCGCGGCATCGACGCCGACAAGGTGCTCGAGCGCGCGCTCGAGCGGGGCCTCGTGACCGAGGGCCAGGAGCTCTCGCCGCGCGAGATCCTGGATCTGGTGTTCCACCCGGGCATCTCGACCCGCGAGGCGGTGAGCACGACGAGCGGACGCGGCGTCGGCATGGACGTGGTGCGCTCGAACATCGCGGCGCTGGGCGGCATCGTGACCATCGAGTCCGAGCCCGGCCGCTACACGACGATCAGCATGACCCTGCCGATCACGCTCGCGATCATGCAGGCGCTGATCGTCGGCGTCGGGAGCCAGCGCTTCGCGATCCCGCTCAACTCCGTGCGCGAGACCCTGCTGGTCGACCCCCAGGAGATCCAGTCGAGTGACGGGCGCGAGCTGTTGAACCTGCGCGGCGAGCCGCTGCTCTTGCGCCGGCTCTCCCGCGAGTTCGACATCGAGCCCTCGGACGCGGGCAAGCTGTCCGCCGTGGTGCTCGGAATCGGCGACTCGCGCATGGGTCTCCTGGTCGAGCGCCTCGAGGGGCAGCAGGACGCCGTGATCAAGCCGATCCAGGGCCCGGTCTCCCGGGTGCGGGGCGTGGCGGGGGCCACCGAGCTCGGCGAGCAGGGCGCTGTCCTGGTGCTCGACGTCTCGGCTCTGGTCGAGGACGCGCTGCGAGGAAGGGAGGCGGCATGAGCGGCCCCGCGGGCACGCATGACGGTACGGCCGAAGGCGCCACCCGCTGGGATGCCCTCGCCCGAGCGGCGGCGCGCCGCGAGGCCGTGGAGGCTGGCGAGGTGCAGCACGAGTACCTCGCCTTCCGCCTCGGCGACGTCCCCTACGCGATCGCCGTGGATGGCGTGCGCGAGATCGTCCGCATGCGGCCCGTGACGCCCGTTCCCCGGGTTCCGCCCGAGGTGAGCGGCGTGATCTCGCTGCGGGGAGAGATCGTCCAGGTCGTCGACCTGCGTCGGCGTCTCGGCATGCCCGAGGTCGAGCCCTCCCGCTCGACGCGGATCATCGTGCTCCACGGCGACGTGGGCGAGGTCTCGGGCGTGCAGGTCGACGGCGTGACCGAGGTCCTGCGCGTGGTCGAATCCGATCTCCGGCCGCCGCCGAGCGGCGAGTCGGAGTTCGTCTCCAGTATCTGCGAACGCGAGGGTCGCTTCGTGTCGGTCATGAACATGCAGAAGGTGCTCGACCTTGGCGGCAGCTAGCTCGTTCTCGGCCGAGGATCCGGTCGCCGATCTCGCCTGCCTCGAGGCGGGCGGCCAGCGCTACGGCGTCGACGTGGTGCTGGTGCGGGAGATCGTCCGGGCACCGGAGCTCACGCCCCTGCCGCGCTCGCCCGAGCTGGTCGAGGGCGTGATCGACCTGCGCGGTGCGGTGATTCCCGTCGTGGACCTGGGTCGTGCCCTGGGCTCCGGGTCCTGCGCCGACGGCCTCCACGTGGTGGTGCTCGAGATCGACGACATGGTGCTCGGGCTCCGCGTGGACGCGGCCGTCGACGTGCTCTCGGTGCTGCCGGACAGCCTGGGCGAGCCGCCGGCGCTCACCACGGCGGCCGGCTACGAGCTGGTGCGCGCGATCGTGCGCCAGCCCTCGGGCCACCCCGTCCTGGCGCTCGCCCCGGAGCAGCTGGTCGAGCGCATCTATCGCTCCGCACTCGATCGGGAGGGAGCGGCATGACCGCCTCCACCCGTCTCTCCCTCGCGATCCAGCTGCGGTCCGGAATCATCCAGGTCGGCGCCGCCGGGTTGGCGCTCGTCTACCTCTCCATGCTCCTCTCGCTCGACTCCGCCCAGTGGGTCGAGCTGGGCTGGGCGCTGCTGCTCATCACGATCATCTCCGCCGTCGTTCACCCGCTCAACCAGGGTCCGATCGTGCGCCCGGTGAGCCAGGCCGCGGAGATCCTGCATCAGGAGGAGCCCGACCCGGAGCTCGCCCGCATCGGGCTGGCCGGCGCGACGGCGCTGCCCTTCAAGCTCGCCGTGTCCGGTGTCGTCGGATGGGTGATCGCGAGCCTGCTCGTTCCGCTGTGGATGTGGCTGCGCCTCGAAGCGGTTCCGCTCGCGGTGCTCACGGGCATCGCCAGCGCCGCGATCGCCGCCGGGCTGCTCAGCACCGTCGCCTGCTACTTCGCCGTCAAGCGCCAGGTGGAGCCGCTGCTCGACCGCTGCGCCTTCGCCGTGGGCGATCCCGCCGAGCGGGCGAAGCTCGTCTACCACGTTCCCATCGCCACCAAGCTCGCGGTGACGTCCACGTCGATCGTGCTGGTGTCGCTCTTCTTCGTGATCCAGCTGGCCTGGGCGGAGACCTCGCGCCCCCTCGAGGCCCACGTCGTCGAGGTGCAGCAGCGCTACCTGGGTGCGCTGGCGAAGCGGCTCTCGGTGGCGCCCGAGTCACGCCCCGTGATCGACCTTGCGCGGACCGAGATGCGGGAGCTCGGCATCGCATCGGAGCTCTTCGTCCTCGATGCCGGGGAGGCCGCCGAGGAAGTCGGCGACGTACCGCTCCTCGACGTCCGCGATCTGGCCCATCTGCGCGCCTCCGGGAAGACGGGCGACAGCCGCGCGATCCTCTCGGATCAGGTCTATGCGTGGACCGCCATCGGGAGCGAGGGCGCTTTGCTGGTGGCCGCGATTCCGGCCTCGGCCATGAGCACCGGCCTCACGAAGTCGCGGGCCCGCTACGGGGGCGTCCTGATCGCCGCCCTGCTGGCTTCGTTCGCCGTCTCGATCCTGATGTCCAGCGACATCTCCCGCAGCCTGGCCCAGTTCCGCAAGCGGGCCGCGCGCGTCGCGGACGGGGATCTCGGCCAGGCGCGGCTCCTCGAGTCCGACGACGAGATGGGCGACACCGGCCGTGAGGTCGAGCGGATGATCCTCTCGCTGCGCGACACCATCGATCGCGTGACGCAGACGGCGCTGGTGGTGGACTCCGGCGCGGTCGCGCTCTCGGAGCTCGGCGGCGGGATTCGCGACGCGAGTCGCTCCCAGACCGAGGCGCTCGGCGAGGCCGCGCGCGAGGTCGCCTCCATCGATCGGGACATCGGCGGCATCAAGGACTCGGCCCACGCGCTCACGGGCAACGTGGAGGAGGCCAGCAGCTCCATCCTCGAGCTCGGCGCCGCGGGCGAAGAGCTGAACCACACCGCGTCGGCTCTCAGCAAGCAGATCGAGGACGTCTCGACCTCGATCGAGCAGATGATCATCTCCTCGCGCCAGATCGGCGAGAACACCGAAGGGCTGGCCGGTGAGGTCGGAGAGACGTCCGCCTCCATGACGCAGATGGCCGCCTCCCTGCGGAGCGTCGACGAAGGGGCGAACGAGACCGCGAGCCTCTCCGAGCAGGTCTCGCAGCTCGCCGGGCGCGGCCAGGATCGCGTGTCGAAGACCATCGAGGGCATGGCCGCGATTCGCGACGCCACCGACACCGTCTCGGAGACCATCGCCGGGCTCGGCGCGCGGATCCAGGAGATCGGGGCCATCGTCGACGTGATCGACGACGTGGCGGACGAGACCAACCTGCTGGCGCTGAACGCCGCGATCATCGCTGCCCAGGCCGGCGATCAGGGCCGGGCGTTCTCGGTCGTGGCCGACGAGATCAAGGATCTCGCCGATCGCGTGCTGCGCAGCACCAAGGAGATCGCGGCGCTGATCCGGGCCGTCCAGAGCGAGAGCGGCAACGCCGGGGAGGCCATCGCCCGCGGCAGCGAGAGCGTGCAGCGGGGCGTGGAGCTCGCGGCCGAGGCGGGTGTCTCCCTCGAGGAGATCACCACGGCGGCGGGGACCAGCCGAGAGCGCATCCAGGAGATCGTGGTGGCGGTGCGCGACCAGTCCAAGGCCTCGACCCACGTGGTCGGGCTGATGGAGCGGGTCAATCAGCGCGTCGACGAGATCCGCCGCGCAGGCGCCGAGCAGGAGCGCGGCAACGAAGTGATCATGCGCGGCTCGCTGATGATGCGCGACGTGGCCCAGCAGACGCACCGCACGACCGAAGAGCAGGCGCGCGGCGCACGCCAGGTGCGCCAGAGCATCGAAGGCATCCAGGAGGCGGTGGAGCAGATCCATCGCTCGCTGGAGGGCCAGTCGGGTGCGAGCCGCTCGGCCGTGTCCTCCCTCCAGCAGGTCCACGAGAAGACGGCCTCGAACCACGAGGCCACCGATCAGATGAGTCAGGCGACCGAAGGACTGCGTGAGCAGGCCCAGACCCTCCGGGACGACGTCGGTCGCTTCCGAGTCGAGTAAGGAGCAGACAACGCAATGATTGCTGCGTGCCCTCGCTGCAAGACCCGTTATCGAATCGAGCGCGAGAAGATGCGACCGGAAGGGGTGCGACTGCGTTGCAGCCGTTGCGAAACGCTCTTCCGCGTGCGGGCACCCGAGTCCGCTCCGCAGGCTGCGCCCGCCGAGGCGGCGTCGCCCGCCTCCGAGCCCTCGCTCTCGGGCGCCATGGGTGCCACGCCGGCAGCCGCTCCGGCGCCCGGCTTCGACCCCGCCCCGGGTGAGGGTCAGCCCGACATGGCCACCGCTTCCACCGGGTCGCCGTCCGCGCCGGCCGACGGCGCCGTACCCGTGTCCGCCGGCGGCGCCGTACCCGTGCCCGCCGACGGCCTCGTACCCGTGTCCGCCGACGGCGTCGTCTCGGCGCCCACCCCCGAGTCCCAGCCGCCGTCGGATCCGCCGGCGCCGGCGCCCGCAGGGGCGCCGGACCCACGACCGGAGTCCGTTCCCATGCCCGCCGCGGCGAGCGATGCGCAGGAGACCGATCCCGCGTCGCAGTCGCCCGCGGCCGTCTGCCTCGCCATCCCCGACGAGGAGCTCGCGAAGCAGACCGCCGACACCCTCGCCTCGCGGGGCTGCGCGGCCTTCGTGGTCCATGACGGCGTCGAGGCCATCCTCGAGGTCCAGCGACGTCTTCCCAAGCTGGTCGTGGTCGCCGCCAACCTGCCCAAGATGTTCGGCTTCCAGGTCTGCGAGCTGATCAAGCGCAACGAGAGCCTGCGGTCGATCCAGGTGGTGCTGATCGGCGCGATCCACCACAAGGACCGCTACCGCCGCGCGCCCGACGAGCTCTACGGGGCCGACGCCTACGTCGAGGAGCCCGATCTCCCGGACGGCCTGCTGCCCTGGATCGAGCGCCTGGGTGCCGATGTCGCGCCGGCGACGGAGCCTTCGGCGGACCCGACGCCGCCCCTGCCGGACCCCGCGCCCCCCGCTCCCGCGCCGCCCGCGCCCGAGCTCCGGGTGGAGGCGCCCCCCGCGCCCGTCCCCGAGCCGCCCACGCCCGAGCTGCGCGTGGAGGCGCCGTCCGCGTCCGTGCCGGAGCCCGCGGCGCCGACGTCGACCGAGGCGACGCCCGGCGGAGACGACGCGGCGGAGCCCGAGGACGAGGCCCTCGTGGCCGAGCGACAGAAGGCCGAGCGGCTCGCCCGGATCATCGTGTCGGACATCGTCCTCTACAACGAGGTGCGCTTCAACGAGGCGCTGCGCATGGGGAACGTCGTCGAGGCGCTCTCGGCGGAGCTGGCCGAGGGCCGCGCGCTCTTTGCCGAGCGCGTCGACGAGCGCGTGCGCCAGGAGCGCGACCATCTGGCCGCCGAGCTCGAGCGCGTCGCGGAAACCCGGAAGCAGGGGTAGACGAGGGTGGACCGCAGCGTCGTGGAAGCCTGGATCGCGGATCTCTCCTCGTCCGACGAGGAGGTCCGGCGCCTCGCCGTCGAGCGAGCGAGCATGCTCGCCGACGAGGACGTGCGCGAGCATCTGCTCGAGCGGCTGGGGGACGAGAGCTGGCGGGTGCGCAAGGCCGCCTGCGAGCGCATCGCCCACCTCGAGGATCCCGGGGCCACCGCCGCGGCCCTGCTTCGCGCCCTGGCCGACGGAGACAACCCGGGCCGGCGCAACGCGGCGCTCGAGGTGCTGCGTCGCATCGGCTCGGCGGCGCTGCCGGCGCTGATCGGCGCGAGCGAGGACCCGGACGTCGACGTGCGCAAGCAGGTGGTCGACGCCCTGGCCGGGATCGAGGATCCCGCGGCGATCGCTCGCCTCGAGCAGCTGCTCGGCGACGCCGACGCCAACGTGCGCGGCGCAGCGGCGGACGCCCTCGGGTCCTGCGGATCCGAGGAATCGGCGCGCGCTCTGCGCCGGATCCAGAGCGAGGACGAGGAGGGGCTCGTGCGCCTCTCGGCCCTGCGCGCGCTCTCCCGTCTCGGTGCCGAGGTGCCCCTGGACGAGCTGAAGGAGGCGCTGGCCGACCCGGGTCTGCGCCCGGCCGCGATCTCGCTCCTGGCCGAGAGCTTCGATCCCGAGGCGGAGCTGCGTCTCGTAGACAGCCTCCACACCGCGCGCTCCGCACGAGAGGCGGCCATGGCGGCCCTGGTGCGGCGGATGGCCCGCCTCGACGGAGAAGCCGCGGTGACGCTCGAGGGGCGGATCCAGAGCGCGGTCGCCGAGGGGCCGGCCGTGCTCGAGGACGCCCTCGACCGGCTCGGCGCCGCGCCGCTGCCCAAGCGGCTCGTGTTCGTGCAGTTCCTGTGTCTGCTGAAGCGGCGCGACGTGGTGGCGCCCCTGCTGTGCGCGGGGCTCGATCCGGCGCTCCAGACCCTCGTGCTCGAAGGGCTCGGGCGCTTCGGCTCCGACATCGAGGAGGCCATCGCCGAGGTCTGGGACGGGCTGCCGCTCGCCGCCCGCGAGCTCGCGCTGCGCCTGCTCGGGAGCTGCGATGGGGAGGCCGGTGGCGCGGTCCTGCTCCAGGCGCTCGAGGGAAGCTCGCTCGAGCTGCGGGTCGAGGCGGCCAAGGCCCTCGGTCGGCGGCGGGACCCGCGCTTCGTGCCCGCCCTGGTGGCCGCGGTGGCGCGCAGCGCCGAGGAGCTCGAGGACGCCGACGACGAGGCCATCGAGAGCCTCTCCGACGCCCTCATCCAGGCCGCGCGATCCGACGCGAGCGCCTCGAGGGAGGCGGTCGCGCTGCTCTCGGAGCTTCCGTCGGACTCGGGCGAGTGCCACCGCATCACCGTGGCCCGCACCCTGGGCGAGCTCGCCGACTCCGCCGACTCCGGCACCCTCTCGCTGCTGCTCTCCGACCCCAGCGCCCGCGTCCGGCGCGCAGCGGTCCACGCGATCGGCCGCCTCGCCGACGGCGCGTCGGCGGACGGGCTGCGCATGGCCGTGACCGACGAGGATCCCGCGGTGCGCATCGGCGCCGCTGGAGCGCTCGTGGTGGCGCGCTCGCCCGAGGCGTTGGAGGCCCTCGCCACCCTGGCGATGGACGAGGAGCCGCTGGTCCGGGCGGCCGCAGTTCGCTCCCTCGCGGGGCTGTCGCCGAGCCACGGAGAGGAGCGCATCCTCGGCATCCTGGAGACGGCGCTCTCCGACGAGGGCACCGTCGCGCTGGCCTCTCTCGAGGCCCTCTCGCGCATCGGCGGGGACGCGGCGGCCGACCTGGCCGCGCGCTGGGTCGAGGCTTCGGACCCCGACGTGGCGAGCCTCGCGATCACCTGTGCGGGGCGCCACGGCGGCGAGGAGGTGCTCGACCGCATCACGGGCGCGATCCAGCACGACGCGTGGTCGGTGCGGGCTGCGGCCGTCCAGGTCGTGGCCGATCGCGGGCACGCCCGGGCGGTGCCGGCGCTGCTGCGGCGTCTCGAGGTCGAGCGCGACGACTTCGTGCGCAACAACCTGCTGGAAGCGGTGCGGAGGCTCGAGCCCTAGTGAACGGCTTCGACGACGGCCCGCTCGAGCTCTCCGACCTCGAGTACCGGCTCTTCCGGGACTTCTTCCGGGAGGCGACGGGCCTGTGGTTCGGCGAGGACTCGCGCTTCCTGCTCGAGAAGCGGCTGGGCCGGCGCGCGCGCGAGCTCGGCCTCGGAAGCCTGGCGGCCTATCACCACCTGCTGCGACACGATCGCGAGAGCGATCAGGAGCTGGCCCGGGCCACCGACGAGCTCACGACCAACGAGACCTACTTCTTCCGCGAGCGCGGTCAGCTGCGGGCCCTGGTCGAGGAGATCCTTCCCGAGCTGCTCGAGCGCCGGAGGCGGCTCGGCGGCGGCGTGGTGAGCATCTGGTCGGCGGGCTGCTCGAGCGGTGAGGAGGCCTACAGCATCGTGATCCTGGCGCGCGAAGCGGGGCTCGAGCCCGGCCGCGACTTCCGGGTCTATGCGTCGGACATCTCGAGGCGCGTGCTGCAGAAGGCGCGGCGCGGGGTGTACCGCCCGGCGTCGTTCCGGGAGACCCCGCCCGAGCTGCAGAAGCAGTACTTCGAGGAGGTCGAAGGCGGCCACCGCATCGTCGACGACATCAAGCGCCACGTGGTGTTCACCCACCTGAACCTGCTCGACGACACGCGCTCGGCGGTGCTCGGGCCGATGGACGTGATCCTCTGCCGCAACGTGATCATCTACTTCGACCAGGAGACCAAGCGCCGCGTGGTGCACGGCTTCGAGGAGAAGATCCGGCCCGGGGGCTACCTGCTGCTCGGCCACTCGGAGTCGCTGATCAACCTGAGCAGCGCCTTCGAGCTGCGTCACCTGACGCACGACCTCGTGTATCGCAAGCCGTCGGCTTCGGACGCGCCCCAGGATCGCTGGCGGAAGGCGGCCGAGGAGGCCATCGCCGCGACCGCGAGCCTGGAGGAGCTCGAGCGATGAGCCGCGACACCTTGCGCGTGCTGGTGATCGACGACTCCGCGTTCAGCCGGCGCACGATCGTGACCATGCTCGGGCGTGCCCCGGGCATCGAGGTGGTGGACTGGGCCCGCGACGGCCACGAGGCCCTGCGCAAGGCCCTCGAGATGGACATCGACCTGATCACGCTCGATCTCGAGATGCCGCGCATGGACGGCTTCACGTTCCTGCGCCTGCTGATGGCCAAGCGGCCGACGCCGGTGCTCGTGGTGAGCGGCCGCGCGGGTGACGAGGACGTCTTCAAGGCCCTCGATCTCGGCGCGGCGGACTTCGTCGCCAAGCCCTCGGCACACCCCGACCCCGACCTCGCGGAGATCGAGCAGGAGCTGCTGCGCAAGATCCAGGCGATCCACGAGCTGCGGGTGGAGAACCTGGCAGAGCGCCAGCCCAGCGGCGTCGCGGATCCGGCCCACGCCGGCCTGGTGCGCGACCGCTCGGTGGTCGCCATCGGTGCCTCGACCGGAGGGCCGGCGGCCCTGATGCAGCTCTTCGGAGCCTTCAACGTGGCCCCTTCCGTTCCCTTCGTCGTGGCCCAGCACATGCCGGGCGCCTTCACGGCCGGCTTCGCCGAACGGCTCGATCGCCTCACCTGCTTCGACGTGCGGGAGGCGCGCCACGGCGAGGTGCTCGGGGCGGGGCAGATCCGAATCGCGCCCGGTGGCAAGCACGTGGAGTTCGAGCGGGTCGGCGACCAGGTTCGGACGCGCCTCTCCCCCGGCACCCGTTCGGACAAGTACGCGCCGTCGGTCGATCGCCTCTTCCACTCCGCGGCCGAGCACTTCGGTTCCGCGGTGCTGGGGGTCGTCCTGACCGGGATGGGCGGGGATGGCGCCAGCGGCGCCCAAGCCATCCGCAAGGGTGGAGGCGCCGTCCTGGCCGAGTCCGAGGAGTCGGCGGTGATCTTCGGGATGCCCCAGCAGGCGATCGAGGCCGGGGCCGTGGACCAGGTACTTCCCCTGTGGGAGATCGCTCCAGCCATTCAGGCGGGAGCCGGAAAGACCGATGAGTCGGGGTCAGAGGGTCTCGAATGAGCGATGACGAGCGCCAGAACCTGCCGGTCCGCGCCGAGGAGTTCCTCGGAATGTTCCGTCGTGGTGCGGAGTTCACCAAGGAGTTGCTGGAAGAGAACCAGCGCCTGCGCCGGCAGCTCGTGGAGGTCGAGGACCGTCAGACCACCGCCGCCGGCGACGACGTCGAGTGGAGCAAGCTCCGCGAGGAGCTGATCGCCCGGGTCCGGACCCTCGAGTCCGAGCGCGAGGACGTGCTGGAGCGCCTGCGGGCCGTGGAGGAGGAGAACCGCCTCTTCGCCGGCCGCTACCTCGAGATCGAGGAGGAGAACAACAACCTCGCGAACCTCTATGTGGCCAGCTACCAGCTGCACTCGACCCTGGACCTCGGCGAGGTCCTGAAGATCATCATCGAGATCGTGATCAACCTGGTCGGGGCCGAGCTCTTCGCCGTGTACGTGCTCGACGAGCGCAGCGGCCAGCTCGAGGCGGTCGCGTCCGAGGGCGCCGAGGTCAAGACCTTCCCGAGCGCGCCGCTGGGCAGCGGCCCGATCGGCGAGTCCGTGCTCTCCGGTGAGATGATCCTCGAGGAGGGCGCTTCGCAGGATCTCGACCACCCCGTCGTGAACATCCCGCTCCGCGTGGAAGATCGACCCATCGGAGCCATCGCGATCCACCGCCTGCTCTCGCAGAAGGAGAGCTTCAGTCCGCTCGATCACGAGCTCTTCACGCTCCTGGCCGGCCATGCCGCCACCGCGATCTTTGCGGCGCAGCTTCATGGCCATTCCGAACGCAAGCTGAACACCATCCAGGGCTTCATCGACCTGCTCACGAAGTAGCCCTCGCGCAGCGACCGGCGGAGAGAGAACATGAACGAGGACCGGCCCCGAATCCTGATCGTCGAAGACAGTCCGACCATGCGGCAGCTGCTGGCGTTCGCGCTCAAGCGCCTGCGCGGAGCGGAGATCGTCGAGGCTTCCGACGGCATGGACGGGCTGCGCAAGATCACCAGCGACGAGTTCGATCTCGCGCTGATCGACATCAACATGCCCGTGATGGACGGCCTCAAGCTGATCAGCCTGATCCGCGCCGAGGGGTCCCTGCGCGAGATTCCCATCGTGGTGATCACCACCGAGGGCGCTGCCGAGGACCGCGAGCGCGCGCTCTCGCTCGGCGCCAACGAGTATCTGACCAAGCCGATCCAGGCCAACAAGGTGCTCGCGGTCGCCCGCTCCCTGCTGAAGCTGGGCTGACCCCGTCCGGAGGCCTCTCCGAGGTCGACTGGCGCGCCGCTCGTTGGTAGCGTCCGCGCCGTGCCCGCTCGCACCCGCGCGCTTCCGTACCCGTTGGACCGGGCGGCGTCCGCCCGGTCGGCGCCTGCCCGGTCGGCGTTGGACCGGTCGGCGCTCGCCCGGTCTGGGGTGGTCCGGCTCGGCCTCGCGCTGGCCCTGGCCCTCGGCCTCTCCTCCGGCTGCGGCTACCAGGTCGTGCGCTACGAGAATGCGCTGCCCGACGTCCAGCGGGTCGCGATCCAGGCCTTCGAGAACGACACCTTCGAGCCGGAGATCGACCGGATCTTCGCCGACAGCCTGCAGCGCGAGTTCCTGCGCCGCGGGAGCCTGCGACTCGTCGACGATCCCGAGGTCGCCGATCTCGTGGTCCAGGGGATCATCTCCGAGCTGAACATCATCAGCCGGAGCTTCTCCTCGATCTCCTTCGCCCTCGAGTACGAGGTTCGCATGCGGCTGCTGGTCGTGGTGGCGCAGAAGGACGGGACCGTGCTCGAGCTCGATACCAACGCGCTGCAGGACAGCGAGCTCTACCTGGCCAGCGCGGACGTCGAGGTCGCGCGCACCAACCGGGAGGAGGCGCTCCGCCGGCTCTCGGGCGTGCTGGCCAGTCGCATCCACGACTCGATCTTCGAGCGCGAGATCCCGTGACGCCGGAGGAGCTCGCCGGGGAGCTGTCCTCGGGTGTGCTCCGCCCCGCCTATCTGGTCGCGGGCCCCGAGGCGCTGCTGCGCGAGGAGGCCACGGCCGCGATCCGCGCCGCGGTGGTCGAGCCCGCCAGCGCCGACTTCAACCACGACCGGCTCGAGGGAGACGCCACCACAGGGGGCCGCCTGCTCGACGCGTTGCGCACCCTGCCGGTGATGGCCGAGCGCCGGCTCGTGGAGCTGCGCGAGCCCGAGGCGCGTCGGGGCGGTGGGTTGGCCGACGCCCTGGCCGAGGGCGTCGCCGGGCTCTCCGAAGGTCCCGTGGTGCTGCTCGTCACCGCGGCCAAGATCGACAAGCGTTCGCGTTGGGTGAAGGCGTTCGCGAAGCCCGCGGCGCTCGTCGCCTGCGATCCTCCCAAGAACGCCAAGGCGGCCGTGGCCTTCGTCTCGCGCCTGGCCGAGCGCAGCGGCGTCCCTCTCGGGCGCGGCGCGGCCGAGCTGCTGGTGGAGTCCATCGGGCCGCAGCTGCTGCTCCTGCGCAGCGAGCTCGAGAAGGCTTCGCTGCTGGCGGGGCCCGGCGCCAAGGTGGAGCGCAAGCACGTCTCCGAGTCGGTGTGCGCCGTCGCCGAGCAGCCGATCTGGGACCTGACCGACGCCATCGGCGGTGGCGAGACGGCCGAGGCGCTCTCGGTGCTAGGCAAGCTGCGCGCGGCCGGCGCGCCCGCGCCCGTGATCCTCGGCTCTCTCGCGAGCCACTTCCGCAAGCTCGCGCGCACCCGCGCGGGCGAGCCGCCGCGGGGCCACCCCTTCGCCGTGCGGAAGCTCGAGGGGCAGGCGCGCCGCTACACGTTGCGCCGCCTGGTGATGTGCCTCGACGCCATTCACGAGGTCGACGCCGTGCTGAAGGGGCAGGGCGGGCTGCCGCCCGACCTGGCGCTCGAACGCCTGGTGATGGGGCTATCGGCCTGACGTCGGCGAGCTAGATCGCGGCGACGGCGCGGGCGAGGCGCGAGACGGTGCGGCTGGCGGTCGTCTTCTTGTAGACGCCCTTGGAGGCGGCCTTGCGCAGGCTTCGCTCGGTCGTGCGCAGGCGCGCGGTGGCGGTGTCCTTCTCGCCGGCCTCGATGGCCTGGCGCAGGGCCTTGATCTGGGTGCGGACCGCGCTGCGGACCGTCCGGTTGCGGTCGCGGCGCTTCAGGTCCTGTCGGGCGCGCTTCGCAGCGGACTTGTGGTTGGCCAAGTGGATCTCCGGTGGCTCGCGATGGATCGCGAGCGGTCGATGACGGTCGGGGCCCCGTCGAAGGTCGACGTGGAAGGTCGCCGTCGGAGGGTGGGGCGACGCGTTCCTCGCGCCGACACCAGGACCACCCGAGGCCCCGTGGGAGCGGCGGAGCATAGGCAAGTCGCCCGAAGCGCGCGACGGCCACGGGAGCCCCCGTTTCGGCCCTGGCGTGGCCCCGCCCAGCCCCGTCCAGCCCCGGCCGGCGGGGCCGGAAGGCGGCCGCTGGGCGCCCCGGATGTGGCTCCAGTGCCTCCCGGGGACGGCCGATACGGCTGCTGGATCCGACCCCTTTGGTCCCGCGCTTGCGGGTTCGAGGTATGGCTTGCGTCTGCTGATCGCCCTGCTCCTGGCCGTGGTGCTGCCCGCGCTCCCCGCGAGCGCCGAGGACCCGACGCCGGCCCAGCAGACGGCTCCCCCCGCGGGGGTTGACGACCAGGCGGGCGCGCAGGCAGGCGAGCCCGAGCCCGCCGCCAGCGCGGCGCCGCCCCGCTTCCGGCCCGAGCCGGGCGAAGCGCTGATTCGCGCCTTCGGGAGCTCCGATCAGCACCTCTCCGACCGGGTCCGGCGCACCCAGACCGCCGCCGCCGAGCGAGGTCTTCGGGACGTCGAGGGCGCGGCGCTGGCGGTCTTGCGGGATCCCGGCGCGGGCAGCGAGCTCGAGCGGGCCCTCGCCGCGGTGGCTCTCGCACCGAGCCTGCCGGCGGCCCATTTCGGTCTGGCCAGCGCACACTGGCGCGCCGGCTCTCCGACGGATGCGCTCGGCGCCGCCGTCCGTGGCGCCGCCGCCATTCCCGACCACCTCCTCGCGCTCCTGTGGGCGGAGGTCGCACTGTGGACGGTGCTGGCCCGCGCGTGTCTGCTGGCCGGTCTCGGCTTCCTCGCCGCAGCGGTCGCGTTCTCGCTGATTCCGGCGGCGCGCACGCTGCCGGGCGGATCGGGCTGGCCGCTCGCGTCGCGAATGGCGGCCGTCGGTGTCCTGCTCCTGCTGCCGGCGGCGCTCGGGGAGGGGGTTCTCGGCCTCGTCGTCGGCGGCCTGTGCGTCGCGATGATCCCGCCCGGACTGACGCGTCGGCTGGCCGTCCTTTGCGCCGCGCTGCTGGTCTGGCTGGCGCTCTTCCCGCTCCTCGATCGCCAGGGCCACGCCACGGCCGCACTCGCGGCCGATCCGGTGGGTCGCCTGGCGTGGCGCATGGGGCACGGCGTGCTCGATCGCGGGGGCGTCCAGCGTCTCGCCCATGCGGCATCGTCCGACGTCGAGGCGGCCCACGCCATCGCCGTGCAGGCACGGCGCGACGGCGACGTCGACGAGGCAGCGCGGCTCTTCGAGCCGATGCTCGATGCCGGTGATCCGCGCGTCCGCAACAACGCGGCGAACGTGATGCTCGCTCGGGACGAGGCGCGCCAGGCCATCGCCCTCTACGAGGAGGCCGCGCGAGAGTCGCTCTCGCTCCTGCTGCGCGTGAACCTCTCCCAGGCCTACGGCACGATCGTGAAGCTCGAGCAGCAGGACCTGGCCCTGGCCGAGGCCCAGTCGATCGACGCGCGCCACGCGGCCGACCTCGCCAACGTGCTCTCGTCCGCCGAGTCGGGAACGACCTTCGACCTGCCCCTCTCGACCGCCGTGGCGCACCAGCGAACCCGCAGCGAGCAGACCCGGCGCGACGGCGCGGAGATCGCCGCGGTGTCGAGGCGCCCCTTCGCGGCGGGCCGGCTCTCGAGCCCCGCATCCGCCGCTGCGGCGATCGCCATGGCCACCGCCGTGGGCGTCGCGATCGCCGTGCTCGGCGACTCGCCGGCCGCGCGGCGGCGCCGACGAAGGAAGAAGCGACCCGTCTGGGACCGGATCGGGGGCGTGCTGGATACGGCCGCGAGCCTGCTCATGCCCGGCTTCGCCGGGCTCCGAGGCGCGCGCCCGCTGCTCGCTCTCGCCTCCGTGAGCCTCGTCGCCATGGCGGTCGCGGCCGCCGGCCTCGTGCGCTTCGCGATCCCCGATCCCATGGCCCTCGGTGCCGGCGTCACGTGGCTCGGCCTCGGGGCCGCCTGCCTCGCCGGGCTCGCCTACCTCGGCACCACGGCGCTCAGCGTGGCGCTCGGGGAGCGCAGCTGATGGCCGTCGCGCTCCACGGAAACCTGCGCGACTTCGGCGTGGGCGAGGTGTTCCAGCTGATCGGGCACCAGCGCAAGACCGGCGTCCTCGAGGTGGTGGGCGAGCCTTCGCCGATCCGCATCGCGTTCGACCGCGGTGCCGTCGTTCGGGGGGAGCCCGCCGGTGCGTTCGAGGGGGCGGCGCTCGCCGACATGCTCGTCCGCGTGGGTCTGCTCACCCCGGAGCGACGGCTCGAGCTCGACGACGAAGGGGCGGACGGTGACGCGCTCGAGCTCCTGAACCGCGAGATCGGTCGCGAGGCGGTCGAGCGAGTGGTCGATCTCCTCACCCAGGAGACGCTCTTCGACCTGCTGCGTCGCGAGAAGGGCTCGTTCCACTTCACGGCAGGCCCGGTTCCCCACCGCCGCGACCCGAGCCGCCTGCTGCCGGCCGAGCAGATCCTGATGGACGGCCTGCGCATGGTGGACGAGTGGCGCGCGCTCGATGCGGCGGCCACCCGCGACCATACGGTGTTCGAGCGGGCGTCCGACTTCGACGCGTTCCGTGAGCAGTGCTCGAACGAGTCCCCGGAGTCCCTGGCCGCCGCCGAGCGGCTCTACCTCCTGGTGGACGGCCGGATCCCCGCCCGCCGGGTGATCGACCTGTCCCGAATGGGGAGCTTCGAGGCGGCCCGCTGGATGTCGCGGCTCCACGAGTCGGGGATCATCCGCGTCCGCGAGGAGCTCGCGCCCGGTCCGGCACAGCTCGGGGCGAGGCCGCGCTTCGACCCGTTCCGCCTGGCCGCGCTGGTTCCCTTCGTTCTGCTCTTGATCGTCGCCGGGATGATCGGGGCACGCGTCGGGACGGGCAGCCCGTCGACGCAGCCGGCTCGGCTGACCCCCGACCCCCTCGACGCCGCGCGGAGCGCCGCGGCGACCACCCGCCTGTCGCGATTGCTCGAGGCCCGTCGCTTCTCCGCCGACGGCATTCCCGTGAACGTCGAGCGCCTGGGCCGCGCCGGCGTGCCGCCCCTCGAGTTGGCGGCTGGGAGTCGGCCTCCTTACTATTTCCGACGACGGGGGGGCAGCCACGTCTTGCTGGCTCCGGATTCGTTCGCAGTCGGTGAACGACCCTCCTCGTCCGGCCCGGACACGACTCGCGGGCCGGTGGACAGAGGCTCGCGAGGCGGGCCGATCGAGTCGGGGCCGCAGGTCGGCCGTTTCCCAGGAGAGCCCGCTGAGCCGAGACGCACTGGACCGAGAGCGCAACCCTGACCGGGGCCCCGGCCGAGACCGGGACCGCGATCGAGATCAGGGTCGAGATCGAGATCGGGATCGAGATCGGGATCGAAACAAGGAGCGCTCGACGGATCGCAGCTCCGAGCGGAACTCGTCCGATGCCAGCCATCGTCAGACCCTCGTCTTCGAGGACAACCACCTGGCGATGACGCTCTACGGGGAGCGCGAGCGAACGCTCCGCATCCTCGAGCAGGACCTCGGCATCCAGGCGCGCGCCCGCGGCAACGAGGTCCGCCTGATCGGAGACGAGTCGAAGGTGGGCATGGCCCACAAGGTCCTCGACGAGCTCTACGGACAGGTCCGAGAGGGCGCGACCATCCTTGCGCGCGACGTCCGGGCCGCGATCCAGACGGTCACCAAGGAGCCCGACGTGGCCCTCGGCGACGTCTTCGCCGACGTGCTCTCCGGCGTGCGGGGGAGGCGTCGCATCGCCGCCAAGAACCTCTCCCAGCGTCGCTACCTGGATCTGATCCAGGCCCACGACGTGGTGATCAGTGTCGGGCCGGCGGGCACCGGCAAGACCTACCTCGCGATGGCGATGGCGGTGGCGGCGCTGAACCGCCACGACGTCTCGCGCGTCGTCCTCACGCGGCCCGCCGTCGAGGCGGGCGAGAAGCTGGGCTTCCTGCCCGGGAGCATGGCCGAGAAGGTCAATCCCTACCTGCGCCCCCTCTACGACGCGCTCCACGACATGATGGACTTCGACCGCGCCCAGCGACTGATGGAGCGCGACGTGATCGAGGTGGCCCCGCTCGCGTTCATGCGCGGCCGCACCCTGAACGACAGCTTCGTGATCCTGGACGAGGCGCAGAACACGACGCCCGACCAGATGAAGATGTTCCTGACCCGTCTCGGTTACGACTCGAAGGCGGTGATCACGGGCGACGTGACCCAGATCGATCTCCCGAGCGAGCAGCCGAGCGGTCTCGTCGACGCGGTGCGCGTGCTCGACGACGTCGACGGGATCGGGATCATGCGCTTCCACGACGACGACGTGGTGCGCCACCCTCTGGTCCAGGAGATCGTCCGCGCCTACGACCGCTACGGGCGCCGGGACGCCCGTCCGGCCTCCCCGGCCCCGCGCCTCCACGACGAGCTGCCGCCGACCGACTCCGACCCCGAGGCCCCTGCGTCCTCGTGAGCGGCGCCCGGCGGTCGCCATGGGAGTGATCGTCTCGGGCTCGGAGGGGGCGGCGCAACTCTCCGCCGCCGAGCGCGAGCGGGTCACCCGCCGCGCGGAGGGGATCCTCGATCTCACCGGCCACGCGGGCGCGGAGCTCTCGCTTCGGCTGGTCGCCGACGAGGAGATGGCGGAGCTGAACGAGAGCTACCGCGGGAAGGCGGGCCCGACCGACGTGCTGTCCTTCTCACTCCTCGAGGGAGACCACGCCGACCACCGCGGCGCCCTGCTCGGCGACGTGGTGATCGCCGTGCCGGTGGCCCGGCGCCAGGCCGACGAGCGGGCGGCCCCGCTCCTCGACGAGCTCACCCGATTGCTGGTGCACGGCGTCCTCCACCTGCTCGGGCACGACCACGAGGAGGCGGACGAGGCGGCCGTGATGCAGCGAGAGGAGGAGCGCGTGCTCGCAGGGCTCGCACGCCGCGAGGGCGAGGAGCCTATGCGGGGCGACGTCGGGCCGTGAGCACGCGGTCTCGCGCGGCCATCGGCGTCGCCTACGTCGTCGCGACGTTCCTCGCGTTTCCCCACGTGGTGGGCTCCGGCGAGATCGACCTCGGCCTCGTGTTCGCCTGGCTCTCGCCGGCCCTCCTGCTGCTCGCCGTGTGGGGGCTCCCTCCCCTGGCCGCCGCGCGCGTGGGCTTCCTGGCGAGCTGGGCCGCGCACACGGCGATCCTGCACTGGATCTACGTGGTCACCGTGCGCTACGGCGCCGCGCCGGTGGTCGTCGGCGTGATCGCCCCGCCGCTGTTGGCGCTCTACATGGCGCTCCCCATGGCGCTCTTCTGCGCGGGGTTCGTCTGGTGGCGGGAGCGCAGGCCGGGGACGCTGTTCGCCGCGGCCGCTCTGTGGGTGCTCGTCGAGTACTCGCGCCACTGGCTCCTCACGGGCTTCCCCTGGGCGCTGATCGGCTACGCGCAGCACCGAAACCCCGCGCTGCTGGGCTTGGCGTCGCTCACCGGGGTACTGGGACTCTCCTTCGCGACCGTCCTCGGCGGTGCAGTGCTCGCGGCCGCGGCGCGCCGGGATCGCAGTCTCTTCCGCGAGGCGGTGGCGGCGAGCCTGCTGCTGGGGGGGCTGCTCGTCGTCGGGGGGCTCCGCTTCGCTGCGACCGATCCCGACGAGGGCCCGCGGATCTCCGTGGCGGTGCTGCAGGGGAACGTGCCCCAGGACCAGAAGTGGTCGCCGGGTCGGTTGTACGAGACCCTCGCCTCCTACGCCGACCTCACTCGCCGCGCCGTGGCCGAGGGCGCGCAGGTCGTGGTCTTTCCCGAGACGGCCGTCGCGGCGCCGGCCGAAGCGATGCCGCCGGTCCTGTCCGAGCTCAAGGCGCTGGCTCGGGAGACCGGCGCGGCGCTGGTGGTCGGCACGGTCGGCCTCGAGCGCGGCGATCCACTCGACCCGCAGCCGCCGAAGCTCTTCGACAGCGCACTGATCCTCGGGCCGTCGGGCGAGCGGGTGGATCGCTACGACAAGACCCATCTGGTTCCCTTCGGCGAGTACCTGCCGCTTCGCGCCCTGCTCGGTCGCTTCATCCGCGCCATCGCCACGGGCAGCGCGGGCCAGGACGTCACGCCTGGCGAGCGCGTGCGGCGGGTCGACCTCCCCCTTCCGCAGGGCCCGGAGGGGCCACCGGAAGGGGGCTCCGGCGTCCTGCCCGCGGGGGTACCCATTTGCTATGAACTGATCTTTCCCGATCGGGTGCGACGATTCGTGGGCGACGGCGGGGGCGTCCTGCTCGGAATCACGAACGATGCCTGGTACGGGCGCACCGGGGCGCCGCTCCAGTTCCTCGCGATGACCGCCATGCGGTCGGCGGAGAACGGAGTGTGGACGGCTCGAGCGGCCAATACCGGCGTCTCCGCCTTCATCGATCGTCGCGGCCGGGTGCGGGAACGAACCGGGCTCCTCGAGCGCGGCTACCTCGTGAGCGAGGTGCCCGTGCTCCCCCAGGAGGCGCCCCGGACCTTCTATACCGAGAACGGCGACTGGATCGTCGCCGTCTGCGGACTCTGGATCGGCGGTCTCTGGCTCGCGGGCGGCTTGCTTCGCCGCTCCCGAGCCTGAGTGACGACCGACGGACCGACGGACCGACCGACCGACGAGACGGGCAGCGAGGAATCCCGATGAGCGAGAGCGGCGAGAACGCGCAGCAGGCGAGCCAGCCCGGACTGGACCCCGGCGAGCTGTCCGAGCGCCTCCGCGGGGTTCGCGGGCGCTTCGGCGAGTTCCGGGGGCGCCTTTGACGAGGCGAGCCAACGAGAGCGCCTGACGCAGCTCGAGGAGGAGAGCGCGCAGCCCGACCTGTGGAACGACCGCCAGAAGGCCGAGGCGGTCCTGCGCGAGAAGCGCGCCGTCGAGCGCGAGCTGGCCTCGATCGACGCCCTGTCGTCGGCCGTGAGCGACGCCGAGGTGCTCCTCGAGCTCGCCCTCGAGGAGTCGGACCCGGAGACCCTCGGCGAGGCGGCGCACAAGCTCGACGAGGCCGAGGAGGCGCTCGGCGATGCCGAGCTCCAGCGCATGCTGTCCGGCGAGCACGACGCGAGCAACGCGATCGTTTCGATCAACGCGGGCGAGGGCGGCACCGACGCCGCCGACTGGGCCGAGATGCTGCTGCGCATGTACCTGCGTTGGGCAGAGGGTCGCGGCTTCAAGGTGGAGGTGCTGGACGAGCAGCCCGGCGACGAGGCCGGACTGCGGAGCGTGACGGCGACCTTCGCGGGCGACTGTGCCTACGGGTACCTGCGCGCCGAGCAGGGCGTGCATCGGCTGGTGCGCATCTCGCCCTTCGACTCCCAGCACCGCCGCCACACGGCCTTCGCCAGCGTGTCGATCTGGCCCGAGCTCGACGACTCCATCGACGTCGAGCTCGAGGAGAAGGACCTGCGCGTCGACACCTATCGGGCCAGCGGCGCGGGCGGCCAGCACGTCAACAAGACGGATTCGGCCGTGCGCCTCACCCACATCCCGACGGGCATCGTGGTGCAGTGTCAGAGCGAGCGCTCCCAGCACAAGAACCGCTCCCAGGCGATGAAGGTGATGCGGGCGCGCCTCTACGAGCGGATGCGCCAGGAGCAGGAGGAGCGCCTCGCCGCGATGCAGGGCGACAAGGTGAAGATCGGCTTCGGCAGCCAGATCCGCTCCTACACCCTGCACCCGGCCCAGCGCGTGAAGGACCACCGCACGGGCGAGGAGGCGGGCAACGCCCAGGGCGTCCTCGACGGAGACATCGACCGCTTCATCCGGGCCGCGCTGCTGTCCGGCGACCTCGGGTGAGCGGGTCCGTGGGTCCCATGCCGACCGGCGGCGGATCGTCATACTGCAGCGGCGCAGGCGCGCCGGCCGAGGCGGTGCACCCGGCACGACGTGGAAGAGGGCGATGAGCGAGAACGAGCTGGAAGCGCGGCGGACGCGCCTGACCGAGCTGCGGGAGCGGGGCGTCGACCCCTACCCCGCCCGCGTCGGGCCCTTCGTCCCCGTCGAGGACATCCACGCCGAGTACGGCGAGAAGACCGAGGAAGAGCTCGAGGCGGCGGCTCCCCCGGCGGCGGCCGTCGGTCGGGTCCGCGCCGTCCGCTCCTTCGGCAAGCTCGTGTTCGTCGGAATCGAGCAGGACGGCGTGGCCCTGCAGCTCTCGGCGCGCAAGACCGAGGTGCCCGAGGATCTCTTCGCGGCGATCAAGGGCCTCGACGTGGGCGACTTCGTCCGGGCCGAAGGCACCCTCTGGCGCACCAAGCGCGGCGAGCTCACGCTCTCCGTCGCGAGCCTCGACATGCTGAGCAAGAGCCTGCGGCCCCTGCCCGAGAAGTGGCACGGGCTCCAGGACGTCGAGGCGCGCTTCCGGCAGCGCTACCTCGACCTGCTCTCGAACCCCGAGGCGCGGCGGATCGCCATCGCCCGCAGCCGGATCGTGAGCGCGTGCCGCTCCTACCTCGATCGCGACGGCTTCCTCGAGGTGGAGACGCCGGCGCTCCAGCCCCTCTATGGCGGAGCCGCGGCTCGCCCCTTCGTCACCCACCACAACGTGCTCGACCAGCAGCTCTACCTGCGCATCTCCGACGAGCTCTACCTGAAGCGGCTGGTGATCGGTGGGCTCGATCGCGTCTACGAGATCGCCCACAACTTCCGCAACGAGGGCGTGTCCCGGAAGCACAACCCCGAGTTCACGCTGCTCGAGGCCTATCAGGCCTACGGCGATTACCGCGACATGATGGCGCTCGCGCAGGGCCTGATCCGGGAGGTGGCCGAGTCGGTCCACGGCGGCCTCGTGTTCGAGAGCCAGGGGCACACCCTCGACCTCTCCGGCGAGTGGCGCGAGGTGAGCATGCGCGACGCCATCCGGGAGGAGACGGGCATCGACGTGCTCGAGGCGCGGGATCTCGAGTCCCTGCGGAACGCGGCCAAGCAGGCCGGCGTCGAACCCGGCAGCGCGCCCACCTGGGGCGTGATGGTGGACGACCTGTTCAGTGAGCACGTGGAGCCGGGCCTGATCCAGCCGACCTTCGTGACCCAGCATCCGACCGAGCTCTCGCCGCTCGCGAAGCGCTCGAGCGAGGATCCCCGCGTCGTGGAGCGCTTCGAGCTCTATCTGGCGGGGATGGAGCTCGCAAACGCCTTCAGCGAGCTGAACGATCCTCTCGACCAGCGGGGACGCATGGAGGATCAGCAGGCCCTGGAGGCCGCCGGCGACGAGGAGGCACAGCCCTTGGACGAGGACTTCCTGCGGGCCCTCGAGCACGGCATGCCCCCGACCGGAGGGATCGGGATCGGGATCGACCGCCTGGTGCGGGTGCTGCTCGATACGCCGAGCATCCGCGAGGTCATCCTCTTCCCCCACCTGCGCAGCGAGGCCGGCACCTGATGTCGCCCGAGGTCGCCCAGCCGACGCTGCTGGCGAGCCTGTGGGAGGCGGCCCAGGCGGCCGGAGGCTCCTTCGCGCTGAGCTTCATCGTCGCGCTGGCCCTCGGCATCGTGGCCAACACGGCGCTCTTCCTCGGCTCCTCGGTGGTGGTGCTCGAGCGCTTCGCCCGTGCGACGCGCAGCCTGACGAGCCTCGTGCTGGCCACGTTCTTCTGGGTGGCGGGGCTCGCGGCCCTCGGCACGGGCGTCGAGTCCGTCCAGGCGCTGGCCGATCTCTCGGCCGAGCTGGAGCTCGGCTGGCAGCCGGGGCCCTTCGGCGCCTGGCTGGTGAGCGCGGGCTCGCTGCTGCTCCTGACCGTCTTCTGCGAGCTCTTCATGGCGCTGCTCCTGCGCCTCGTGCCGCCGCTCTGGCTCGGGCTCGGGGCGACGGCGATGCTCGCCGGCGGAGCCACGCTCTGGATCGGCGGGCTCGATCGCCTGCCCTACGCCGTGCTGCCGGCCGCCCTGTCGGTCGGGGTCGCCGCCTTCCTGCGCATCCGGCGGGTGCGCCGCGGCGAGCCCAGGGCGGGCGCCGACGAACGTCTCTCGGTGGTCCTGGCGCTCACCCTCTGCGCCGGCGCCGTGGTGCCGCTGCTGCTCCCCGCTCCGGCGCCGGCGATCTCGGGGCTCGGCGTGGCCGTGACCCTCGTCTTCCTGACCCTCGTGGTGCTCGGCCTCCTGCCGCTCGCGACGGCCGGGCTGATCGACGTGCGCGGCACCGCCGAGTGGTTCGTCGCCACCCGCTACCTCTTCGCCAAGCGGCGCCAGACCTTCGTCTCGATCATCACGGTGATCTGCATCGCCGGCGTCGCCGTCGGCGTGTGGCTGATCATCACCGTGCTCTCGGTGATGAACGGCTTCGAGCGCGTGTGGCGCGAGGAGATCATCGGCAACCGGGCCCACTTCACGGTGCAGAGCCCGCTCGGCCCGATCGCCGACTACGAGGCGTTGATCGAGCGCATCGACGAAGTCGAGGACGTCACCGGCGCGTCGCCCTTCGTGGACGGCGAGGGCATGGTGCGCGGCGCACGCGGGGAGATCGTGGGCGTGCGGCTGCGCGGGATCGACCCGGTGCGGGTCGGGAGCGTCACCGACCTCGCCGACGATCTGCTCCCCGGCTCCGAGGGCGCGCTCGAGCGCCTCTCCCACTCGGGGAACGGAGACGGGTCCGACCCGGGCATCCAGTCCGATCCGGGAATCCTGGTCGGGAGCCAGCTCGCGAACCTGGTGGGCGCGAGCATCGGCGACGAGATCGTGCTGATCTCCCCCTTCGGCGGGCCGCCCACGCCGCTGGGCCCCGGGCCCCGGCTCAAGCGCTTCCAGGTCGCCGGGATCTTCCAGTCGAGCTTCTTCCAGTACGACGAGATCTACACCTACACGACTCTCGCCGCGGCCCAGGACTTCCGGCGCGTGGACGACGTGGTCCACGGGATCGAGGTGCGCACCACCGACTACTACCGCTCCCAGTCGGTCGGCCGCGCCGTCGAGAGCCTGCTCGGCTTCCCCTACTACACGCGCGACTGGAAGGAGTTCTTCCCGGCCTTCTTCCAGGCGCTCAAGACCGAGCGGGTGATGATGTTCGTGCTGCTGGCGATGATCATGGTCGTCGCCGCCTTCGCCATCGTCGTCACCCTGATCATGATGATCATGGAGAAGACCTCGGACATCGCGATCCTGAAGACGATGGGAGCCACGGAGGCGTCCATCGAACGCATCTTCGCCATCGAGGGGACACTGATCGGTGTCGTCGGCACGCTCGTGGGCGTCGTCGCGGGGATCGCCGTCACCACCCGTCTCTCGTGGATCCAGCAGCAGATCGAAGGGCTCACCGGCGTCGATACGCTGCCCCAGAGCGTGTATCAGTTCTCGACGCTGCCCTACCGGATCGACGTCGGGCAGATGGCCCTCGTGGTGGCGCTCTCCATGGTTCTGGCCCTCGGTGCGACCCTGCTCCCGAGCCGGCAGGGCGCGCGGCTGGATCCGGCCGAGGCGCTGCGAGCCGAGTGATGGAAACCCCGCTGCTCCAGACCGAGGCGCTCACGAAGTCGTTCCCCACCGCCGGCGAGGGGGAGGGCGACGGCGAAGTCGAGATCCTCTGCGGGGTCGATCTCGAGCTTCTCGCGGGCGAGCGGGTCTCGATCGTCGGGCAGTCGGGCTCGGGCAAGTCGACGCTGCTGCACGTCCTCGGCACCCTTGAGCACCCGACCTCGGGTCGCGTCCTGATCGAGGGCGAGGACGTCTTCGCAAAGGACGAGGCCGACCTCGCGCGCCTGCGGAACCGCTCGATCGGCTTCGTGTTCCAGGCGCACCACCTGCTGCCGGAGTTCACGGCGCTCGAGAACGTGATGATGCCGGGGCTCCTGCGCGGGATCGCTCCCAAGGAGATGCGCGAGCGCGCGGCCGGCGTGCTGGACGAGGTCGAGCTCTCCCATCGCCTCGACTATCGCGTGGGCAAGCTCTCGGGCGGCGAGCGCCAGCGGGTCGCGGTGGCCCGCGCGCTGGTCCTCGACCCGCCGATCCTCCTCGCCGACGAGCCGACCGGCAACCTCGACCCGGGCACCGGCGAGCGCGTCGGCGAGCTCCTCCTGCGGCTCAACGAGCAGCGCGGAGCGGCACTGGTGGTGGTCACCCACAACGAGGGCCTGGCCCAGCGGATCGGCACCACGGTGACGCTCGCGGACGGGGTTCTGGTCCCCGCCTCTCCCTGAGGCGTCAAAGACGCCCTAACTGCTCGAAATTACGGGTGTTTCGTGGCCAGTGGAGGCTTGCCGGGGGGAATCCAGGCGAGTAGACTGGCGCTCGACCGGGGCAGGGGAGTGCGGCCCCGGGGGGATCGAGCGGCGGGGCATCTCTCGTCTCTCGGGCGTTGCCGTCGGGCGTGTTCGGAGAGCGCGTTCGGAAGGTCTGGATGAGCGGCTCCGGCGATCACGGCGCCGCGCTTCGGGCTTCTTCGTGGGGTTCTCCCGGGACCAGCCCCGGGAAATTTGGGGGGATCGTCGCTTTGGGCCTGCGCCGCCAACTCGCGCTCGCGACCGCACTGCTGATACTCGCCCTCGCCGCGGTCGCGGCGCCGGCTTCGGCGAGTCCCGGCTCTTCCGTTCGCGCCCAGCCCGCGCCGCTGCGCGTGATGATCGCCGTGCTGCCCTTCAAGGTGCACAGCTCGAAGCCCCTCGAGTACCTCGAGTCCTCCCTGGCCGACCTCCTCGCCTCGCGGCTCGAGGCCAGCGGGCGCATCGAGGTCGTCGAGGCGGTCACCGTGCGCGAGACGCTGGTCGCGTTCTCCGGCGAGCGCACCGAGGATGCGGTGCGGCGCATGGCCACCGAGCTCGGCGCCGACTACGTCGTCGTCGGCAGCCTGACCGAGCTCGCCGGCCGCTACAGCCTGGACGTCCGCGTCACGCCCGTCGACAGCCTCGTGGCCACCTCCACCATGGTGTTCACGGCCGACGACGACGACGAGCTCCTCGACCGCGTGAACGAGCTCGCGAGCCGGATCCTCGAGATCACCGGATCGCCCACCACGCGCTCCCGCGTGGCGGAGGTCCGCTTCGAGGGCATGGAGCTCCCGGCCGAGATCCGCCCCGAGGATCTGCGCATGCGCCGCGGCGTGGCCTACGACAGCGCGGGCGTGCGTCGCGACCTCGAGCGCATCCGCGCCCTCGACGCGGTGGGCACCGCGACCGCGGAGACCGAGCGCGGCGAGCAGGGCGTGTCCGTGGTCTACAAGCTCGTGCCCCGCGAGCGCATCGTGCCGGGGAGCCCCGTCGACCGGGCCAGCGACCGCATCGCCGAGATCCTGATCGAGGGCAACCGGCGCCTGGAAGAGGGCGCCATCCGCGCGCGCATCACCAGCAAGGTCGGCGACCCCTTCAACCAGGCCCAGGTCGCCTCCGACGTCCGCGAGGTCCACGCCAGCGGCTACTTCCGCAACGTCCAGGTCTTCTCCGAGGACGGCGACGAAGGCCGCATCGTGACCTTCCGGGTCGAGGAGAACCCCGTCGTCCGTCAGATCACGATCTCGGGCAACGACAACCTCGACGGCGAGAAGATCCGCGACAGCCTGACGCTCTCGACCGGCTCCACCCTCGATTTCCCGCTGCTCTTCGAGAACCGCGAGCGGGTGGAGGCGCTCTACCGGGCCGAGGGCTTCTACCTGGCCCAGGTCCGCTACGAGATCGAGGAGCTTCCGACCGACGCGGTGGCGATCCACTTCGAAGTGGAGGAGCAGGAGAAGCTCCGGCTCCAGACCATCCGCTTCGAGGGCAACGACGCGTTCACCGACGAGGAGCTGAAGCGGGGACTGAAGACCAAGATCTGGCGCTTCTATTCGTACGTGACGCGCTTCCTCGACCGTTCGGGCACCTACTCGGAGCCCGTCTTCCTGCAGGACCTGCAGACGATCAACAACAAGTATCTCGACAAGGGATACATCCAGGTCGACATCTCCGACCCCGAGGTGATCCCCACCGAGGAGGGCCTCGAGGTCGAGGTGACGATCACCGAGGGCCCCCAGTACAACGTCGGCAAGGTCGACGTCTCGGGCGACGAGACCGTCGATCTCGACCAGCTCCGCAAGGATCTCGAGCTGAAGAGCGGCGAGGTGTTCAGCCGCTCCTCGCTCAACTCCGACCGCGAGGCCCTCGAGCGCCGCTACACCGATCGCGGCTTCTATCTCGCCGAGGTCTCGCCGCAGACGGGCGTGGACGACGCGGAGCTGCTCGTCGACATCACCTTCCGCGTCTCCAAGGGGCCGCTGTACTTCGTTCGCGAGATCGACATCGCAGGCAACACGGCCACCACGGACACGGTGATCCGCCGCGAGATCCAGTCGGTCGAGGGCCAGCTCTACTCGGCGCGTTCGGTGCGCGTCTCGGAATCCCGGGTGAAGCGCCTCGGCTTCTTCGAGGAGGCCACGTTCGAGCCCCAGCAGACCGACTACCCCGACCAGCTCGATCTCGACGTGCGGGTCGTCGAGCGGCCCACCGGCTCGCTCTCCTTCGGCGCCGGCTTCTCGTCCCAGGACGGGTTCCTCGTCACCGGCAGCGTGAGCCAGAGCAACCTGTTCGGGCGGGGCTACGGGGGCTCCCTGGCGGCCGACATCGGCGGCGACAGCAACCGCTTCTTCCTCAACTTCGTCGACCCGTACTTCCTCGGGACGACCTGGCGCTTCAGCTCCTCGGTGTTCGTCACGAACATCGAGTTCGAGGACTTCGAGCAGGAGCGGCAGGGGATCGACCTGAACTTCGATCACGCCCTCGACCTGGAGAACCGGACGCGCGGCTCGATCCGCTACAGCTTCAGCCGCCAGGAGGTGGACCGGCCCGGCGACGTGAACGCGGCGTCGGTGATCTTCCGCGAGATCCTGACCGGCGAGACGACCACCAGCCTGGTCGGCGTGGGCTGGCGCCAGGACACGCGAAACGACCGCATCGCGGCCACCGACGGCCACGTCTACTCCGTCGGGGCCGATCTCGCGGGGCCGCTCGGCTTCGCGAACTTCGCGCGCCTCGAGGCCCGGGGCAGCTGGTTCTTCGAGATGCCCGAGTGGATGCCCAGCTGGTGGCCCTTCCGGGACAACTCGACCTTCGTGCTCGGCGCCCGCATGGGCTGGGCCGTCCCCTTCAACGACGTCGACGACTACGACCTGCTGGTCACCGCGGTCCAGCCCGACCCCGCCAGCGAGGTCCAGGGCCTCGGCCAGATCGACGACGACCTGACCCTGCCGCTCTCCGAGCGCTACTTCCTCGGCGGCATCGGCACCTACCAGCTGCGCGGCTTCAAGGCGCGCTCGGTGGGTCCGCGCCGGGCGCTCCTGCGTCGGACCGGAGCGGCGGGAACCGGCGCCTTCTTCACGCCGGTCGGCCGCGACGTGCAGGTCATTCCGACCGAGGACGGGCAGGTCGTGGACGCGATCTGCATCGACCAGCCCTTCGAAGGCTTCGAGGAGGTCTTCGGCTTCGAGTTCAACCCGCTGCAGGGCAACCAGAACGGCAAGTGCAACAGCCTGCGCGACAAGGATCTCGACGACTTCGACGACCTCGACGAGACGGACGTCGTCGGCGGCAACAAGTTCTTCTCGGTCTCGCTCGAGTACCGCTTCCCGCTCTCCGAGTCGCTCGGCCTGATCGGGATCCTCTTCCTCGACTTCGGAAACGCCTTCGACGAGACGCAGAACATCTGGGACTTCGCCGAGTGGCGTTGGGGTACCGGCTTCGGCGCCCTCTGGTTCTCGCCCTTCGGACCGCTCCAGGCCTTCGTCGGCTTCCCCATCGACCGGATCTCGGAGGTGGAGGACCTCCCGGTCTTCGAGTTCAGCGTGGGCGGCGCCGGATTCTGAACCTCGGCGAGGCGCGTCCGCGCCCGCCCCTTAGGAGACACCATGAACAGGATGACCCAACTCGCAATCGCCCTGCTGGCGACCGTCGCGCTCGTCGGCGTGGTCGGTGCCGACGGCGATCCCAACGTGAAGATCGGCGTGGTCGACGTGGACCAGGCGCTCAACTCCACCGACGAAGGCAAGGCCGCTCGCGAAGAGCTCTCGCGCAAGCAGCGCGAGGCCGAGTCGGAGGTGCAGCCGCTGATCGATCGCTACCAGAACCTGGAAGAGGAGCTGAAGGGCAAGAAGTACGTGCTCTCGGACGACGCGCTCTTCGACAAGCAGGTCGAGCTGGCGGAGCTGCGCAACAAGATCGAGACGAAGATCAAGGAGCTCGAGGGCCAGATGAAGATCGAGCAGGGCAAGGTGCTCGCCCCGCTCACGGCCAAGCTCGGAGAGATCATCGAGGAGATCGGCAAGGACAAGGGCTTCACCCTGATCCTGCGCCGTGACGCCCAGGGCGTGATGTACACCCGCGAGGCTCTCGACATCACCGACCTCGTGGTCGAGAAGTTCAACAACCGGGCGAGCTGACTTGAGCGACATCCATCCGTCCGCCAGCGTCGATCCGCGCGCGAAGATCGGCGAGCACGTCAGCATCGGGGCCTTCGTGACCGTGGGCCCCGAGGTCGAGCTGGCGGCCGGAGTCGAGCTGCGCCCCCACTGCCACGTGGTCGGCCGGACGCTCGTCGGTGAGAACACCCGGATCTTCCCCTTCGCGAGCGTCGGTGAGGAGCCCCAGGACAAGAGCTTCTCGGGCGAGGAGACCGAGCTCGTGATCGGGCGCGACAACGTGATCCGCGAGAACGCGACCATCCACGTGGGGACGCGCAAGGGCGGGGGGCGTACCCGCATCGGCGACGACAACCTGATCATGAACGGCGTGCACATCGGCCACGACTCCGTGATCGGCTCCCACTGCATCATCGCCAGCCAGTGTGCGCTCGGCGGCCACGTGACCGTCGAGGACTACGCCACGGTCGGAGGCCTCACGGGCATCCATCAGTTCGCCCGGATCGGCGAGTCGGCCATGGTGGCCGCCCTCTCCGGGGTGACCAAGGACGCTCCGCCCTTCTCGCTCGTGGCCGGCGAGCGGGCCACCCTGCGCGGCCTGAACGTCGTGGGCATCAAGCGCCGCGAGATGCCCAGCCGCTCGCGATCCCAGCTGCGGCGCGCCTATCACATCCTCTTCGGCTCCAAGCAGCGCCTCGAGCCCGCTCTGGAGCAGGTCCGTGCGGAGGGGCTCGACTGCGACGAGGTGTCCCGCCTCGTCGCCTTCCTCTCGAGCTCCGAGCGCGGGTTCTCCCGGTAGGGCCTCGCCGCCTTGGGCGGGGCCATCGGACTGATCGCGGGCCAGGGGCGGCTGCCCCTGGAGCTCGCGCGGAGCGCGCGCCGGCAGGGCCGCAGCGTGGTGGCCGTCGGGCTCGAGGAGCTGGCGTCCCCGGAGCTCGCCGGGCTGGCCGACGTGCACGTTCCGCTCTTCCTGGGGGAGCTGGGACGCCTGTTCCAGGCGTTTCGCGAGCACGGAGCCGACGAGGTGGTGCTGGCCGGCAAGGTGCCGAAGTCGTTCCTGTGGGAGCGACGCGATGCCGTGCGCCCCGACGCCGTGGCCCTGCGCGCGCTGGCCGAGCTTCCGGACCGCGCCGACGACTCGCTGCTCGGCGCGGTGGTAGAGGCCCTCGAGGCCGAGGGCTTGCGCGTGCTCGGGCAGGCCGAGCTCGCTCCCGACCTGCTGGCGACCCGAGGCTGCCTCGGCCGCCACGTCCTCGACGACGCCCAGTGGGCCGACGTGCGCTTCGGCTACCCGATCGCCAAGGCGCTCGGCGGCGTCGACGTCGGCCAGACCGTGGTGGTGAAGGACCGCGCGGTGCTGGCCCTCGAGGCCATCGAAGGGACCGACGCGGCCATCGCCCGCGGCTGTGCGCTCGGCGAGCCCGGAGCCACCGTGGTCAAGGTCGCCAAGCCGTCCCAGGATCCGCGCATGGACGTCCCCGCCATCGGCGCCGACACCGTGCGCGCGCTCGCCGCGGGAGGCGGCGCGGTGCTGGCCGTCGAGGCCGGCGCGACCCTCGTGATCGAGCGCGAGGAAGCGATCGCCGAGGCCGACCGCGCGGGGATCCGGGTGCTCGGCGTGGACGCCGCGGACCTCGCGGACCTCGCGGCAGGGGCCCCGTCATGACGCTTCGTCTCGGCCTCGCGGGTGCGGGCCACATGGGCGCGAACCACGCGCGCAAGATCCAGCAGCTCGCCAAGGAGGACGGCGGACTCGTCCTGGCGGGCGTGGTCGATCCCCACCGCGAGCGTGCCGAGGCGTTGTGCCAGGAGTGTGGCGGCAGCCCCCACGCCGAGCTGCCGGAGCTGCTCGCCGGCATCGACGCGCTGGTCGTGGCGGTTCCGACGGTCGCGCACTACCCGGTGGTGGACGCGGCGCTCGAGGCCGGCTGTGACGTCCTCGTCGAGAAGCCCATCGCCGCCTCGATCGAGGAGGCCGAGAAGCTGATCGGCCGCTCCAAGGAGCTGGGCCGCCTGCTCCAGGTCGGCCATCTCGAGTGGTTCAACGCGGCCATGCGTCGGATCGAGGGCCACCTCACGCGGCCCCGCTTCGTGGAGGCCCACCGGCTCGGCCCCTTCGCCGGCCGCGCCACCGACGTGGACGTGGTGCGCGATCTGATGATCCACGACCTCGACATCGTCCAGCGGCTCGTCGGCGAGGAGCCCGCGAGCCTCGAGTCGATCGGCGTCCCCGTGATCAGCCCGGAGGTCGACATCGCCAACGCGCGCCTGCGCTTCCCGGGCGGCTGCGTCGCGAACTTCACCGCCAGTCGCGTGTCGCCGACGCCGATGCGCAAGATCCGCTTCTTCCAGCCCGACGGCTACTTCTCCATCGACTTCCTGGAGCAGAAGGCGCTGATCGCCCGCCGCGGCGAGCCGGACGAGAAGGGCGAGCGGAAGATCGAGGTGGAGCCCCTCGAAATCGATCGCTCGGACGCCCTCCTGTCCCAGCTTCGCTCGTTCGTGGTGGCCGTCCGCGAGCGCAGCGAGCCGGTGGGTGCGGCCGACGACGGCCTCGCCGCCCTGCGCACCGCGCTCCGGATCCGCGAGGCGATGCCGCCCCTGGAAGAGCTCCAGTGAGCTCGATCCTGATCTCCGCCGGCGACGCGTCGGGCGAGCTCCACGCGGCGGCCCTGGCCGAGGAGCTTCGCGCGGTGGATCCCGAGGTGCGTCTGCGGGGGCTCGGCGGGCCCGCCATGGAGAAGGCCGGCGTGTCGCTGGTGGCGCATCAGGAGGCTCTGGCCGTCGGCGGCCTGCTCGAGGTGCTGCGCGACCTCGGCCGCATCGTCGGCACCTGGTTCAGCATGGTGCGCGCCCTGCGCGACGAGCGGCCCGACCTGCTGGTGCTGGTCGACTCCCCGGACTTCAACATCCCCTTCGCCCGCCGGGCCAAGCGGCTCGGGATCCCCGTGCTGTACTTCATCACGCCCCAGGTCTGGGCCTGGCGCCGCGGCCGGATGAAGAAGGTCGCCCGCCGGGTGGACCGGATGGCGGTGATCTTCCCCTTCGAGCGCGACATCTGGGCGGACGCGCCGGTGCCCGTGGACTTCGTCGGCCATCCCCTGGTGGACCGGCTGAGCGACCTGCTCGAGCGCCCCGAGCCGGGCCCGGCCCGGGCGGAGCTCGGGCTCGACCCCGACCGCCCGCTGGTGGCGCTGCTCCCGGGGAGCCGGCGCAACGAGGTGCGCTCGTCCCTGCCCATGCAGCTCCAGGCGGCGGCGGCCCTGCACGTCCGGGACCCCCGGGTGGCCTTCGTGCTGGCCCTGGCTCCCAGCATCCAGGCCGCCCAGGTCGAGGCGCTGATCGCCGCGGCGGATCTTTCCCCCGACCTGCGGCTGGACGTCCGCAGCGGAGTCACCTACGACGTGCTGCGGGCGTCAGATGCGGCACTCTCCAAGCCGGGCACGATCACCGTGGAGGCGGCGCTGCTGGGTACGCCCATGGTGGTGGCTGCGCGGGTGAACTCCCTCACGGCCTTCATCGCCCGCCGCGTCGTCGACGTGCCATCCTTCACCATGCCCAACCTGATCGCCGGAGAGCCCGTGATCCCCGAGTACCTCCAGGAGGACGCCGAGCCGGTGCGCATCGCCGAGGCCGTAGCGGAGCTCCTGTCGGGTGAGGCGCGCGCGCGTCAGGTCGACGGCCTCGAGCGCGTGCGCGCACGGCTGGGTTCCGGCGGAGCCGCGCGGAAGGCGGCCCAGATCGCCAAGGAGATGGCCCTTGGGCCCGCTCGGTCATAGCCTCTCCGCGCTCGGCGCCCTGGTGGCCGCGCCCGTGCTGGGCGCGGGCGCGCTGTTCTGGCCGCGCTGGCGCGTCGGCCTGCGCGAGCGCCTGGGCGCGCGTCCGGAGAGCCCCGACGGAGCGATCTGGGTGCACGGCGCCAGCGTGGGCGAGATCCGCGCGGCGACGCGGCTGATCGACGCGCTCACGGAGCAGGGCATCCCCGTGGTCGCGTCCACGACCACGCCGAGCGGCCGCGATCTCTTCCGGCGCGTGCGTCCCGGGATCCCCTGCGCCCTGGCGCCGGTCGACCACCCGTGGTGCACCGACCGCGCGCTGAAGCAGGTCAACCCGCGCGCGCTGATCCTGGTGGAGACCGAGCTCTGGCCGTCGCTGATCGCCTCGGCCCATCGGGCCGGCGTCCCCGTGTCGATCGTGTCGGGCCGCATCTCCGAGCGCAGCTTCCGGCGCTATGCGCGCGTGGGTATGCTGCTTCGCGGCACCCTCGCCCGGCTGGCCTGCGTCGGCGCGCGCAGCGGCGTGGACGCGCAACGCTTCGTCGCCCTCGGTGCCCGCCCCGAGCGCGTCGAGGTGACCGGCGATCTCAAGCTCGAGCCGCCGGTGGATCCCGCGAACCTCGCGCCCGAGCTCGAGAGCCTGATCGGCGAGGTGCCGCTCTTCGTGGCCGGCAGCACCCACGAGGGCGAGGAGGCGGCTGCGCTCACCGCCCTCGTCGCTGCCGAGAATGCCGGCCTCCCCCTGGCGCTGGTGATCGCACCGCGTCACCTCGAGCGCGCCCAGGCCGTCGCCAACCTGTGCGAGAACGCCGGACGCAGCGTGCGCCGGCGCTCTTCGCCCGGCACCTCGCCCCTGGCACCCGGCGACGTGCTGCTGCTCGACACGCTCGGCGAGCTCGACGGCCTCTACGCCCGCGCCGAGGTGGCCTTCGTGGGGGGCACGCTCGCTCCCGTGGGCGGACACAACCTGCTCGAGCCGCTGCAGCAGGGGCGCCCGGTGATCTTCGGCCCCTACGTCGAGAACGCCGCCGAGTCGGCCTCGCTGGCGCTCTCCACCGGCGCGGGCTTCCAGGTCGACGATCCCGCCGGGCTGCGCGAGTGCATGATCGAGCTGCTCTGCAACCCGAACAAGACGCGCACCCGCGCCCGCGCCGCCCGTTCGGTGCTGGCGGAGCATCGCGGGGCCACGGCGCGGACCCTCGAGCTCCTCGAGCCGCTGCTCGGCGGCACCCTGCTCTCGGCCGGGTGACGCGGCTCCGCGCGTCCGCGCGGGGTCGGACCTCGCCTCGATGAAACGGCCCGACTGGTTCGCCCGCGACGTCGACCCCGCATCCATGGGGCGCGGAGCGGCGCTCTGGCGCCCGGCCCTGGCCGGCGTGTCGCTGCTCTGGTCCGCGGCGGCTCGCACACACCGCGAGGTGTATGCCCGTCGGATCCTTCGGCCGACGCGGCTCGGCTGTCACGTGATCAGCGTCGGCAACCTCGACGTGGGCGGCGTGGCCAAGACCCCGACCGCCGCCTGGCTGGCTTCCGGCCTGCGGAGGCGCGGCCAGCGGGTGGCGCTCGCGAGCCGCGGCTACGGACGCGAGGGCGGCGAGCGGGTCGAGATCGTCTCCGACGGGACGCACGTCCGCTCGACCGTCGCCGAGTCCGGCGACGAGCCCTGGCTGCTGGCGGCCCATGCCCCGGGCGTTCCGGTGCTCGTAGGACCACAGCGAGACCTCGTCGGGCTCCGCGCCATGGCGGCGTTCGGGACCCAGGTGCTGATCCTCGACGACGGGTTCCAGCATCATCGCCTCGCGCGGGACCTGGACATCGTGCTGGTCGACGCTTCGGCGGGCTTCGGCAACGGCTGGGTGCTCCCGCGTGGCCCGCTCCGGGAGCCGCCGTCGGCGCTGGCCCGGGCCGACGCTCTGGGTGTCGTCGACGGCGCCCTCGCCGAGGCCGACGAGAAGCCGATCGCGCGCCATGCGCCGGGCATCCGACGCTTCTCCGTGCGGCGCCGGCCGGCCTGGCTGCGGCCCCTCGCCGGGGGCCCTGCCGCGAAGCCCGGCGTCCTGGCCGGGCAGGAGGTGGGCCTGCTCTCGGGGATCGCGCGTCCCGGCGCGTTCCGAGCCACCGTCGAGGCGCTCGGCGCGCGCGTGGTCGCCGAGGAGCACCTGCCCGACCACCACCGCTTCCGCGAACGCGACGTCCTCGACCTCGGCAAGCGCGCCTCGTGCTGGGTGACCACCGAGAAGGACGCGATCAAGATCCTGCCGCGCTGGACCTCGGACCTCGACGTCCAGGTGCTCGGCATCGAGGTGGACGTCGTGGAGGGCGAGGCGTTCCTCGACTGGATCGAAGACCGCCTCCGCGCGAAGCCCCTGGGCCGCGATGCGGCGCTGCCCGCCAAGGGCTGGGGGGCGCCTCAGTAGCGCCAGCGATGCAGGGCGACCTTGCGCATCTCGGCGTCCACCCGGGCCCAGAGCGCGCGCCGCAGGGCGCGGTCGTCCGCGCAGTAGGCGCCGAAGAAGCGCGCGCAGCCGCGGGCTCCGATGCGTTCGATCAGCTCGCGCTTGAGCAGCGAGCGGAACAGCCGCATCAGCTGGGACATGCGCTCGTCCGGAGTGAGGCCCGGCGTGATCCGCGTCTTGTCGAGGTCGATCACGACGCCTTCGAGGTGTTCGTCGCCTTCACGCAGCAGCAGGTTCTTCACGTGGAGATCGCCGTGACGTCCCCCGGCGTCGTGGAAGCGGCGCACGGCACGGCCGAGCTGGGTGCACGCCTCGAGGGTGCGCCCGGCCTCGGCGGGATCGGAGAAGAAGGCGAGCGCGTCGCGCGAGGCCTCGACGCGCCAGGTGGCGACGGCCGCGTGGCACAGCGGGCCGAGCCTGTGATCGCCGAGCGCGAAGGCCGCCGCGGGCACCGGCGCTCCGGAGCGGCGCAGTGCCTCGGTCACCTCGACCTCGTTCATCGGGCGATCCAGGCCCAGGAACCAGGGGCCGAGCAGCGGGCCCAGCATCCCGCCGTGGAGCAGGCGTCGCACCACGACGGCGCGCTCGCCGACCGGCACGATCGCCGTGGCGGCACGCCCCGACTCGCCCTTGGCATGCCGCTCGAACAGCGCGTCGAGTCCGCCCTCCTCGAGCAGCCCGAGGTCCCCCACCGAGGGCAACAGGGTTTCGTCCACCACGAGCTCGATGGGAGGAGCCGAGACGCGGCGGAAGCCCGCAGGCAGGCTCCGGGTCAGGGTCAGCTCTCGGCCCGGCGGGCGCGGGCGACCAGGGCCGCCGCCAGCACGGCGAACACCGCGTTGGGGAGCCACAGGGAGAGGGCCGCCGAGACGAGCTGGTTCTCCGCCAGGTACACCCCGGTCGACAGCAGCGCGTAGTAGCCGAACACCAGCGCGACGCACAGCAGCGCGCCGTAGGAGCGGGCCCCCTTGGTCCGCCGCAGCCCGAGGGGCACGCCGACGATCGCAAAGAGTGCGGGGGCGAAGGGCAGGGCCATGCGCTGGTGCAGCTGGATCTCGTAGCGCCAGCGCTTCTTGTCGCGCACCGCCGGCGGCGGCTCGTCGTGCTCGGCGAAGTAGTCGAGCACGCCGCGCACCTCCTCCATCGTCATCTCGCGAGGCCGCAGGCGGGAGAAGCCCGC
>JASJCN010000270.1 GCA_030065975.1 Myxococcota bacterium
CCCTACGCGGAGAACGAGGAGGATCGCGCCTTCGGCACCGTGGGCGAGATCTTCAGCCAGGAGCACAATCCGGGCCGTCGCAAGGCCTTCGAGATCCGCCGCGTGATGCGCGCCGTGACGGACCAGGATCACGAGCCCCTGGAGCGCTGGGCCGACATGCGCGAGGCCGAGATCGCGGCGGTCTGGGACGCCCACCTGGGCGGCATCCCCGTCTGTCTGATCGGCCTCGAGTCACGCCCGCTCCCGCGTCTCGGGTTCGTTCCGGCGGACGGACCCGACCAGTGGACGGCGGGCACCCTCTTCCCGCTCTCCTCCAAGAAGGTCGCTCGCGCCATCAACGCGGCCAGCGGCTCGAGGCCCGTGGTGGTGCTCGCGAACCTCTCCGGCTTCGACGGCTCGCCGGAATCGCTGCGCCGACTGCAGCTCGAGTACGGAGCCGAGATCGGTCGGGCCGTGGTGAACTTCGACGGGCCCATCGTCTTCTGCGTGGTCGGCCGCTATCACGGAGGAGCCTACGTCGTCTTCTCGCGCCGACTCAACGAGAACCTGGAAGCCGCGGCTCTCGACGGGGCCTATGCGTCCGTGATCGGGGGCGCCCCGGCGGCGGCCGTCGTCTTTGCCGGCGAGGTGGACCGGCGCACGCGCGGCGACGGCCGTCTCCAGGAGCTCGAGAACGAGATCACCTCGGCGGACGACGACGCGGCACGCAGCCGCCTGCGGGCGCGCTGGCACGCCCTCTACGACTCGGTCCACTCGGAGAAGCTGGGCGAGGTGGCGGACGAGTTCGACCGCATCCACGACGTGCGACGGGCTCGCAAGGTCGGGTCGCTCGACGAAGTCGTCGACGCCGCGGACCTGCGTGCGTACCTGGTCCGTTCGCTCGAGCGCGGAATGGCGCGGACCCTGGAAGCGGGATCCCCTGAGTAGAACGGCACGCCTAGACGATCTGGCGCCGCAGCTCCTCGGGCTTGAGGAGCACGACACGCCGCCCCTCGCGTCCGACCAGCCCCTGATCCGTCAGCTCGTTCAGGCAGACGTTGACGCTCTGCCGCGTCGAACCGACCAGGGTCGCCAGCTCGGCCTGTGTGATCTCCACGTCGATCAGCAGGCCGTCTCCCGCGTACTCCCGGCCAAAGCCCTCCGCCAGCTCCAGCAGGATCAGGACCACGCGACTGCGGACGTCCCGGAAGACGAGGCTCTCGACGCGGCTCTCGATCCGCTTCAGGCGGCCGCCGATCTGCTTGGACACCTCGAAGGCGAGACCCGGCCTCGACGACACGTAGGGCTGGAAGACACGACGCGGGATCTTCCAGACGAGCGAGGCCTGGACCGCCTGGGCGAAGCTCTCTCGCGGGTACTCGCCGAACACGGCGAGCTCGCCGAACACCTCTCCGGCCTTGACGTAGCCGAGGCTCGTCTCGAGGCCGCTCTCGGAGAGACGGTAGATGCGCACCAGGCCCGACTCGAGCAGGTAGACCGAGGAGGGCGTCGGGGTGGGCATGAACACCGTCTGGCCGATCTCGTAGCGGCGTCGAAACGACTTCTTGCGAAGCGTTTCGCGCTCGTCGAAGCTGAGCTCTTCGAGCCAGTCGAGGTCGTGGAGATGCCAGAAATCAGTCACTGTGGAGTGTCGATGGCGGACCTTGGCGAGATCACGGCGAGGATACCGAGAACGGGGGCGGACGACGATGACCGCTCGGACGGTCCCGCCCTCCCCTCTCTCCCGCCCTACTCACTCCCCGCGCCGGCGACGTGCAACCGCCATCCTGGCGCCAGCTGAGATTCGCACGGTGAGCGGGCGAGCCAAGGAGCCGGTTTGGCACAGCGTGGGCGAGCACGAGCTGCCCGCAGACCGCGCCTGGCTCTCGGAGAGTGAGCGTGAGCGCGCACAGGGATTCCGCTTCGCCAAGCGCCGGAACGACTACCTGCTCGGCCGCTACGTGGGGAAGGCGGCGGTGGCGGCCAGGCTGGCGCTCGCCACGGAGTCCGAGGCGCTTCGACGGATCGAGATCCGCAACCAGCAGAGCGGGCCGGAGCGGGGTGCGCCGTCGGTCTGGATCGAGGACGAGCCCGTCGAGCTAGAGGTCTCGATCACCGACCGAGCGGGTTGGGGCGTGTGCCTGCTCGGCCCCAAAGGGGCGCGCGTGGGCTGCGATCTCGAGCTGGTGGAGCCGCGGAGCGACGCCTTCGTGGCCGACTACCTGACGGCTCGCGAGCGGGACTTCGTCCGCGAGAGCCCGGACGAAGCGACCCGCGAGATCCGGGCCAACGCCATCTGGTCGGCCAAGGAGAGCGCCCTCAAGGTGCTCCGTACGGGACTGCGGCGCGACACGCGTTCGGTCGAGATCGAGCTCGAGCAGGGCGGCGAGGCAGGCAGCTGGCGGGCCCTCCAGGCGACCCTCCGCGAAGGCCCGCGCTTCCGCGGGTGGTGGCTGCGCACGGGCGACTTCCTGCTCACCGTGGCCAGCGAGGCGCCGCTGCCGTCACCGCGCCCGCTGGCCGACCCGGCGCCCCTGCTCGAAGCGCGACCGAGCCATCGCTGGATGGCGCAGCCGCTTCTCGACAGCTGACGGAGGGGCTGCCGCGAGAGCCGATACACTGGGCGCTCCGGACCCGGCCACCCCATGCGCAAGCGACCCCGTCAGCGCCGCGCTCGCGAGAGCGTCGAGGCGATCCTCGAGGCGACTCGACAGCTCCTCACCGAGGGGCCGATCGAGAGCTTCAGCACCGACGCCATCGCCGAGCGCGCGGGAGTCTCCGTAGGGACGCTCTACCAGTACTTCGAGGACAAGGCCGATCTCGTTCGCGAGGTGGGCGAACGACACGTCCGCGAGGTCGGGGCCCTGCTGGCCTCCGTGGCGGCTCCGGACGCATCGGACGGCTCGCTGCGCCGCTACGCCGTTGCCCTCCTCGAGGCCACGGCGGAGGGGCATGCGCGAGACCGCGGCCTCCACGCCACGATCCTCGGGCTCGGGCTCACGTCGAGCCTGCGCCGCACCCTCGAACGCAGCGAGGCCAGGGCCCGCGAGAGCCTCGCTCGCGTGGCCGAGGCACAGGGCGCGGCGGACCCGGCCATGGCGGCCGGCCTGGCCTACGACCTGATCGAGCGCTTCGCCCACAAGCGGCTCGCCGAGCCCGGAGACACGGTGCCCGAGAGCGTGGTCGAGCGCTATGCCGACGAGCTTGCGAGACTGCTCGCCGGCGAAACCTGAGGTCGCGCGGCCGGCGCACCCGCGACGCGCCCCGGCGTCGGGCCAAGCCCCCGGTTCCGCAGTGGATTCCGCCTGGTCGCCGGCCCGCTCCACAGGCCCGGGATGCGAGGTGCGAGGCCCCCTCCGATTGCTTCACTCCGATCCATGAAAGAGCACGGATTCGAACGATCCTCGCGGCTTCGGGGCGTCACCCAGGCGGAAGTGTGGACGCAGATCACCTCCTGGGACGGGGTGAACCACGAGCTGGCGCCTTTGGTGAAGATGACCCACCCGGCACGGTTCCCGACGGTCGCCGACGTACCGGCGGACGGGCGCAGCCACTTCACCTCGTGGCTGCTCCTCTTCGGCGTGTTGCCCTTCGATGCGCACAGGCTCTCCCTCCGTGAGCTGGTGGCGCCCGAGCGCTTCGACGAGCTCTCCTCCAACCTGCTGATGAAGCGCTGGAGCCACGTGCGCACGGTCGAACCCCACGAGGATGGCGGGATCGAGGTGCGCGACCGTTGTCGCTTCGAGGCGCGGGTGCCGCTGCTGGGCGTTTTGCTCGAGAAGATCTACGCGGCCGTCTTCACGCGCCGCCACGCCCGGCTCCGCGCCCACTTCGCACGCGCGAAGCAAGAGCGTCGATGACGTCGGCACCCGCTGGCCCGGTCCGCCTCGCGAGCGGGGAGTCGCTCCACGTCGAGGACGAAGGGGCCGGGCCGGCCATCGTCTTCGTCCACGGCCTGCCCGGCCTGGGGGGCGACTTCCAGCCCCTCGTCGAGCGCCTGCGCGCGGGCTTCCGCTGTGTCTCCTACGACCGCACGGGCTACGGCGGCTCGGCGCCCGCCCACCCGAGCGCCGCGCTCGGCGTCGTCGCCCAGGCACGGCAGCTGCTTCGGCTCCTCGATGCGCTGGACGTCGAGGACGCGCACCTCGCGGGCTGGTCCTACGGCGGCGTGGTCGCCATGGAGGCCGCGCGCCTGGCGCCGGATCGGATCGCGGGCCTCGTCCTCCTGGGCTCCCCGGGCCCTGCCTTCGCCTGGCCACGGGGCGCGAGCAACCGCCTGCTGTTCTCGACGCCGCTCGGAGGGCCGCTGCTCCGGCTGCTGCTCGCCCTCGCTCCCTCGGCACTTGGCCGTCCTCTCGACCAGGCCTACGGCGAGCCGGCTCCCGAGGCGGTCCATCGGCGTTTCATCGCCGGCCTGCGGCGCCCCGGCACCGTCGCGTACTGGATGAACGAAGGGCGACACTTCGATCCCACGGCATGCGTGCCGGAGGAGGTCGCCCGCCCTGCCCTCGTGATCCACGGCGAGCGCGACGTCCAGGTTCCCGTCGCGGTCGGCCACGACCTCGCGAGGCGACTGCCCCACGCCGAGCTCCTCGTTCTCGAAGACGCGGGACACTGGCCGTTCGCCACGCACGCCGAGCGGGTCGCCGATGCCGTTCGGTGCTTCCTCGCCGGCAACCCGGCGAAGCTCTCGACCGAGGCCGCGGCGCTCAAGACAGGAAGGCGCTGAGCGCGGTGGCGAAGGGCCCGGGGGCGTCGAGCATCACCGCATGGCCCGCGTCCGGCAGCTCCACCAGGCGCGCGTCGACCGCCACGTCGCACATGCGTCGGGCGCTCTCGGCCGCGAGCACCTGGGACTGCTGGCCGCGAACCACCAGCAGGGGACAGCGGGCGCCCGCGAGCGTTGCCCACAGGCGCTCGCTCTCTTCACGGGCCCACGGCGTTCCGGGGCTGCGCTCGCCCCGCTCCACCCGATGGAGTGCCGGGTCGAGCTTGGGCTCGAAGCGGCCGTCGGAGCGCCTGCGCAGCCAATGGCTGGCGAGACGCTCGAGGAGCTCGGGGCGGGCGCGCGGATACATCACGCCGAGGGCGCTCGCGTAGGCGGCCTCGCTCGCGAAGCCGGTGATCGGCGGTACGCGCCGCGGCTGCGGCCGGGGGCGGCGCGTGCTGGTGGCCGCGCGAGGCAGATCGGGCCCGGCATCCACCAGGGCCAGCCGCTTCACCCGTTCGGCGTGGCGTGCTGCGAAGCGCAGCGCGACGTTGGCGCCCATCGAGTGCCCGACGAGAGACAGCCGCTCACAGCCGAGCGCCCGGACCAGCGCCTCGAGGTCCTCGAGACCGGTGCGGTACCAGTCGCGGGTCTCGGGGCCGTGATCCGAGTCGCCGTGGCCGCGGGCGTCGGGGGCCAGCACCCGCTGGCCGTCGAGCGCCTCGGCCACACCGTCCCATACCCGGGCACTCATGCCGAAGCCGTGGAGCAAGAGCACGGGATCTCCCGCGCCACCCCACTCCCAGAGGCACAGGGAGACGCCTTCCTCACCGCCCGGCAGCCGATGAGCCCTGGGTTCTCTCAGGGCCCGCCCGCCTCCTCGCGAGGTGGCAGGCACTCGGCCTCCGATTGGGCGAGGCCTGCGGCCTCGCAGAGAGCCTCGAGCTCGGCCTCCACGTCTTCGACCAGATCGTGCAGGTCGGGGAGCGCGTCCCAGTCGGCGTTGAAGCCCCAGTGCAGCCGGCCGTCGTAGCTGAACAGCGCGATGCCGACGCACTGGCCCTTGAAGAGCGGCACCACGGGGTGGATCGACAGCATGCGGGCGCTCAGCAGGTAGAGCGGACGATTGGGCCCGGGGACGTTCGTGACCACGATGTTGTAGGCACGGGCATCGGCCGACAGGCGTACGAAGCGCGACAGCACGTCACTCAGCCCGAGGTCACCGAGCTCTTCCAGCACCTCGGCCCCCTGCACGAGCCGCGAGGACTTCAGCCGACGCGTGATCTCGATCGTCCGCTCGAGGCGTCGTTCGGGGTCGCGCTCGTCGATCGGAAGCCGCGCCAGGAAGTTGACGACGCGGTTCCCCGGGCGGCCGCGCTCGCTCGCCTTGCGCAGGCTCACCGGCACCATCGCCCGGAAGACCTGCTCGGCATTCAGCTGCTCGCCTCGCCGGCGCAGGAAGCGGCCGACGGCGCCGGCGACGGTGGCGAGTACCACGTCGTTCAGGGTGCCGCCCAGCTGCTTGCGCACCTCCCGGATGCGCCCGATGTCGCTCGTGCACCAGTCGAAGCGTCGATAGGGGCCGAGATCGCCGTTGAGGGGCGTCGACATGGTCGGCGCGAGCCCGGCGCCGAGCGCTTCGCCCACCGCGCCCACCGACTCTCGCGCCTCCCGGAGGCTCGCGAGGGGCCGCGCCAGGGCCTGCCGTGCGCTGCCGAGCGCCGACCAAGGAAGCGAGGCCCGGCGTCGCAGCTCGTCGGCGACGAGCTGCGTGGGCGAAGGGGCCGCACGCGGGAACCAGCGCTTGGAATCGGGCACGTCGTCGGTGGGCTCGAGGCGCAGCAGCGAAGCGAACAGATCCATCCCCCCGATGCCGTCCACCATGGCGTGGTGCGCCTTCAGGATCATGGCGAAGTGATCGTTCTCGAGACCCTCCACCAGCCACATCTCCCAGAGCGGCTTGTGGGGGTCGAGCTTCTGGCTGAGCAGCCGGCCGGCCAGGCGCTTGAGCTGTCGGATCTCGCCCGGAGGCGGAAGAGCCGTGTGGCGGATGTGGTAGTCGAGGTTGAAGCGCTCGTCATCCACCCACACCCGCTCTCCCACGTAGGGCACCTGCACGCAGCGCTGGCGAAAGCGGGGCATGGATGCGAGGGACGCGTCCATGAAGCGGCGAAGCCGCTCGATGTCGAGGGTGCCATCGGGCCGCGCCAGGGGGCCCCGCTCGAAGGTCACGGCCGCCCCGACGTGCATGTGCACGTTTGGGTCCTCGATGGCCAGGAAGGTGCCGTCGATCGCCGTCAGTCGGTCGTAGTGGGTATGCGGCATGGGCGCTCCGCGGTCTCGGCTTGGAACGACGACAGTCTACATCGAAGCCTCGGCTGGCGGCGATCGGCAACGAATGTCGGCCAGCCGACTTTCCGGCCCTCGGGGTAGACCCGCCTGAAGGGGCCGCGCCCGGCACGTGACAAGCGGGATCCGGTGCACACAATTACGAGCATGACGCATGAGCCGCGACACGAGCCCCATTGGGATGCCGTCGGTCCGCCGCCCCTGGCGCTCTTCGCTCAAGAGCAGGTCCGTGCGGTGAGAGAGTTCGCCCACTTCCGTGAGCGCCGCCGGCTCCGGCGAGAGGCTCCGCGGGGCGATGGCCACCCCGTTCTGGTGATGCCCGGCTTCCTCGCGCCGGAGTTCTCCACGTCGCCGCTGCGCAGCTTCCTGCGGGATCTCTGCTACGACGCGCGCGGCTCGCATCTCGGCGTGAACCTCGGCCCGAGCCCCAAGGTGGAGGAGACGATCCGGCAGCGGCTGCTGCACCTCGCGGAACGCCACGACCGCAAGGTGAGCCTGGTGGGCTGGAGCCTCGGCGGCATCTACGCTCGCGAGCTGGCGCGCGCCCATCCTTCCCTGGTGCGCATGGTGATCACCATGGGCACCCCTTTCGCCGACATCTCTGCGACCCACGCGGCCCGCTTCATCCCGCTGCGACCGGACGGCAAGCCGCTCCACGAGGCCCACCAGCTGCGAGAGGCCCTGCGCCGGCCGCTCGAGGTACCCACCACTTCGATCTACAGCCGCACCGACGGCATCGTCCACTGGCAGGGCTGCCTGCAGGAAGAGGGCCCCGGCAGCGAGAACGTCGAGGTGCACTGCAGCCACACCGGCATGGGATTCCATCCCACGGTCCTGGGCGTCGTGAGCGACCGGCTGGCGCTGCCCGAGAACGAGTGGCGCCCCTTTCAGCCGGCCACGTGATCCCGTGAGTCGGAGCGTGCCGGAGCCGCCATGGCCCACCTCGACGACGCCATCGGCTCCCTGGCCCGCATCGCCCAGTGGATCCGTCCCCGCCCGCGGAACACGCTCGAGGCTCTGAGCGCCTACGAGGGGCTCCCGCTCGAGCGCTTCCTCCCGGCGCCCGACCGCGCGCCCGAGGTGCGACGCAGCCGGCGCTGGCGACTTCCGGGCCTGGTGAGCGAGGACCTGCGCTTCGCGTCCCAGCACGACCCGATCGAGCCCGCCTTCCGGCGCCACTACCACGCCCGCCGGAGGCGGATCCAGACCGTGACGGCGCGGCGCATCCGCCCATCGGGCACGCGCGAACGACCGCGGCTCCTCTACATCCACGGCTACATGCAGCCGGAGACGCCGATCGAGGAGTTCGGCCTGCTGGCGACGATGGCCCGGATGCTCGACATGGAGGTGGTGCAGCTGCAGCCGCCCTACCACGGCCAGCGCAAGCCGCGGCGCTCGAACCTCGACGGCGAGCTCTACTGGACGGCCGACCTGGTGCGCAGCATCGAGGCCATGCGCCAGACGCTGCTGGACGCGCGCACGCTGCTCGCCTGGATGCAGACCGAAGCGTCGACACCCGTCGGGGTCGCGGGCCTGTC
>JASJCN010000022.1 GCA_030065975.1 Myxococcota bacterium
GCCTCGGCCAGGTCGCCGGTGCCGCAGGCGATGTCGAGCACGAGATCGTCGGACGAGACGCCCACCGTATCGAGCGCCAGCCGCCGCCAGCGCTGGTCGAGGCCGAGGGTCAGCAGCCGGTTCAGCAGGTCGTAGCGCGGAGCGATGCGATCGAACATCGACTGCACGCTCTGCCGCTTCTCCTCGGCCGCGGGCAGCACGCTGCTCCGCCCCGGGTCGCGCAGGGCTCGCTCGCTCACGGGCGCCGCCCTCCCCCGGCACCGCGCCAGCCGACCTCGATGGCGAGGCTGCGATCGCGGGTCGCCGAGAGCGCGGCACGCAGATCGTCGCTGGCGCCGCTTCGGTCGAGACGCTCGAGGGCGCGCGTCACCAGCGTGCGCTGGAAGTGCAGCGCGATCAGGCGGGTCACCTGGGGCAGCAGGTCGTGGAACGCCGCGGTGACCGAGGCGGCGCCCTCGGCGTCCTCGAGCGCCGTCTTGCGCACGTTGTCGTCGAAGAGATCGATCGCGCGCTCGGTCACGTCGCGCACGTTGCGCGCGTGGTCGACGGCCAGCTGCAGCAGCTCGGCCATGGGAAAGCCCGCCTGCAGCACGGCGAGACCCGCGCGGGCCATCTCGACGTCGCTGGCCGCGAAGCGCTCCTCGCCCTCGAGATGCAGCGGCTCGAGCAGCCCGGCCTGCTGCGCCGCCGAGACCAACGCCGCGGGCAGCCCGGCCTCGCGGGCCAGCTCCTCTCGAGACAAGGTGCGCTCGCCCACGTGCTCCCGGGCGAGCGCCTCGAGCAGCGGGCCCGTGGGCGACTCCTCGGGCGCCTCGAGCACCTTGGCGATCAGCGCGAGGGTCAGGCCCTCCTCGTGGAGCGCCCGGATCCGCGCCAGGCGCTCGAGGTGGGCGTCTCCGTACAGGGCCACCCGGCCGCGACGCCGCGGAGCCGGGAGCAGCCCGCGGGTCTGGTAGTAGCGGACGGTGTCGACCGAGACGGACGCTCGGCGCGCGAGCTCCTCGACGCGGTACTCGCCCGGCGACTCGGTGGGGGGACCCGATCCGTCCATGCACATACTCTAAGAGTATTTACTCGAACCGTCGAGCCGCCCACCGGCCCCGGAGACCCCCGGGGGTCCTCTCCACCCTCTAGCGATCCACGCTAGCGATCCAGGTAGGCCTCGTGCTGGGCGGAGAGGAACGCCGCCACGGCGCGGATGGTGCGGACCGAGCGCACCGAGTGGAAGGTGTCGAAGGCGTGCTGAGCGCCCTGGGACTCGAGGTAGGCCACGGGCGACTGCGACTTCTCGCGCAGCGCATCCACGAACGCGCGGGCCTCCTCCACGAACACCAGGGAGTCGTGGGTCCCGTGGATCACCAGGAACGGGGGCGCCTGGGCGTGGACCCGGGAGATGGGCGAGCAGCGCTCCCACAGGTCGCCGTCGGTGATTGGCGTCCCCGGGAAGACGCGGTTCGACAGGAACGGCTGCATCGCCTGGCGGCCGCGAATGCCCTGGCGGTCGAGGAAGTCGTACACGCCGTAGAACGGCACGCAGGCCGCCACCGACGTGTCGGCGTGCTCGAAGCCCGGCTGCCAGTCGCCGTCGCCCGCGGAGAGCGCCGCGAGCGCTGCGAGATGGCCGCCGGCCGAGCCGCCGGTGATGCACACGAACTCGGGATCGACGCCGTAGTCGTCGGCGTGCTCCCGCACCCAGGCGATCGCGCGCTTCACGTCCACCACGGGGTCGGGCATGCGCCCCGGCCGACTCAGGCGATAGTTGGGCGCGAAGCACACCCAGCCGCGCTCGGCCATGTGGTGCATCAGCGGCTGGGCCTGCTCCTCCTTGTTGCCGATCACCCAGCCGCCGCCGTGGATCTGGACGAGGGCGGGCCGACCCTCGCCCGGCGCTTCGGGCATCACGACGTCGAGGAGGTTGCGACGCCCGCGATCTCGGGGCTGGGGGTCGGAGTAGGCGACGTTGGCGAGGCGGGTCACGCCGGGCCGACGCATGCGGAAGGGACGCAGCCACTCGCCGGCCGAGACGTCTCGCGGCACGTCGAGCACCACGGACTCGCTCGGCTCGTCCACGCGCAGCGGGTCGGACTCGGCGCGCAGATGGGCGCTGAGCAGGGCTCCCCAGCCGACGAAGGCCACGCCGAGCCCCACGATGCCCGGGGTGCTCGCGAAGGCCCCGAAGGCCGCGAACACGAGGGTGGCCAGGGCCTGCCACGCCAGGTGATGGAGCGCGAGCTCCCCCGTGAGCCAGGCGCCGAAGAAGTAGGGGCCCGCCAGGGCGCCGAGCTGCCGGCGCTGCAGGAGGGCGGTGAAGGCGAGGACGGCTCCGATGCTCGCGACGCCGAGGAAGATCCACCCGGCGGTCGCGTCGGCGCCGCTCACGAGCGAACGAGAAGCAGGGACTTGGGATCGAGAGCGACGCGGAGCGCGGCCACGTCGGGGTTCTCGTGATCCTTGAGTGCGCGCAGCGCCACGCTCTGGCCGTCGGGCTCGAGCGCCACGATCACGCCGAAGAGATCGCGGCTCGCCGCGAGGCTCTCGGGCAGCTCCTGCACCTGCTCGGTGGCACACGAAGCCGAGAGCCAGATCTCGACACCGAGCTCCTGGGCCAGGCTGCCCACGTCCTGCAGCTCGTCGCGGGTCGCCCCGTCGAAGCCCTCGAGGATCACGAGCGCGGGACGGCCCCCCGCCTCCTGCTCGATCTTCACGGCTTCGCGCAGCTTGCCGGCCGAGAAGGCGGCCGGCGGATAGGCGCGAATGCTGCGGCGACGGTCGGCCTCGGCATGCACCACGGCCTCGTCCTCGAGCTGGGCGTGGGAGACGAGGTCCTCGAAGACCGTGTCGTAGTGGGCCCGGGTGTGGGCCACGGTCTGGTCGAGCACCACGTGCAGCACGTGCTCGCCACGCAGCAGGTCGTCCACGGCGAGGCCCACCAGGAAGGAGGTCTTGCCGACGCCATGGGCGGCCAGCACCAGACCGAGATTGCCCTTGCCGAGCCCGCCGTGGAGCCCCTTCTCGAGCAGGCGGACGGGGCTCCGGGCGGTCAGGAAATCGAGATCCATCCAGTCTGGTCCTCCAGAGGGGCCCGGGCCCGGAGGCCCAGGGGAGGTTGTCGGGTTCCCCCGATGTTACTCCTCGTCGTCCACCAGGCGACGGTCGGCGTACTTCTTCTTGAGCTCCTCGGAGACCTCGGCCGGAACCGGCGCATACTTGGAGAACTCGAGGGAGAACTCCGCCTTCCCCTGGGTCAGGGAGCGCAGATCCGTGGCGTATCCGAACATCTCGGCCAGGGGCACCTCGGCCTCGACCTGACAGAAGCCGTCCTCCTCGGTCGTCCCGATCACGGAGCCGCGGCGCTGCATGACGCTCTTCAGCACGGCGCCCTGGAACTCGGCCGGGCCCTCGACGCCGAGCTTCATGACCGGCTCGAGGATGATCGGCTTGGCCCGGGGGTAGACCTCGCGGAAGGCACCGCGGGCGGCGGCCTGGAAGGCCATGTCCGAGGAGTCGACCGAGTGGGCCTGGCCGTCGTTGATGGTGAAGGCGAGGCCCGTCACCGGGAAGCCGATGATGCGGCCCTTGTCCATCATCTGGCGGAAGCCCTTCTCGACCGAGGGGATGTACTCGACCGGGATCGCGCCGCCGCGGATCTCGTTGTTGAAGACGAACTCCTCGCCGTCGCTCGTGGGCTCGACGAAGCCGCAGACCTTGCCGTACTGGCCCGAGCCGCCCGTCTGCTTCTTGTGCACGTAGGCGAACTCGGCCCGCTGGGAGATGGCCTCGCGATAGGCGACCTGGGGCGCGCCCGTCTCCACCTCGACGTTGTACTCGCGCTTCATGCGCTCGACGTACACCTCGAGGTGCAGCTCGCCCATGCCCGAGATCACGGTCTCGCCGCTCTCCTCGTCCACGCCGGCCCGGAAGGTCGGGTCCTCGCGAACGAAGCGGCCGAGGGCCTTGCCCATGTTGGCCTGGGCCTTCTGGTCGGTGCAGTTGATCGAGAGCGAGATCACCGGATCCGGCACGTGCATGGCGCTCATGGCGAGGTCCACGCTGCCGTCGGTGAAGGTGTCGCCGGAGGCGCAATCGATGCCGAAGAGCGCCACGATGTCGCCGGCGCCGGCCTTCTCGATCTCCTCCATGTCGCTCGAGTGCATCCGCACCAGGCGACCGACCTTGTGCTTCTTCTTGGTACGGGCGTTGAAGATGTTGCTGCCCCGCTCCATCGTGCCCTGGTAGATGCGGATGTAGGTGAGCTGGCCGTAGCGCCCGTCCTCGAGCTTGAACGCCAGCGAGACCAGCGGCTTCTGGGAGTCGCTGTCGATGACGATCGAAGCCTCGTCGTTCGAGAGGTCGACGCCGGTGTTCTCGACGTCGAGGGGGCTCGGCAGGTACCGGACGACCGCGTCGAGCAGGGGCTGCACACCCTTGTTCTTGTAGGCGGAGCCGAGGAAGACCGGCGTCAGGTCGAGGGAGAGCACACCCTTGCGCACGGCCTCGTGGATCATCTCCTCGGTGGCCTTCTCCTCGAGCACTGCCTCCATCAGCTCGTCCGAGAACATGGAGACGGCGTCGAGCATCTCCTCGCGGGCGGCCTCGGCCTCGGCCAGCATCTCGGCGGGGATGTCGCCCTCGACGGGGTTCTCGCCGTTGTCGCCCTCGAAGCGGATCGCCTTCATGGTGATCAGGTCGACCACGCCCTCGTGATCGGCCTCGAGGCCGATGGGCAGCTGCATCAGCACGGCATTGTGCTTGAGCTTCTCGCGCAGGCCCTCGACCACGCGGCGCGGGTTCGCGCCCGAGCGGTCGAGCTTGTTGATGAACGCGACGCGCGGGACCTTGTAGCGGCGCATCTGGCGGTCGACGGTCATGGACTGGGACTGGACGCCGGCCACGCCGCAGAGCACCAGGATGGCGCCGTCGAGCACGCGCAGCGAACGCTCGACCTCGATGGTGAAGTCCACGTGGCCGGGCGTGTCGATGATGTTGACGTGGTGATCGTTCCACTCGGTGTGGGTCGCGGCGGACGTGATCGTGATGCCGCGCTCCTTCTCGAGCTCCATGTGATCCATGGTGGCGCCCACGCCGTCCTTGCCGCGCACCTCGGCGATGCGGTGGATCCGGTTCGTGTAGAACAGGATCCGCTCCGTGAGCGTGGTCTTGCCCGAATCGATGTGGGCGCTGATGCCGATGTTCCGGATCTTCTCGAGGTCGGTGATCATGACGTCTTGCCGCGTTGCGTCGTCGCGGGCGTGCCGCGCGAGCTTTCCGGTGCTGGTTCGAGTCTCTCTGATGCCGCCGTCTCTCGGCGGGAACCTGTGACTCGACTGTTCGATGGGGTCCGTGCGACTGGGGTCGCGGGGAGCGCCGGGCCGAACCCGGCTCCTGGGTGGCCGGCACTGGGGGGATGGTGTTGCCATCCAGCTCCGTGGCCCCCGAAGACCTTCACTCCGTTCCGTCTCTGGGGTGACCCCCGCGTGAGCCGCTTCCCTAGGCGGAAGCTCCTCGACGCAGCGGAGGCTGGGCCGACCATCGGCAGGCCGCAGCCACCCCCTGAGACGGGCCCGAAAACTAATCGGTTTTCAGGATCGTGCCAGCGGAGATGAAGTCAAGAATCCCCAGGGGGAACCGACTTCAGTCGGGGAATCCCCATGGCCCGGGCGGCCGCCGCCATGTGATGGCCCTCGGCTGCCTGCGAGTAGGCGTGCTCCGGCCCGACGACGCAGGCCCGACGCGCCGCGCAGCGATCGCGGCAGCCCGGGTCGCTCCGCCGCTTTGCCGCACAGGCCTCGATCTCGAAGCCCCGGGCCGGCAGCGCCGACGCCGGGCAGGCCCCCTGGCAAGGAGCCGGACAGCCCTCGCAGGGCCCGGGGCCCGGGAGCGGGCCCGGCCCCTCGAGCGCAGCGTCGACCAGGAGGGCCGCGCGCAGGCTCATCCAGGGACCGACCTCCGGGTGCAGCAGCAGGCCGAGCCGGCTCGGCCAGCCGAGCCCCGCCTCCCGGCCCAGGGCGACGAAGTCGAGATAGGTCCCGGCCTCGGGCCGGTGGGCGAAGACGGCCCGGACCCGGTGCCCCGCCGCCTCGAGGGCGGCGGCGCGCCGGGCGATCTCGGCCTCGGTGAAGGCGTCCACGGGATCGGGCCCGGCGAGGCCGCGGGCCTGGACGGCCTCGAACAGGGCGCGCCCACCGCAGCCGACGACGAAGGCCGAGCGGGCCTCGGGCAGCAGCCGGGCGACGTGCAGGGGCTCGGGCTGGAGGCGGTCCCAGGCCTCCCGGGTGACGATCCCGACCCGGTCGAAGCCCGTGGCGGCGAGGCCCGCACGCAGCCACTCCCACGAATCGCCCGGCATCGCGCGAGTCAGTCGAGACGCGTTCCGACGACGAGGCCCGCCTCCTCGGCCGAGACCTTGCCGCCTTCCGCCCGCGCCCGGCCCACCCAGAGGCTCCCGCCCCGGGCGGCGATGCGGGCGGCGCCGTCCCGACACTCCACCACGGTGCCGGGCTCGCCGTCGCTCGACTCCTCGGCGAGGTAGGCATCGAAGAGGCGCACGCGCGCGCCGGCCAGTCCGGCGTGGGCGCCGGGCTGGGGATCGCAGCCGCGGATCTGCCGGTCGATCACGGCAGCGGGCCTCGACCAGTCGATGCGCGCATCCTCCTCGCCGACCAGCCCCTGGAAGCTCGCCTGGGACTCGTCCTGCACCCGGAGCTCGGCGGTCCCGCGGTCGACGTGGTCGACCGCCTCGACCATGGCGTCGACGCCGAGCTCGTAGAGCTCCTCGAAGTAGAGCGTGGCGGCGGTGTGCTTCGGCTGGATCGGGACCGGGCCCTTCTGCACCACGATCGGGCCGGTGTCCACGCCCGCGTCCGGGCGGAACACCGTCACCCCCGCCTCGGTCTCGCCCTGGATGATCTGCCACGCGAGCGCGTTGCCGCCCCGGAACTTCGGCAGCAGCGAGGGGTGGAAGCAGAGCGAGCCGTGCTCGGGCGCATCGACCACCTCGCTCGGCAGGATCATCGTCACGAAGGCCAGCACGTTCAGCTCGGCGCCGAGGGCCCGATACTCCTCCACGCGCTTCGCGAGGGGCTCGCCGGTCTTCTTGCGCATGGCGCGCGGACGGATCAGCGGAAGCCCGCGCGACGCGGCCTCCTCGGCCAGCGGATCGGGCCGCTTGCCCTCGGGCGGCGCGTACACGCCGACGATCTCGTGGCCCGCCTCGATCAGACGCACGAGCACGTCCTTTCCGAAGGCCGCCTGGCCGAAGAACGCGATGCGTAGGGACATGCTCGAGATCCTGTCTTTGTGCCGGCTACCGCGGGTGGTTGCGATCGCCCACCTTGCCGCGGGGCCTGGCCGGCATGCCGAAGGCGAGAGTGTGGTCCGGAACGTCGCGCGTCACCAGCGAGCGGGTGCCGACCACGGCGTGATCGCCGATGCGGACGCCCTGCAGGATCGTCACGTCCGAGGCCACCCAGGCGCAGTCTCCGATGTGGACGGGGCCGCGCGTCTCCTGGTGGTCGTCGTCGATCGGATGGTCCGAGTCCCAGATGCGGGTGCCGGGGCCGATCCATCCCTTCTCGCCCACGGTGATCCGCTCCCGGGCGCTCAGGGTGCAGCCGTTCAGCAGGCTCTCCCGGCCGAGGCGCATGTGCGCGCCGGCGTAGACCATCAGGTGGATGGGCCCGGACTCCGTGCGCAGCCAGGCCCCCTCCTCGATCCGGAGCTCGGCCCCGGGCTCCACGAAGAAGGTCACGCCCCCCGGGCGCCGATCCGCCAGGACGCCGGGGCCGATCACCAGGCGCGCGCCCGGGCCCAGACGGAAGCGCGCAACGGCCAGGGCGTTGGTCGCGCTCGGGTGGATCTCGAGGCCCGGGTGCCGCCACTGGAGCCAACGCAACACCAGGCGATCGCGAAGGGCGACCAGCCGCAGCTGGGTGGGGAGCCAGAACCCCAACCAGCGACCGAGCCAGCCGTCGGGCATGGGCCCTAGCTGCCCTGGGTCGACTCGCCCTCGCGCAGCCGGAAGGTGATGAAGCCGTGGGTCGGGTCGTAGGGAGACAGGCCGACCTGCACGCGGTCCCCGGGGATCACGCGGATGCGGAAGCGGCGCATCCGGCCGGAGAGCTGAGCGGTGACGGTCTGGCCCGAATCCAGGGTGATCTGGTAGCGACCTCCGCCGAGGATCTTGTCCACGGCACCGGTGGTCTGGATCAGGTCGTCTCGCGCCAAGGAGCCTCCACCCGCTGCTGAGGACCCGCTGCTGAGGAGCGGCTTCGGGGGGGCGCAAGCTAGCACTTGCCCCGCAGGCCAGCGACCCGCACACGCGCCCCTCACGAGCCCCTTCGATAGTCTGGGCGGGTCCTGAGATCGAGAGCGAAAGATCGAGAGCCAAGGGAGGGAGCCGGCGATCGTGACGGGGGACGCGGCGCTGCGACGGGTGCGGCTGTGGGGTGGCCTCGGACTGCTCGCCCTCGCCGCCTTCCTGGTGCTGGCCCCCTCGCCATGGAGCGTCGAAGGCGGACCCGGCTTCTTCGCCGAGGACCGCGGCCGCCCCCTCCGCGCGAACGTCTGGATCGGCCTGTGGTGGGCCGCCGCCCTGAACCTCGGGCTCGGCGCCCTGTGCGTGGCCAGCGCGCCGCTCTGGACACGGCCCGTACCGCCACGAGCGAGCCGTCCGGCCGGGATGTCGCGCCGGCTCTTCGCGCTCCTCGTGGCGCTGGCCATCCTCTTGGGCCTGGGGCTGCGGCTCCCTCTCGCGACGAAGAGCCTCTGGTGGGACGAGGCGTGGACCATCCGCCAGGTGATCGTCGGCTCCTTCGCAGTGACCGACGGCGACCCGACGGCAGCGAACGATCTCGAGCGGTTCAAGCCCGGGGGGCTCGAGCGCGCGCTCTTCTACGCCAAGAAGCCCACCAACCACGCCCTCTACAGCGTGGCCGCCTGGAGCACGAACGGCGTCTGGCGCAGCACCCACGACGGCCCCCCGCAGCGCTTCTCGGAGCTCGCCTATCGCCTGCCCGCCCTCCTGGCCTCGGCTCTCTGCATGCTCGGTGTGGCGCTCCTGTGTCGCGAGCTCGGTTTCGCCCGCGCCGGCCCCCTGGCGGCGCTCCTCCTGGCCCTCCACCCCTGGGCCATCCGCTACGGAACCGAGGGGCGTGCCTACGGCTTCGTGATGACCTTCACCGTCCTCGGCGTGCTCGCGATGTCGCGCTTCCTGCGCAGCCGACGCCACCGCGATCTCGGGGCGTACGTGGTGAGCCAGGTGCTGCTGGTCTGGACCTGGTCCTACGCGGCGTTCGTCACGGCCGGCCTGGGAGCGGCCGCCGGGCTCCACGTGTTGCGAAGCGAAGGAAGCGCCCGCGAGCGTCGCGGGGAGGCGTTCCGCCTGGTCGTGGCCCATGTGCTGGCGGTGATGGCGGTGGTGCAGGTCTTCGCCCCGAACCTCACCCTCGTCGGAACCTGGGGCGTCTACGTGGGAGACGCCGTCTCGAGACTCCCGGCCGTGCTGGCCGGGCTCGCCACCGGGATGCTCTGGCCCGACGGCCTCGGCGACCCGGAACTTCCCTCGCTCTCGGCGCTGCTCGAGAGCTCGCGGCTCGCTCAGGCGGTGGTGCTCGTCGTCCTCCCCCTGGTGGTCGCGGGCGGCGCCGTCGCCGTGTGTCGCTTCGACCGGAGCGCGCGGAGCGTGTTGCTCGGCTGGCTCGCCGCCGCTCCCCTGGCGGTGATCGTCACCCAGGTGACCGGGCGCCACTTCTATCCGCGCTTCCTGATGTACGCGCTCCCTGCAGTCGTGGTCCTGGCCGCGATCGGCCTCGAGCGGCTCCACGCCAGGTGCGCGCGCCGCTGGTCGGGCGCTCGGGGGCACGGTACGGGGCTCGCGCTCGCGGGCGCGGCGGTCGCGGCCTGGCTCGCGGTCTGCGCCCCGCAGATCCAGCTGCTCCTCGAGCGCCCCTACGCACCGCTCCGCGACACCCGCGACAGCCTGGCTCCGGCGGCGATCCGCGCCGGGCTCGGCTTCGGGACCAGCGCGCTCCGCGTCTACGATCCCGAGATCCGCTACCTCGACGGCGTCGCCGACATCGCCGCGATCTGCCGGACGGCGCGAGACGCGGGGCAGCCGCTGCGCATCGCCTCGGGCTACCCGGTGCACAACCGCGAGCGACGCCCGGCGATCGCCTTGCTCGAGGACGCGACCCACTTCACGGTGGTGGCCGAGCACCGCGGGATCGAGCCGGCCTTCCACTTCCGGGTCTTCGCGCCGTCGGGCCCCTGTCCGGCGGCTTCGCCGAGCGGGTGAACGCCGGCCGACCGGGTTGAGAATCGGGGGGTTGGGGTACCCTGCGAACGTGACCGCCGCCCCGCCCCTTCCCGACGGACTCGTCGCCTTCGTCAAGCGCGACTGTCCCACCTGCGAGCTCGTCGTGCCGGTGCTGCAGCAGCTCGCGAGCGCGGGCGAGCTCCACGTCTTCACCCAGGACGACCCGGGCTTTCCTCCCGGACTCGAGCCCACCGACGACACCGCCCTCGCGATGTCGTGGCATCACGACGTCGAGGCCGTGCCGACACTCGTGCGGGTGGAGGACGGCCGCGAGACCTCGCGCATCGTCGGCTGGCAGCGCGACGAGTGGGAGACGTTCACCGGCGTGAGCGGCCTCGGGCCGGACCTGCCCGACTGGCGGCCGGGCTGCGGCTCGCTCTCCGTCGACCCCGACCGCGAGGTGGAGCTCCAGGTTCGCTACGGCGGCTCCGTGCTGCGGGCACGGCGCGTCCCGATCGCGGAGCTCGAGGATCCCCACGAGGCGATGGAGGCCCGGGGCTGGACCGACGGTCTGCCGGTGGTGCCACCCACCGAAGCCCGGGTGATGGCCATGCTCGAGGGCACGAAGCGCGCGCCCGAAGAGATCGTGGTCGACGTCCCGCCGGACCTCGTTCCGTGCAGCGTCGAGAAGGTGGCCGTCAATGCCGTGATGGCGGGCTGCCGCCCGGACCACCTCCCGGTCGTGATGACCGCCCTCGAGGCCGTCAGCAACGACGTCTTCAACATGCACGGCGTGCTCGCCACCACCATGGGCGTCGGCCCGGTGATCGTGGTCAACGGGCCGATCCGACGGGCGCTGTCGATGAACTCCGGCATCAACGCGCTGGGCCAGGGCAACCGCGCGAACGCGGCCATCGGACGCGCCGTGCAGCTCGTGATCCGCAACGTCGGCGGCGGGCGCCCCGGCGAGGTCGACCGCGCCACCTTCGGCAACCCGGGCAAGCTCGGCTTCTGCTTCGCGGAGGACGAGGAGGGCTCGCCCTGGACGCCGCTGGCTGCGGACTTCGGTGTCGAGACCGGGGGCGACGAGGGCAAGAGCGCGCTCACCGTCTTCGCCGGCGAGGGCCCGCGCACCATCGTCGACCAGATCTCGCGCGACCCCGAGTCGCTGGCGCGCACCCTCGCCGTCAACCTGCGCGCGGTGCACCACCCGAAGCTCGTGCTGGCCTTCGATGCCATGCTGGTGATCGGGCCCGAGCACGCCCGCGTGTTCCAGCAGGCGGGCTGGTCGAAGCAGCAGCTGAAGGACCGCTTGCACGAGCTGCTCCAGATCCCGGGCAGCGAGCTGATCCGCGGCGCCGACGGCATCGCCGAGGGCATGCCCGAGAGCCTGAAGGACGCGACGCTCCCGAAGTTCCGGCCCGGCGGGCTGCACATCGTCCATGCCGGCGGGCGCGCCGGCCTCTTCTCCTGCATCATCGGCGGCTGGGTGACCGGAGAGACCGGAAGCCTGCCCGTCTGCCGCGAGATCGGAAGCTAGTGCCGTGAGCGAGCGCATCCTCCTCGACCCGACCAACGAGCAGAGCCTGGCGATCCGCGAGCGCGTCGCCCGACTGGGTGCCCTCTCGGGCCGCAAGGTCGGCCTCCTCGACATCTCGAAGGCGCGCGGTGACGTCTTCCTGGACCGCCTGCAGGAGCGCGTCGAGGCCGCCGGCGCCGACGTGCTGCGCTTCAAGAAGCCGACCTTCACGAAGCCGGCGCCGGTGGACCTGCGCCACGAGATCGCGACGAGCTGCGACGCCGTCATCGAGGCCCTCGCCGATTGAGGCAGCTGCACGTCGTGCAGTGTGCACGACATGGCAGACCTCGAGGCACGCGGCCTTCCCACGGTCTACGTCGCGACGGTGGAGTTCCAGGACGGCGGCGAACGCCAGGAGCGGGCCCTCGGCGCGGACCTCGCGTCCGTGTTCGTCGAGCACCCGATCCAGGACCGCACCGACGACGAGATGCGCGAGATCGCGGATCGCGCGGCCGACCAGATCCTGGCCGCACTCACCGGCTGAGTTGTGGCGCGAAGAATGGGCCTGGCACGGAGCCTGCGTAGTCGAGGCGCGTGCCGCCTCCTCGCCGCCACTGGCAACCGCCCTTCTGCCCCAACCCCACGTGTGAATCCCACACGCTTCCGGGCCCTTGGCGCTTCAAGAAGAAGGGCTTCTACGCCCGCTTGCGAGGCCCCCGCCGCGTGCAGCGGTACAACTGTCGTTCCTGTGGCCGGAACTTCAGTACTCAGACCTTCTCGCCCACCTACTGGCTAAAGCGCCCCGACCTCCAGAAGCCCCTCTTCTGGCGCCTGAACAGCTGCGCCGGCTTGCGCCAGATCGCCCGCGAGTTCGGCCTCAGCCACGCCACCGTCCAGCGCCAGACCGAGCGCCTTGGCCGCCATTGCCTGCTCTTCCACGAGGCCCTCCGGCCGAGAGTCCCTGGAGAGACCCTGGTGCTCGACGGCTTCCGGACCTTCGAGAACAGCCAGTTCTGGCCCTTCGATCTCAACCTCCTGGTAGGCAGTTCACTCTACGTCTACGGCTTCAACGACGCGGAGCTGCGCCGAAGTGGCACGATGCGGCCGGCCCAGAAGAAGAAGCGGGAGAGGCTCGAGAGGGCCCACGGCCGCCCCCACCCCCAGGCCACGAGGCTGGCGATCGAGGAGCTGGTGGCGCGGATCGTGCCGGAAGGCTCGGACGCGGTGATCGAGTCCGACGAGCACACCGCTTATCCAGACGCCTTCCAGCGGCTGAAGGGCCGGCGCATCCGCCACCGGGCGACCTCCTCGAAGGAGAGCCGCACGCCGAGCAACCCGCTCTTCCCGGTCAACCTCTCCGATCTGCTGCTTCGCCACAGCGGTGCGAACCACAAGCGGGAGACGATCGCGTTCTCGAAACGGCGGCAGGGGGCGCTGTACCGGGCGGCGATCTGGGTCGTATGGCGCAACTACGTGAAGTCGCGCTCCGAGAACCGGAGAGATGACCCACCGGCGGTGATGCTCGGCATCACGGAGCGACGACTGGGGGTGAACGACATCCTTCGGGATCGCGGTTTCCCGTGGCGGCAGGAGCTCGGGGGATGGCTCGCTCGCTGCTACGAAGCGCGGATTCCGACCCGGCGGCTGGCGCGATGCCGGACCCATCAGCTCACGTATGCGTTCTAGCCGGGATTCTCTTGTGGGAGCGGTCGCGTCGAGCCGAAGGGACCCATTCTTCGATCCACAATCGACCGGCTGACGAGCCTTTCGCGCGGGCCGACTAGCGCCTTCGGGCCGCGGCCAGCGGGAGCGCGGCGAGCGCGAGGAGTGGGAGCACCGCCGGCTCGGGCGCCGAGACCGGATCGACGCGAAGACTCTGCAGCTGCTCGAAGCCGAGGCTCTCGCCGGCGCCGAGGGTGGCCGCGTAGGCGACGGCAGTGGTGACGTCGCCCGAGGCTGCGAGGGCCCCCGAGAGCGCAGTGGCCGAGCCGTCCTCCAGGCTCATGAGCAACGCATCGAAGAGCGAGGCCTCGACGGCGTCCGGCGCGGCGTCGAAGCTCGACTCGTAGCGGCCGAGTCCGCTCGAGTCCGTGATCAGCAGGCTGCTGCCGAAGGTCGCGTCGTCGTCGACGAAGCTCCCGAAGAGATCGACGTCGGTGTACTGGAAGAGGGTGACGTCGAGCGCGCCGCCGCTTGTGTTCTCGACGCTCACCTCGAGCAGGATGTCGCTCTCGGAGCCGAGCGACGGTGAGCCCAGCAGTCCGGAGAGCACGACCTCGAGGGAGACGTCGAAGCGGCCGGACGGGTCGCTCCAGGAGGCCACCAGGCTCTCGTCGTCGCCGTCCATGTCGGCGTCGCTCGGGGTGGCCCCGTTGAAGTCGAGGTCGGCGAGCGAGGACTCGGAGGCGTCCGCTCCCGCGCGCACCCAGAAGCCCTGCTGACGCAGGTGGGCGATGCCGTCCACGCTCCAGGGGCCGAGCCCCTCGCGGCTCTCGGGATCCACCTCGAGCACGGCGCCGCCGTCCTGCAGCGTGAGCGGCACCGCCGAGAGCGGCGACGCGAACGCAAGCGCGAGGCCCAGGGGCACGAGAGCACTCAGGATTCGGCTCTGCAGGGGATCCACGGCGAGGCCTCCGTTCCGGCGCCTCGGGGGGCGGCCGGCTCAGAGGACTGTGGTCTGGGGGCGGGTCTTGTGGCACCCGCAGAGCCCTTGGCAGGATGCTGAAGAAGCCTCCCGTCCGACGTTCTTCAGCAGCCTGCTAGGGAATGGACACCCCGGGGCCGGGAGCCCCTCCCAGCGAGGGGCGGAACACGCCGAAGAAGTCGCCGGGAGCGACGAGGCCGTCGCCGTTGAAGTCCGCCTCGGCGCAGGCCGGCGTCGCGGCCACACTCTCGCCGAGGCAGGGCCGCAACCCGGCAAAGAAGTCGGACGGCGTCACCAGGCCGTCCTCGTCGAGATCCGCGTCGCAGCGATCGCCGTAGTGCTGGATCCCGGGGAGCGACGTGTCGTCGTCCTCACCGGCGTTCGCGTCGGCCTGATCGGCATTGGGGACGAGCACGCAGTTGTCGAGGGTGTCCACGACCCCGTCACCGTCCTGGTCGCTCGAGCAGAGCGGGTTCGGGACGAAGTCGACGAACACGAGGCGCTCCTCGAGCACCGGGATCTCGAGGAGCTCCGAGGTGCACGAGAGCGGGTTCCCGACCAGATCGAGGAAGCCGCCCGAGGCCCCGAAGTTCGCGACGAGCGGAGTGATCGAGACGACCTGGTTGTTGGTCAGGTTGAGATCGTCGAGCTGGGTCAACGAGGCGAGGGGCGAGAGGTCGGTCACCCCGTTCCCGAGGAGGACGAGGCTGCGGAGCTGGGAGAGCGAGGCGAGCGGCGCGAGATCGACGACCTGGTTCGAGGACAGATCGAGCACCTGGAGGGAGGCGGGAAGCGAGAGCTCGGCCGGCGTGAGGCCCGTCCTCGCGGCCTGGAGACTCTCGAGCGCGATCAGGGACGAGAGATCGAGGCTTCCCTGGATCGGGTCGTCGCTCAGGCGCAGGTCGAGCAGGGTCGGAGGCAGGGGCACGCCGGCCGCGGAGACGATCGGATTCTGGGACAGGTCGAGGTCGGTCAAGGGGAGCACGGACAGCGCACTCGCGTCCGCCACCTGATTCGCCCGCAGGGACAGGCTCTGGAGCCCCACCTGGCTCGTCAGCGGCGAGGGGTCCACGACGTCGTTCAGGGAGAGGTCGAGGGCGACGACCGAGGCCGGGAGCTGCAGCGCGGCCGCGCTCGCGAGGCCCGCGTTGAGCAGGAAGAACTGCTCGAGGCTCGTGAACGCGCGGAAGTCGAAGTCCACGAGCGGGTTGCCGGAGAGATCGAGGAAGAGGAGCGCCGTCTGCGCGTCCAGCGCAGCGACGCTGGTGATCTGGTTGGACTCGAGGATCAGCTCGGTGAGCGCGGTGAGCGCGGCCAGGGGCGACGGGTCGGTCACCGGGTTGAAGCCCAGGTCGAGGAACTGGAGCGCCGAGAGGGAGGCCAGGGGCGACACGTCGGTGACGGAGTTGAACGCCAGCGAGATCCCCTGCAACGCGGTGAGACTCGCGAGGGGCTGGATGTCGGTGAGCTGGTTGTCGAACAGGTCGAGGAACACGAGATTCGGCGGCGCCGAGAGGGTCGAGAGATCGGCGAGGCTGGCCGAGGACAGGTCCAGGAACGAGAGGCTCAGCAGCCCGGAGAGCTGCGAGAGGTCCGTCAGCGGGTTCGCGCCGAGGGAGAGGGACTGCAGGAACGGGAAGGCTCCCACGCCCGCCGCGCTCGTCAGCTGATTTCCGAAGAGGTCGAGCTCGAGGAGCCCGACGAGCGTCGCGAGCGGGCTCGCGTCGGCGATGGCATTGCTCGACAGGAAGAGGAACTGGAGGTTCGAGAAGCCGGCGAGCGGCGAGACGTTCACGATCGCGTTGCGGTCGAGACTGAGCGAGGCCAGCGAGGGCGGCCCGGTCAACGTGGAGAGGTCGGTCAGGCCGGCGTCGGACAGGTTGAGGTCCTGGAGGGACGTCATGCCCGCGAGCGGCGCGAGAGAGCCGAGCGGGTTTCCGTCGAGGAGCAGCACGCTCACGTTGGTCAGGCCGGAGAGGGGGCCGAGATCGACGATGGCGTTGCTGCCGAGGTCGAGGTTCTGGAGCGCAGTGAGGGATGCGAGCGGGGCGAGGTCGACCACCTGGTTGAAGAAGAGCTCGAGATCGACGAGGCCGGTCGCGTGCTCGAGGCCGGTGAGATCGACGATCCCCTGGGCCTCGGCGTCGAGGGACGTGAGCGACGCGATCTCGGTGTCCAGCAGGTCTCCGCTCGGCTTCCCGAGGGCGCTGCGCAGGGCCGCTTCGAGACCCGGGTCGGGAATCGGGACGACGACCTGGGCGGCGGCCTCCACGCCAAGCGAGAGGACGACCCCGCACAGCAGCGCCGTCAGGAGGCGTCGCTGGATGCCCGCTCCCTCGGCAAGACGCTCACGCCCCTGACGCAACTCCTCATGCCCCTCATGCCCCTCATGCACACGACTCACGGCAGCCCCCACCAAAGCACCTCACAGTATGCCACGAAGCGGCGAGGAATCCGCCTTTCCACCCGGCGGACCTCGGCCCATCCACCCTGACCCGCGTTGCCGGTCGGACCGAAGACGTCTGCGGGATCACGCGACGTGAACGAAACCGACCTCCCCATGGGAGACTGGCCGGCGGGGACGGCCGTCTCCATCTCGCGCCTGCCCGGCCCGGGCCGGGCCATGGCCCGTGCTCTCGGCATCGGACGGCTGCTGGACCCGCTTCGCGTGGGGAAGCGCGTGCGCATCCGCCTGGCCGAGGACCGCGCGTTCACCCTGAGCGCCATCTCCGATCTCAGCGCGCCCGACTCGGATCGCGTGCGGGTCACCACCGAGAACAGCGAGTACGAGCTTCGCCGCGTCTCGGGCGCCCCGTCCTCCGAAGGCACCATCTCGTTCCTCGACGCGCTCGACGAGTCCCTCGCGAGCGACGCCGGTCACGATCCGGAAGCGACCTCGGTGGTCCACCTCGACCCGGAGCCCGACGGCGAGAGCGGAGGCTTCGAGAACGGTGCGCGCGTCTGGGTGTGCGTCGAGCGCGAGGGGGAGAGCCGCGACCTCGGCATCGCCGTCCTGCTCGGCACCCCCACGCCCGGCGACTCGATGCAGCTCTCCACCGACGCGGGCGTGATCGGGACCAGCCGCCTGGTCTCGGTGAAGGCGCCCGACGACGAGACGCTCGAGGTGGCCACCCGGAACACCCTCTACACCCTGCGGATCCCCCGGGACGGCGGGAGCGACGCGTGAGCGACGAGCCCGAGCTCGGGAAGAACGAGCGCAAGCGGCTGGAGAACCGGATCGCCGTCGAAGAGGAGGCCCGGCGCGCCGCCGAGCGACGCGCGGCGGAGGCCGAGCAGGCCCGCGACCGGCTCGTGCACGTGCTCGAGGAGAGCCCGGACCTCGTGCTCATCGAGGAGGACGGGCGGCTCACGTTCGCCAATCGCGCTGCCCGCCGCTTCCACGGGCTCGGCGAAGGGGGAGCGGCCCTCTGCGAGGTCGCCCCCGACGAGCTGGTGGCCCCGGCATCCCGGGGACTGATGCGCCAGGCGCGCGCGGCCCTGGCCGAGCACGGGAGCTGGCAGGGCGAGATCCAGCGCGAACGCCACGACGGCGCGCTCGTGCCCATGATGACGCAGCTCAACGGAGGGACGGACGCCGATGGCGTCGAAGCGCTGGTAGTCTGCGTCTCCCACGACCTCTCGCGCCAGACCATCCAGGAGGCGGAGCTCGAGGAGATCGCCAACACCGACGAGCTCACCGGGCTTCCCAACCGGCGCAAGTTCCTCGAAGAGACGCGTCGCGCCCTGACCGACGCGGCCGACCAGCCCGGGCAGGTCGGCATCCTGGTGGCGAACATCGACGGCTTCCAGATGGTGAACGACACCCTGGGGCCCGCGGCCGGCGACCGCCTGCTGGTCGCGGTGGCGGACCGCATCCAGGGCGTCGTGCGCGCCACCGACCTGATGGCCCGGGTCGGCGGCGACGAGTTCGCCGTGCTCTCGGTGTCGACCGACGAGGAGGGGCTCCTGCCGCTCGGCGAGCGCATGCTCGCGGTGATGGCCCCGGCCTTCCGCATCGGACGCCGCAAGCTCACCGTCACCCTCAGCATCGGCGTCGTCACGCCCTCCCGCCGACGGGTCGAGCCCGACGCGCTCCTGCGCGACGCCAACGCTGCGGTGAGCCAGGCCAAGGCCAAGGGCCGCTCGCGAGTCGAGCACTTCGATCCCGTGCGGCGGCTGCAGTCCGTCGCACGCCTCGAGCTCGAGCAGGAGCTGCGCACGGCCATCCGCGACGGGAACATCCAGGTCGTCTACCAGCACGAGATCGGGCTCTCGACCGGTGACCTCGTGTGCTTCGAGGCGCTGGCCCGCTGGGAGCACGAGCGCATGGGCCCGATCTCCCCGGCCGACTTCGTGCCCCTCGCCGAGGAGACCGGCCTGATCGGCCCGCTCGGCGAGCGCGTGGCCGCCGACGTCTGCAGCCAGCTGCGGCGCTGGGAGGCCGAGGGCCTTCGCGACCTGGTGGTCTCGGTCAACGTCTCTCCGCGGCAGCTCGCGAGCGCCGACTTCGTCGACCGCATCCAGGCCATCGTCGACGGCTCGGGGATCCAGCGCCACCAGATCAACCTCGAGATCACCGAGTCCGCGATGACCGACCAGTCCCGCGTGATGCTGGGCCGCATCCGCGCCCTGCGCGAGGCGGGCTTCACGCTGATCCTCGACGACTTCGGGACGGGCTACTCCTCGCTCGGGCAGCTCCGCACCCTGCCCTTCAGCGTCCTCAAGATCGACCGCACGTTCGTCGCGGACATCGTCGACGACGAGCAGGACCGGCACCTGGTCGACGCCATGATCCGCATGGCCCACGGGCTCGGGCGCATGGTGGTGGCCGAAGGCGTGGAGACCGAGGCCCAGGCCGAGATCCTCCGCAATCTCAAGTGCGAGATCGGCCAGGGCTGGCACTTCGGCCGGCCTCTGCCCGGCGACCGGATGACCGAGGTGCTGCTGAGCCGCCGGGAGACTGGACGAGCGAAGGTTCGGGGGGCATAATCCGGGGCCGAATTAGAACGTGTTTCAATTTCGTGTTCGTCGTCTCGCGGCGCCGGACGCGGCGAGTCCCGGAAGCCCCCGTTGCACATCGAGTTCACCCCCGCCCAGCAGGCCCTGCGGACCGAGCTGCGGCAGTACTACCGCGACCTCTTCTCGAAGGGCGACCTGCGAAAGCGCCTGGACGACGAGTGGGACCAGCTCGGCGGCCCGGCGTTCCGCGAGGCCATGGGCCAGATGGGCCGCGACGGCTGGCTCGTGCTGGGCTGGCCCGAGGAGTACGGCGGCCAGGGGAAGAGCCACCTCGAGCAGTTCATCTTCTGGGACGAGACGTACCGGGCCCGCGCGCCGCTTCCGATCATCACGGTGAACACCGTGGGCCCGACGCTCATGCAGTGGGGCACCGAGGAGCAGCGCGAGCTCTTCCTGCCGAAGATCCGGAACGGCGAGCTGCTCATCTCGATCGGCTACACGGAGCCCTCCGCGGGCACCGACCTCGCATCGCTCTCGACCCGCGCCGTCCGCGACGGCGACGAGTGGGTGATCAACGGGCAGAAGGTCTACACGACCCACGCCGGCGACGCGGACTACGTCTGGCTCGCCTGCCGCACCGATCCCGACGCGCCCAAGCACAAGGGCATCTCGATCATCCTCGTGCCGACGAGCGACCCGGGCTACTCGTGCACGCCCATCGACACGATCGGCGGCGAGGTCACCTACGCCACCTTCTACGAGGACATCCGCGTCCCGGTGAGCAACACCATAGGCCCCGAGAACGGCGGCTGGGGGCTCATCACCGGGCAGCTCAACCTCGAGCGCATCACCCTCGCGATGCCCGCCTCCCTCGATCGGCTGCTCGAGGAGGTGTGGGCCTTCGCCGGCGAGACCGATCGCCCGGGCGGCGGGCGCGTGATCGACGAGCCGTGGGTGCAGCAGGCGCTCGCCAAGGCCTACGCGCGCCTCGAGGCGCTGAAGCTCATGAACTGGCGCAGCGCCTGGATGATGGATCAGGGCGCGCCGGGGATGGCCGAGTCGTCGGCGGTGAAGGTGTTCGGCACCGAGGCGGTGATCGAGTGCTACCGCGAGCTGCTCGAGATCACGCGTCAGGCGGGCCTCGTGCGTCGGGGCCAGCCCCAGGCGCTCTTCGACGGACTGCTCGAGAGCGCCCATCGCATGGCCATGGTCACCACCTTCGGGGGCGGGGTGAACGAGGTCATGCGCGACATCATCGCCGCGGCGGGCCTGCGCATGCCCCGCGCCCGGCGTTAGGCACGGGAGCCCGGGTTTGCTGAGCGCGGAGCAGAAAAAGGAGCTCATCGTTTGCTGAGCGCAGAGCAGGAGAAGGAGCTCATCGTTTGCTGAGCGCAGAGCAGAAGAAGGAGCTCGAGGAGACGATCCACGCCTTCGTCGGCAAGCCCATCGGCCCGCCGATCGAGGCGCGCGACCCGGTGAACCTTCCGATGGTGCACCAGTGGTGCGAGGCGACCGGCGACGAGAACCCCGTCTACACCGACGCCGAGGCCGCCGAGAAGAGCGTCCACGGAGGCCTGGTGGCTCCGCCGCTGATGCTCCAGGCCTGGACGATGGACGGCTGGAGCATGCACGAGGGCTACGACGTCCCGCGCAACGAGCAGCATCGCCTGCACAAGATCCTGACCGACGCAGGCTACACGGGCGTCCTCGGCACCGACACCGAGCAGAGCTTCACCCGCTACCTGCGCCCGGGCGACCTCATCACGGCGGAGATCTTCATCGACTCGATCTCCGAGGAGAAGGCCACGGGGGCGGGCGTCGGGTACTTCATCACCACGCGCACCGTCTACACCGACCAGGACGGAGAGGAGGTCGGCTGGGAGACCTTCCGCTGCCTGAAGTTCATCCCCAAGGACGCGCCGCCGCCTGCGGCGAGCCAGGGAGGCGAGCCCGAGGTCTACACCCCCGCCCGGATCAAGCCGCCCATGGGCCACGACAACGCCTGGTGGTGGCAGACCCTGGACGAGGGCCGGATCGAGATCCAGAAGTGCGCGAGCTGCGGCGAGCTGCGCCACCCGCCGCGGCCGATGTGCGCGAAGTGTCGCTCGATGGAGTGGACGGGCCAGGCCATCAGCGGCCGCGGGACGCTCCACACCTACACGGTGATCCACTACCCGCAGTTCCCGGGCTACGAGTTCCCGATCCTGGCGGCGCTCGTCGACCTGGAAGAGGGCTGCCGCATCGTGTCCAACGTGGTCGACTGCGACCCGAAGGATCTCGAGATCGGCATGGCCCTCGAGGCCTTCATCCACGAGGACGAGGACGGCTTCAAGCTGCCCTTGTTCCGGCCCGCGAAGTAGCGGCTGAGCGAAGAGCGGCTGAGCAGAGAAATGGACTTCGGATTCAGCGAAGAGCAGGAGACGATCCGGCAGCTGGCGCGGGAGATCCTCGAGGCCGAGGCGCCCATCGAGCGCGTGAAGGCGGCCGAGGCGACCCCCGAGTGGCGCGACGAGGCGCTGTGGAAGCAGCTGGCCGAGGCCAACCTGCTCGGCATCGCCATCGCAGAGACCCATGGCGGCATGGGCATGGGTCTGTCGGAGCTCTGCGTCCTGCTCGAGGAGATCGGGCGCGTGGTGGCACCCGGGCCCTGGCTCCCGAGCCTCGTGCTGGGTGCCCTCCCCATCGGCCGCTTCGGCACCGAGGCACAGCAGGCGCGCTGGCTGCCGTCGATCGCGTCGGGAGAGCTGGTCGCGACCGCGGCGCTCGACGACGCGGGCTCGTCGCATCTGGATGCCCCGGCGACCACGGCTCGCGCCGACGGCGGCGGCTTCGTCCTCGATGGGGTAAAGCGGGACGTCCCCGGCCTGACCCTCGCACGTCTCGCCCTGATTCCGGCGCGCACCGCCGAAGGCACCGCGATCTTCGCGGTGGATCCCCGCACCGAAGGGGCGTCCGTCGAGACCGGCGCCCTCTCGACCGGCGAGCCGCTCGGGCGACTCGTGCTCGAGGGCGTGCGCGTGGGAGAGGACGCGCGCCTCCCGGGCGACGGCACGGCCCAGCTGCGCTGGCTCGCCGCCCGCAGCCGCGTCGGGCTGGCCGCCCTGCAGGTGGGCGTCTCCGATCGCGCGATCGCCATCACCGCCGACTACACCCGCGAGCGCGAGCAGTTCGGCGTGCCCATCGGGAGCTTCCAGGCGGTGCAGCACCGCCTGGCCGACGCCTGGATCGACCTCGAAGCGATGCGCTGGACGCTCTGGCATGCCGTCTATCGGCTCGATCAGGGCCTGCCCGCCGAGCGCGAGGCACGGGTCGCCAAGTTCTGGGCGGCGGACGGCGGCTCCCGCATCGCGCGCGCCTGCGTCCACCTGCACGGCGGGCTCGGAAGCGACATCGACTACCCGATCCAGCGCCATTTCCGCTGGAGCAAGGCCCTCGAGCTGTGCCAGGGCGGCGCGACCGAGACCCTGGCCGGACTCGGCGCCGACATGGCCCACGCCGGGCCCGTCCGCGACGGCATCGAGGCGGAGGTCTCGCTCTGATGGCTTCGCTCTCGTTCTCCGCCGTCGAGGTCGGCCAGGAGCTTCCGGCCCTCGACGTACCGATCACCGCGACGATCGTCGTTGGGGGCGCTCTCGCCTCGCGCGACTTCACGCCCGTGCATCACGACCGGGCGGCCGCCGTCGAGAACGGCCTGCCCGACGTCTTCATGAACATCCTGACGACGAACGGCTACGTGAGCCGCTTCGTGACCGACTGGGCGGGCCCCGACGCCATCGTCCGCGGCGTGAAGTCGCGACTCGGCGGCCCGATGCTCCCCGGCGACACGCTGAAGCTGCGCGGCAAGGTCACCGAGGCCGAAGCCGGAGAGGTCGAGGTCGAGGTGACCGGCAGCAACGCCTGGGGCAACCACGTCACGTCCCGGGTGCGCGTCGCACTCCCCGCCTGAGCCCGAGAAGCCATGCCCACCACGCTCAAGGACGAAGCCGCGATCATCGGGATCGGTCAGACGAAGTACTCGAAGAACTCGGGCGTCTCCGAGCTCGCGCTGGCTTGCGAGGCCGTACGCAACGCCATCGACGACGCCGGCCTCGAGCCCGAGGAGGTGGACGGCCTCGTCACCTTCCTGATGGACTCGAGCGACGAGGTCGAGGTCGCCCGCGCCGTCGGCCTCGGCGACCTCTCGCTGCTCTCCCGGGTCGCCTACGGCGGCGGCGCCGCGGTGCCCCTGATCCACCAGGCGGCCATGGCGGTGGCGACGGGCGTCGCCCAGAACGTCGTGGTGTACCGGGCGCTCAACGGTCGCTCGGGCCAGCGCATGGGCCAGGGCGTCTCGGGCAACGTGATCACCAGCGACCTGATCCACTGGTCCTGGTACATGCCCTACGGCCTCCTCACCCCGGCCTCGTGGATCGCGCTGCAGGCCACGCGCTACATGCACGACACGGGCACAGGCCCCGAGGCCTTCGCCCACGTCGCCGTCTCGACGCGCAAGCACGCGGTGAACAACCCGGAGGCCGCGTTCTTCGGCAAGCCCATGAGCTTCGAGGACTACTACGCGTCGAAGTGGATCTGCGAGCCGCTGCGTCTGTTCGACTGCTGCCAGGAGACGGACGGCGGCTGCGCGATCGTCGTGACGTCGGCGGAGCGGGCGAAGGACGCGAAGCACCCCGCGGCCCTCGTGCGTGGCGTCTCCCAGGCGTCGTTCGACGGCCAGGAGCAGATGACGAGCTTCTACCGCGACGACATGGGCTGGCTCCCGGAGATGGAGCTGGCCGGGAAGATCGTCTACGAGCAGAGCGGGCTCGGCCCCGACGACGTCGATGCCGCCATCCTCTACGACGCCTTCACGCCCGAGGTCGTGATGCAGACGGAGGCCTTCGGCTTCTGCAAGAAAGGCGAGGGCGGCGACTTCGTGAAGGACGGCAACCTCGAGGTGGGCGGCCGGCTCCCCAACAACACCCACGGCGGGCTCCTCTCGGAGTCCTACATCCACGGCGTGAACGGCATCGCCGAGGGCGTGCGGCTGATCCGCGGCACGTCCGTGAACCAACCCGAGAAATGCGACCACGTGCTGGTCTCGAGCGGCGTCGGCGTTCCGACCGGCGCCATGATCCTCGGGAAGGCCTAGCCCGGTCGCGCCAACGCAACAGGCCACAGCAGGAGAACGCCCTTGTCCGGATCCGTCATCGTCGAAGCGCTGCGCACCCCCATCGCCCGAGGCAAGCTCGGCAAGGGCGACCTCTCGGGCTTCCACGCCGCCCAGCTGCTCGGCCGCCTGCAGATGGGGCTGGTCGAGAAGGCCGGCATCGAGCCCAAGGAGGTCGAGCAGATCTTCGGCGGCTGCGTGACCCAGGCCGGCGAGCAGTCGAACAACATCGCGCGCCACGCCTGGCTCGGCGTCTCGAAGGACGACTACTCCACGGCCGGCACCACCCTCGACGTCCAGTGCGGCTCGGGCCAGCAGGCCAACAACGTGGCCAACGCCATGGTGAAGGGCGGCTCCGTCGACTGCTCGCTCGCCTGCGGCATCGAGCTGATGAGCCACGTCGGCCTGGGCGCCAACGTGATCAACGGCCCGGGCTTCTTCCTCCCGCCGGAGTTCCCCTGGAACGAGCCCATGTCCCAGTTCGAGGCGGTCGAGAAGATCGCGCGCACCCGCGGCATCTCCCGCGAGGACGCGGACGCCTTCGCCCTCTCCTCCCAGCAGAAGGCCCGCGCCGCCACGGACGCGGGCCACTTCAAGCGCGAGATCCTGCCCATCGACGCGCCGGTGCTGGGAGACGACATGCAGCCGAGCGGCGAGACGCGGCTGGTGGAGCAGGACCAGGGCATCCGCGACACCACTCTCGAGGGGCTGGCCCAGCTCCGGCCGGTGCAGGAGGGCGGCATCCACACGGCCGGGAACTCGTCCCAGGTGTCGGATGGCGCCGCCGGCGTCCTCTACATGAGCGAGGAGAAGGCCAGGGCCGCGGGCCTCACGCCTCGTGCCCGCATCGTCCACGACGTGGTGGTGGGCTGCGACCCCGAGATGCTGCTCGAGGGCCCGATCGACGCCACCCGGCGCATGATCGAGAAGCACGGCCTCGACCTCGGAACGGTCGACGTGTTCGAGTGCAACGAGGCCTTCGCTGCCGTCGTGCTGTCGTGGCTCAAGGCCTTTCCGGCCATCGACCCGGAGAAGGTGAACCCGAACGGCGGGGCCATCGCTCTCGGCCACCCCGTGGGCGCCACCGGCTCGCGGCTGATCGTCTCGGCGCTCCACGAGCTCGAGCGCACCGGCGGGAGTCGCGCCCTCATCACCATGTGCTGCGGCTCGGCCGTCGGCACCGCCACGCTCATCGAGCGGCTGTAGGAGAATCGGAGATGGGAATCCTCGACGGCAAGGTCGCGCTGGTCACGGGCGCCGGGCTCGGGCTCGGACGCATCGAGGCGCTGGCCCTCGCCGAGGCGGGCGCCTCGGTGATCGTGAACGATCTCGGCTCGGGACTCGATGGGGAGGGCAGCGACGAAGCGCCCGCCAACGACGTCGTACGCGAGATCGAGGCCGCCGGGGGCAAGGCCGCCGCGGCCTTCGGCGACGTCTCCGACTGGGAGGACGCCCGCCGCATCGTGCGCCAGGCGGTCGACCAGTTCGGCGATCTCAACATCGTGCTGAACAACGCGGGCATCCAGCGCGACGGCATGATCGTGAAGATGACCGAGGACCAGTTCGACTCGGTGATGCGCGTCCACGTGAAGGGCCACTTCGCGATGATCAAGCACACCATGGACTACTGGCGCGAGAAGTCGAAGGCCGAAGGAGGCGAGCCGCTCTATGGGCGGCTGATCAGCACGGCCTCGGATTCGTTCATGATGGGCAACCTGGGCCAGCCGAACTACGCGGCCGCGAAGGCCGCCATCGCGCACCTCACCCTCTCGGCGGCCCGCGAGTGCCAGCGCTTCGGGGCGACCGCCAACGTGATCCTGCCGCGCGCCCGCACCCGGATGACCATGTCGGGCCCCTGGGCCTCGATCTTCGCCGAGCCCGAGGACGGCTCCTTCGACGCCTTCGCGCCGGAGCACATCGGGCCGCTGGCGGTCTGGGTGGCGTCTCCCCATGCGGCGAACGTCTCGGGCCAGCTGATCCAGCTCTGGGGCAAGCACATCCGCGTCTTCGCGGCGCCGACCGCGGCGCTCGACCACGAGAACGAGCAGCCGTGGAACGTCGACGAGCTGCAGAAGGTGCTCGGCCCCTTCTTCGAGGGCAAGAAGCCCATCGAGGACGGCTTCGCTCTGCCCATGATGTAGGCTGCCATTCTTGTAGGCTCCGGGTGCTTCCGAGAGGCGGAATGAACCGGCTGGATCTCGACGACACCGGCGAACGACTGCTCGGCCGCTGCCTGCGACGGCAGGCCGAGGCGATCCCCGATGCCGACTTCCTGCTCGCGGACGACGAGCGCTGGTCCTATGCCCGCGTGAACGAGCTCGCCAACGCGGCGGCGGCCGGCTTCACCGAGCTCGACGTCGAGCCCGGTGACACGGTGGCGTTCCTGATGGAGACCTGTCCGGACTGGGTCTGGACCACGCTCGGGCTGAACAAGCTCGGCGCCATCTGGGTGCCGATCAACACCGACTACAAGGGGACCTGGCTCCTCGACGCTCTCGTGGACAGCCGCGCCCGGGTGCTCGTCGTGGACGCTGCGCTGATCCCGCGACTCGCCGAGCTGGGCGCCCTCCCCTTCGAGCACCTGGTGATCCGCGGCACGCCCGAAGGGGAGCCGGGGGCGCCCGCGATCTCGATCGAGGAGCTGGTCGCCGAGCCCGGCCCCGAGCCCGACGACGCGGCGCTCCACTACGGACAGACGGCCGCGATCCTCTGGACCTCGGGGACGACCGGTCGCTCCAAGGGCGTGATGCAGAGCCACAACGTCTGGATCCGCGCCGCCATCGACGGGGGCGAGACCTCGGGCCTGCGTGAGGGCGACGTCCTCTACAACTGCCTGCCCATGTACCAGTCGGCCGCCTGGGTCGCGAACGTGTACCGGGCGCTGGTCTTCGGCGTGCCCTGCGCAATCGACCCCCGCTTCTCGGCGAGCGACTTCTGGGACCGCACGCGCCACTACGGCGCCACCATGGTCTTCACCCTGGGCGCCATGCACATGTTCCTCTGGAACGCCCCGGAGCGTGACGACGACGCCGACAACCCGGTCCGAGTGGCGAGCATGATCCCGATGCCCGCCGACCTGATCCCGCGCTTCAAGCAGCGCTTCGGCATCGAGGACATCCCCCAGGGCTACGGCCAGAGCGAGGTGATGTCCCTGGTGACGCGCTACCCGGGCAAGGAGTACGCGCCGAACTCCCTGGGCGAGCCGGCGGACGGAATCGAGGTGCGCATCCTCGACGACGAGGACGTCGAGGTGGGCGTGGACGAGGTCGGCGAGTTCTGCGTCCGGCCGCTCGTCCCCTTCGCCATCTTCAACGGCTACTTCCACGACGAGGCCGCGACGGTGCGCGCGTGGCGGAACCTCTGGTACCACACCGGCGACCTCGGCCGCCGCGACGAGAACGGCGAGCTCTTCTTCGTCGACCGCAAGCAGGACTTCATCCGCTTCAAGGGCCGCAACATCTCGTCCTTCGCGGTCGAGCATGCCTTCGGCTCCCATCCCGCCGTGGCTCAGTGCGCCGCCCACGGTGTCGTCGCCGAAGAGCTCGAATCCGAGGCCGAGCTCAAGGTCTGCGCCGTGCTCAAGCCCGGCGAGAGCGCGACGCCCGAGGAGCTGGCGCGTTTCGTCAACGACAACGCCCCCTACTTCTTCGTGCCCCGCTACATCGAGCTGCTCGACGCCCTGCCCCAGACCCCGACGGGGCGCGTGCAGAAGTTCAAGCTGCGCGAGCGAGGCGTGACGCCCCAGACCTGGGACGGGCGAGCGGCCGGGTTCGAGGTGCGGCGCTAGGCCCGAGCTCAGCGGCGCCGACGCCGGACGACGGCCAGGGCCGCGACGCCCAGCACCAGCCCCAACGCGGGCTCCGGCGCCACCAGCACCTGACCGCGGATCTCACCGCCGGTGAACGTGGTGCTGTGGATGTTGATGTACCAGAGGCCCGCCAGCAGGTCGGCGGCCTGGCCGGCGCTCAGGGTGGAGCTGCCGTCGAAGGTTCCCGAGGTGTTGCCGACGACCGAGATGCCCAACGCGACGCCGGCGTTCACGCCGGGCGCCGCCGGACCGTGGAAGTGGGCGACCAGGAAGTCCGAGCCGAGGCCCGAGTAGGAGCCGCTCCAGGTCAGCTCGTTCGTCTGGTCGTCGAAGGTGAGCGAGGCGCTTCCGGTCGCGGAAGAGCCGGTCCCCGCACCTCCATTGGCCTGGGCCCCGTCGATGGAGGCGGCCAGGGAGATGACCAGGCCCGATGCCGGACCCGACGCGAACAGGAAGACGACGGACAGGATCAGGGCACGAACCAGAAGCGTCATATGGGGCGTTCTCCTCCCCCGGTCCCATTCTGCCCCGCGCCCGGAGCTCGGGTCAACGAAGATCGGTAGACGAAGTGGCGCCCTCCGGGGATCGGGTCCTAGTCGACGACCGAGGCATCCCCGATGTGGCGGGCCACCAGTGCCCAGAAGGCCACCTTGCCGGCGCCGTGGCTCACCAGGTCGGCCTGGGCGAAGCGGGCCGCTTCGTCGGAGATGGGTCTGGCGTCGCGGGCCTTCATGTGGACCTCGGCGACGCGCTCCATGTGCACGAAGCTGCCGACGGCCTCCTCGACGTTGGGGCCGACGGTGAGGAGACCGTGGTTGCGGAGGATGATGGCGCGGGTGTCGCCCAGGGCCTGGGCGATGCGGCGGCCACCCTCGGTGCTCTGCACCTGCACCTCCTCGTCGTCGAAGATCGCATGGTCCTCGAAGAAGATGCACGACTCCTGGCTGATCGGGAGGATCGGGCGCACCTCGGCCGAGAAGGGCGTGCCCCAGCCCGTGTGCACGTGGGTCGCGCTCACGGCGTCCGGGCGGGCCATCAGGATCGGGTGGTGGATGTAGTAGGCGGCCCTGTTGATCACGCCCTCTCCCTCGGCCAGCTTGCCGTCCGCGTCCACGAGGACGAGATCGGCCACCGTCGCCGCGTGGTAGGAGACGCCGTAGCGCAGCATCCAGAAGCAGTCCGTGCGCTCGGGATCGCGCGCGGAGATGTGCCCGTCGCCGAGATCGCCCCAGCGTTGAGCGGCGAGGATCCGGTAGCCGAGAGCGACGGCGCGCTTGCGCTTCGCGCGCAGCTCCTCGGTCGTGGCGTCTTCGGAGCGGATCGCGGCGCTGGCCATGGGGCATCCTCCTCGGGGGATCGCGCCGAGTGTAGGCCCTCCTGCTAGTGGAGGGTGCCCGTGAAGACGATCACCCCGTCGCAGAAGCCCGAGGTGCCCACCCGGCCGACGCTGGCCTCGAGGACCGTGCCCTTGGGCAGCACCAGCTCGTAGGGGAAGCTGTAGTTGAGCGAGATCTGGTTCGCGCCGCCCCAGCTGTGATCGATCACGATGTGACCGTTGCTGCCGGGGTGGATCGCTTCGGCGCCGCTCTTGCGCTCGTAGGGCCAGCGTACCGTGGCGCTGCAGTTGTGGAGATTGGGGTCCGTGTCGATCGAGCCCGGCGCCACGGTGATCGTCTGGAGGATCACGTCCACCGGGAAGCTCACCGGGACCGCGCCGGTATTGCTGGTGGCGTAGACCTCGCGGATCACCACCTGCTTGGGCAGCACGTCGTCGGCCGGATCGGCCGCGGCGGGTACGACCAGCAGGGTCGGCAGGATCGGAGTCAGCATCAACGCCATCCCCAGCCGGTGAAGCAGGTTCCCGAGGGCGGCGCGGAAGGATCGGATCGAGAGGGTCATCGGGTTCTCCAGACGCCCGGGTCCGGGTCGTCGTCAGGGTTTCCCCCGTGGCGTTCGATCCCCGGGAACGACGTTCCGCCCGGAGGCGCCCGGTGGTGTGAGACCTCTCACACCCGGCCTCAAGCGGCCGCGCGGGCGACCCGATCCGGAGCCCATGCACCGCACCACGGTCGTCCACGGGGCCATCCTGGCCACGCTCCTGGCCTTCGGGCCGGCGGGCGCCCTGGCCGGCCCGCAGTGCGAGGCCCCGGCCTCGGGCGGCGGAGGCGGGGCCGTCTCGCTGGTGGTGCTGGCGTCGCCGGAGAAGGTCCACACCCTGGCCCGCGAGCTGCCCGCGGTGCCCGTCCTGCGGCGCGGCCCGGCGACGGTGGTGTTCGCCGACGGCCGCGTCGTGACCTCCGACGTCGAGGCGGCGGGGCGTCACCTGAACGCCCTCGGCTGGGCGGGGCGGCGGATCGAGGTGATGGCCTCGTTCCCCTCGCGGCCCGCCTGGCGACCCGGCTGAGGCTAGGAGCGCGGGTCGGTCGACCCGCACCCGGGGCTGCTGCCACCTGGCGTCAGCGCGCAGGCGAGTCGTTCCCCCACCGATGGATGGCTTCGACTAGCTTTCCTCTGACAGGAGGGAGGAGCGAAGCCATGGCCATCGAGTCACGCAACGGACGCTGCCTGTGCGGAGCCGTCGAGCTCACCGCGTCCCAGATCGAGCCCCACATCCACGCTTGCCACTGCAGCATGTGCCGGCGCTGGTCCGGCGGCCCCGCGCTCGCCGTGACCGTCGGGAGCCTCGAGATCCGGGGCGAGGAGAACGTGTCCGTCTACGACTCGTCGCCGTGGGCCGAGCGCGCGTTCTGCAAGCTCTGCGGCACCAACCTCTTCTACCGCATCAAGGAGACCGGCATGACCGTCCTGTGGAGCGGCACCCTCGACTCCGCCGACGGGCTCGAGCTCGCCGGCGAGATCTACGTGGACGAGAAGCCGGGCTTCTACGACCTCGCGGGCGACCATCCGCGCCAGACCGGCGAGGAGTTCCTGAAGTCGGTGGGGCTCAGCCCGGAGTGACCGCCCCGCCCTCTCGCGAACGGAGCTCGGCGCGCACGGCCGCGTGCCGCTCGCGGGTGATCGGGAAGCCGACCAGGAAGCCGGCCCCGATGCTCATGAGCAGCGCCGGGATCGCGCCGTAGACGAACATCAGGCGCGCCTGGATCTCGGCCGGGATGACCTCCTGGGAGGGGTCGTAGCCGAGCCACGCCGGAAGCGTGGTGCCGAGCAGCACACCGAGCGCGAGCGCGAGCTTGGTCACCATTCCCCACACGGCGAAGTAGAGCCCGGACCGCTGCTCCCCCGACGCGAGCGTGTCCACGTCGATCACGTCGGCGGCGATCGAGTTCGAGAGGAAGAGGATCGACGCGAAGCTCGAGCCGCGGATCGCCACCAGCGCGATCAGCGTGGTCAGATCGCCGCTGCGCAGGAAGACGAGGGGCAGGCTCAGCACGGCGATCCACAGCGCGGCGGCCGCGAGCGCCCGGTGCTTCCCCGTCGATTGCGAGATCCGCAGCCAGACGGGGACGGCCGCGAGGGTCGCCAGGTTCTCGATCAGGAGCATCAAGGGGAAGCGCGACTCGTCGCCCATCACGTCGGCGAGCACGAGACGGTGCAGGGTGCCCTGGATCGCGACGCCTCCCACGAAGAAGATCACCGCCCCGATCATGCGGCGGAACGCGGGGTTCTCGGCCACCAGGCGCAGCCCGGAGACGAAGGTCCGCGGCGCGTGGGCGTAGCCCTCGGGGCGGCCCTCGCCCACGCCGAAGACGGCCCCGCCCACCAGCAGCGGGAGCAGTACGACGACCGCGATCGCCATGCCGCGGAGCTGATCCGACGCATCGCTCACACCCCGCGCGCCGAGCCAGACGAGCACGGCGAGGAGGGCGACCTGGCCAGCGGCGGAGAGGCCCTCGCGAATGCCGGTGATGCGGGAGCGCTCGTCGTAGTCCGGCGAGAGCTCGGCCCCCCAGGCCTTGTGCGGCAGGTCGATCATGGTGAAGCCCAGGTACAAGAGCGCCGACCACACGAGCAGGTAGGTCTGGCTCGCGGACTCGCCCGGGACGAACACCTGCCAGAGCGACACCACGAAGAGTGGGGTGCCGAGCACGATCCAGGGCCTGCGACGGCCACCGGGAAGCCGGAGCCGATCGCTGAGCGTCCCGATCAGCGGGTCGGTGACGAGATCCAGCAGGCGCGAGGCGGCGATCGCCACGCCCACGGCCGCCAGCGGCACGCCCAGGTCGTCGGCGTAGAAGGCCGGCACGAAGAGCGCGAGCGGAAGGGCCGCCACGGAGCTAAGCAACGAGGGGAGCGCATACAGGACGATGCGACCCGAGCGAAGGGGCGCGGACACCTCAGGATCCGCCATCGATGGCCCGGAGGCGTCCCGCATCGCTTCTGGGTAGCGCAGGGCCGCCCCTCGCCAAGGGGCCCCGGAACGTGCGACCCTTCGAAGCCCAGCCCGAGAGACGAGGATCACCATGAGCAGCCAGAGTGCGGCCCCGGCGGCGCTGAGCGGACTGACGCCCATCGGCGACCGGATCCGCGAGCGCATCGAGAAGGCGGGCGCCCGTTTCCACGCCAACGACAACATCGAGGCCTTCATCGAGGAAGGCGAGCTCGACCTCCTCCAGGAGGAGGTTGCCGAAAAGATGACCGAGGTCCTGCGGGCCCTGGTGATCGACACCGAGAGCGACCACAACACCCAGGACACCGCGCGCCGCGTGGCCAAGATGTACCTGAAGGAGGTGTTCGGGGGGCGCTACGCCGCGGAGCCTCCGGTGACGGAGTTCCCCAACGTGGCGCGGCTCAACGAGCTGATGATCGTCGGCCCGGTGACCGTGCGCAGTGCCTGTTCTCATCACTTCTGTCCCATCATCGGTCGGATCTGGATCGGCGTGATGCCCAACGAGCACTCGGCGCTGATCGGGCTCTCCAAGTACGCGCGGCTGGTGGAGTGGGTGATGACGCGGCCCCAGATCCAGGAGGAGGCCATCGCCCAGGTGGCGGAGCTCCTCCAGGACAAGATGCAGCCGGACGGTCTCGCCATCGTGATGGAGGCCGACCACTACTGCATGCAGTGGCGCGGCGTGAAGGACATGGACTCGAAGATGACCAACAGCATCATGCGCGGATCCTTCCTCAAGGATCCGAACCTCCGCCGCGAGCTCCTCTCACTCCTGAACCGGAAGGGCTGAGCCATGCTGGTCCGTCTCCTCTACGCGAGCCGCGCCGTCGGCGGCATCAACGAGCCGCTGGTGCACGACATTCTCGAGCGCTCCCGCACCCACAACCTCGAGCACGGCATCACCGGGGTGCTCTGCACCTACGAGAAGACCGGCACCTTCCTGCAGGTCCTCGAAGGGGGTCGCGAGGCGGTCAACCGTCTCTACACGAACCTGCTTCGCGACGAGCGGCACCGGGACGTGACGCTGCTCCACTACGGAGAGATCCAGGAGCGTCACTTCGCCGGTTGGCGGATGGGAAGCGTCGACCTGAACAAGGTCAACCTGAGCGTCATCCTGCGCTTCTCGGAGAGCGCGGAGCTCGACCCCTTCTCGATGGCCGGCGATGCGGCCCTCACGCTGCTCGACGAGCTGACCGGCGGCGCCGCGATCGTGAGCCGCGACGAGCGCTAGATCGCCCGGGTACCCGGGACTCAGGCTCCGTAGCGGAACATCACCACCTCGCAGGGCTCGCAGCGAAACGCGTGAACGCGGGGCGGCTTGCGCAGCGACATGGTGCCGCGCAGGCCGCCGAAGGCACCCGCCGCGCCGACGGGCGCGCCGAGCCGCCGCCAATGAATGGCGGCCCGGAGCGGGAGATAGCCCTCGTCCATCGGCTTGGTGCAGCGTGGACACGCGGCGGTGCCCTCCGTCTCTTCGGGAAGCTCGAAGCGGGTGGTGAGCTGGGGGACTTGCGTGAGGCTTCGTGCGATCACTCGCGCCATCAGGCCGATCGCGAGCAGGATGCAGACGACCCCGGCGGCGATGGAGACGAGCAGGGATCGCGCCGCCTCGATGGTGGCGCGAGTCTCGCAGAGGCCGGGGCGGTCGGCGCGGCGTACCGCCTCGATCCGGTCGCCTGCGGCGAACTCGTCGATGGACGAAACGCCAAAGGGAGCCAGGCACAGCTCGCCATCCTCGAAGCGAAGCTCGATTCCCGTGGCGGCTTCGACGCTCACGATCTCGGCCTCCGCCATCTGCCCCGACGTCCAGTCCGCGAAGCAGTGATAGGCGCGTTGTCCCGGGACCCAGAGCACCAGAACGACGGCGAGGCCGAGCAGGGTGGCGACGGCCCACACGACCCGCCGAAGGCGATCGTTGCGCCCGTCGTCCATTCCCCTCTCATCGTCTCGCCGAGCCGGCGACTGAGCCCCTCGGGGAGCCCGCTCAGGCCCGAGCCAGGGCTCCTCAGCGGTGTGGGCCGAGGAGCCGGCTCGAGTCGGGAGGACCGCTCGTCGGCGTCGGTCGTCTAGCCCTTGGGCAGGATCACCGTGTCGATCACGTGGATGACGCCGTTGCTGGTCTCGATGTCGGTCTGGACCACCTTGGCCCCGTCGACGGTCACGCCATCGGAGGCGTCGATCGAGACCGACTGGCCCTGGACGGTCTTGGCGCTGTCGAGGCCCACGACGTCGGAGGCCATCACCTTGCCCGGCACCACGTGGTAGGTGAGCACGGCGGTGAGCTTCTCCTTGTCGGCCAGGAGCGCATCGAGGTCGGCCTTCGGGATCTTGGCGAAGGCCTCGTCCGTGGGCGCGAAGACGGTGAAGGGCCCGTCGCCCTTCAGGGTGTCGACCAGCTCGGCCGCCTTCACGGCCGCGACGAGCGTGTCGAAGCTGCCCGCCGCGACGGCGGTATCGACGATGTCGGCCTTCTTGGCGTGTCCGTGGTCGTCGGCCAGGGCGGGGGCCGCGAGGCCGACGGTCAGGAAGGCGAGGAACAGGATCCGGATCATTGAGTGGGTCTCCAGGGCGCGTGAACGGGGTTTCGAGCCCGGGTCCGGATCGGATGCGGAGGCGGTCGAAAAACCGCGAGCCGGGATCAGGGCCGCAGGATCCCGGGGGGAAGCGGGTCCTGGCCCCAGCCGTCCTCACCCCGGGCCGGCCGCTCGCCCGTGAGATGCTCGAAGATCGCCATCGGGACGGACCCGTTCACGGCGCTGCGCATCGGGGCGACCCGATCGCGCCGCTCGAGGGGCCGACCCCAGAGCGCCACGAAGGCGTTCTTCTCATGGAACGACTCGCCGGCGTGGCGTCCGGGGACGATCGAGTTGTATCCGACCCCAGCGCGCGGGAAGAGGTTGATCGTGCCGGCACGGTCGGAGTCGTAGAGGTGGGCGAGCTGCACCACCGCGTCGGGCCGGGGGGTGTAGGAGGTGAGCCGCCGCCATTCGCCCGCATTGCACCAGCTCGCAGGGTCGGCGGGATCCACGTCCATGCAGCGGGCCCGAAGCCGGGCGTGATCCGCGCGCTCGGCCTCGCCGAGGCGCTCGTACGGCGTCTCGACGGCCGTGTCGAGCAGGTCCACTCCCTCGAACGCGTACCGGATCCGCTGTCCGCGGCGCTCGACGTGCCCCCGCCCCCGCACGCCACCGCGGGTGCCCACGACGAGGACGCTCCCGCCTTCGGGTGAGCACGCCTCCTCGCGCACCGCGAGATAGTCGAGGGAGTCGGCGAGGCGAGCGGCCGTCTCCTCGATGACGTCGATGGCGGGCGCGTCGGGCCGTGCGAGCGGGCGTACCGCGCGCAGCTCGTGGGCGACGGGCTGGCGCGTGAAGCCCTCGTCCTGGTCGACGAACAGGTCGAACATCAGGTTCCCCCCCGCGGTCGAGGCCACCACGACGTCGATGCCCTTCATCGTCGGCGGGTCGAAGGGATTCGTGAGCTTCGGGCCCTCGCCCTCGTCCGACGAGATCTTCACGACGCGAAAGTCGACGCCCTCCTCGCGCAGGGCGTCGAAGATCTCCGCCTCCGGGTCGACCAGGTGAAAGACCGGGCCGAGCCCGTGGTCTCCCGACATGCCGAAGACGGTCCGTTCCATGACGCCGGCTGTCGCGTAGGCCGCCTGCACCCGTCCCAGCCAGTAGTCGAGCCGGTTGAGCTCGCCCGTGGGCGCCAGGATCGCGTCGGCGAAGGGCCCCTCGAAGTGGGCGAAGTGGTCGGGCCAGGGGTTGTAGTAGGTGAGCAGCTCGGGGATCGTGCGCTGCTCGAGCTCCGCGATCTCGGCGATCCACTGGCGGGCGAGCGCGCGGTCCTGGTCGTCGGCGAGGCGCTGCCAGAAGCGCCACCACGGGCGGCTCGCGCCGAGGAAGCGCCGCTTCTCCTGCAAGCGCTCGCGCAGCTCGCGCAGGCGCAGCTCGGTCTCGGCGCGGCGCTCGAGCTCGGCCGCACACAGGCGGTCGCCGATGTCGCGAAGCTTCTCGCCGAGCCCCAGGTTGAACAGCGCGTCGATCCCGTAGTGGGCAGCCTCTTCGTACTGGGCAGTGCAGCTCATGCTCCCGAGCTGGGGCAGCCGGTCGAAGAGCGTGCGCATGCCGGCCTGCTTCGTCAGCGAGACGAGATCGACGGCGTCGCTCCCGAAGAAGTAGTAGGCGCGCCCGCGCTGCTCGCCCTGCCTCGTGAAGCCCCGCTCCACGAAGTGGAAGTTCGGCAGGCCGGTTCCACCCGAGCCGGCCACGGGCGCTCCGGTGAGCGCGATCGGGATGTTGCGCACGCTGATCGTCGGCGTCGTCGCGACGCCGACCGGCACCCAGTGCGCGTGGACGTTCCGGCGCAGGCCGCGGAAGAAGGGCAGGTAGGCGGGGTGGCGGAAGCCTTCGCCGGCCATGGACCGAAGGAAGTCGATCCGTTGCGCCGGAGCCGCGCGAAGCGAACGAGCCGCGGGCGCCTCGCCCCCGGCCCGGGAATGCTCGGCGCGGACCTCGCTCAGGAAGACGGAGTCGGCGGAGCCGTCCGAAAGCGCCGCCAGCAGGGCGCCCTGGAGCCCGTCCACGACGACCACCACCCCGTGAGGCCGGGTCTGCGCGCGCTCCAGCCAGGCCCAGAGGTCTCCTCCCCCGGGCCGCTCGAGCTCGGCCAGCAAGAAGCCCCGCAGCTGGCGGGCGCGGAACGCCCGCGCCGCGAAGAAGCGGTAGTTGCGACACACGGTCTGGTCGATGAACTGGATGAGGGCCGCGGTGGCGGCCTCGAGCCGCGCGGGATCCTCCAGCAGTCCGCCGAGCGCGCCACCGATCTCGGACTCCGTCCCGAGCCGCTCGCGCAGCAGCTCGAGCAGCGCGCGAACCGAGGGCGTGGCGGCGCGGGTCGCCGGACGCAAGCCGCCCTCGAGGGTCCGCGCCTCGCAGGCGAGTCGCTCCTCGACGTGCTCGGCAAAGGCCTGCTCGCGCAGATACAGCACGTCGTAGAAGGCGACGAGCTGTCGCACGAGCTCCGGCTCGAGTGCGGGCATCCCTTCTCCGGAGTCGCCCGCCTCGCCGGGCTCCCAGCGGAAGAGCGCGTGCTCCATGCCGGGGATCGCGTCTCCCGGCCCGAAGGCCGCCCGCACGTGGTCGTCGAAGGTCTCGGCGCTCGGGCCCTCGGGCGGCTGGTAGACGTCGCGCAGGAACAGCAGGAAGGGCACCAGCTCGTCGACGAAGTCGTCGGCGTCGAGGCGCGCCCGGACCCGCTGCTCGAGCTCGGGAGGCAGGTCGAGCTCCCGCACGAATCCATCGAGCTTGCTGCGCGCGTACAACGAGACGGCGAGCTCCACCGGGACGCGCTTCAGCCACTCGCCCGCGTCGTAGATCTGGGAGAGCCGCAGCTCGACCGCGCTCTGGATGGGGCGGGTCGCGTCGCCGCAGCCGAGCGTCGCGAGGCAGACGACGGGCAGGACCCAGCGGCAGAGGCCAACCATCGCGACACACCCTAGCGGACACGCACCCGGCGGAGAGCGCCGACGCGCTCGAGGTCAGCCGAGCTTCGAGGCCAGACGGCGCAGCGCCCGCTGGACCGGGTAACGCTCGGGATCGGCATCCCGAACCTCGGACAGCCGGGCGATCCCCGCCTGGATGGCCGTCTGCACCTCGCCGCGCAGCGCGAAGCACGCGGCGCGGTCCTGGTGGAGCCCCGCGAAGCGCGTGGTGTCGATGGGTGCCGAGAAGTCGAAGTACTGCCGCTGGAGCCGCGGAAGGCCCGCCGGGCCGGTGCCCCGAGCCAGGGGCGGGATGATCTCGCCGTGACGGAACCAGGGCTGATCGGAGATCCCGAGTGCATCGGCCAGCTTGCCCAGAGGAGAGTGGAGGATCTCGTCCGCGTCGAGAAGGATCTCGAACATGTCCTCGACGCCCACCGATGCGAAGGGGACGATGGGCACGCCGTGCTCGATGGCGAGGCTGGCGAAGCCGATGCGCTCCTTCCAGACGAGCTTGTACTTCTCGCCCTTGTGCTTCATCACCTCGCGTCCACCGCCCGGGAACACCAGCACCGCCTCTCCGTCGGCGAAGAGCCGGCGGCAGTTGTCGCGGGTTCCGCGCACGGCGCCGATTCGCGTCAGCAGCTCGCGCCAGACGGGCAGCTCGAAGTGGTTGTGATCGCCGAGCCCCCGGACCACGCGCCCGGTCTGCTCGTAGATCTCGAGACCCAGCATCGGGATGTCGATCAGCCCGTAGATGGTGTGGTTGCCCGCGAGCAGGACCGCGCCCTCGCGAGGCACGTGCTCGAGCCCGAACGAGACCGGGCTCAAGAGCCGCTTGAAGGGAGCCAGCGCCCGGTCGAGATCGGCGATGAGCTCGGGATGGAAGCCGGTGTCGTCTGCCTGGGTCATCGCGAGCCTCGGTGGAGGGACGCCCCGCTGCGATCGGGGCGACCGGGGCGCCCGGGGCACCACCGGCGATTCTACAGCAGCTCGAGGCGGCGGATCCCGCGAGAAGCGGATGCACGCGGCCCCGCGTTCCAGGCGGCGGCCGTGGGACTCACCCCGGCCCGCGAACCGCGCGTCGGATGCCCGACTGAAGCTGCCGCGCCCATCTCGAGATGGGGCTCGGGCGTCCATCGGCTCCGAGCCAGCCGCGGTAGGGCCCATGGAGCAGGACCAGCAGCAGGGCTCCGAAGAGAGGGGCGAAGGGATCGAATCCCAGGTAGCCCCCGTGCAGGAGGATGAAGACCGGCGCGTTGACGACGCAGAGCCAGCCCAGCAGCACCCCCAGGTCCCAGCCCCGCCTCGGGTCGCGTCGCACGGTTCCCCCAGCCGACAGGATCGCCAGGGCCATGAAGACCCACCCGAAGAGGACCCCGTGGACCACCTCCCCTGCCACGCGGCCGTTGTGGTAGTGGCCCGGCATGGTGCAACGCACGACGCTCACGAGTCCATAGAGAAAGGCGAGCAGGTACTGGACGAGCGCCAGGCCGCGCAGGCCGAGGGGGATGCCCGGATCGAGCAGCCAATGGCGAGGCGCCCGGGGCTCTGCGCCGCGCCGCAGGAGCCACACCAGCAGCCACACTCCGATCCACACCGCAGCGAACGCCGCGAGTAGCAGCAGGGCGAGGGCGCGCATGCCTTCCAGACCACCCGACAACCCGGCCGCCTGGGCGGGTGTGGCCACGAGGGCCACTGCAGCGGCAAGAAGCCCGAGCGGCCCCGAATGGCTCGTTCCTCTGGTCACGCGCTCTCGCCCTCCCCGGGTCTCATCGGCAAGCGCTCGTGGGAGATGAGAAGACGGCCCGCCCGCCGCACGCTGCGAAACGGGACGTGGCTCTGCTAAATCGTGCCGCAGAGGAGGGTCGATCGTGGTCGAGGAGCGGACGCTGGACCTGGATGTGGGGGCCGAGACCGGGAAGCAGGGGAAGAAGCCCTACACACGGGTGATGGTGGCGAGCGCCTACGGCTTCACGCGGGATGGAGGGGGACCCACCTTGATGCCGCCCTGCTCGAGCGTCGCCGACTTCGACCGCGAGATCGATCGGCTCGAGGGAGAGCTCGTCGAGCTCCGCGAGCGGGGACGCGCGGAGCTCGAGGGCCGGCCGCCCGAGCTCGCGGAGCCCGCTGCGGGCACGCCCGCGACCTCCGAGCCCGCGGCGCGACTCGACACGGACCTGCGCGTCGGGGACGTCATGACCCGCGACGTCAAGACCCTGGGCCGCAACGATCGCCTGTCGCTCGCCGACGAGCTGATGAAGATGGGGCGCTTCCGACACGTCGTGGTGCTCGACGAGGACGACGAGGTCGCCGGCGTAGTGAGCCAGCGCGACATCTTCTACGGCGCCCTCGCCTGGAGCCTGGGGCAGGGGCGCACGGCCCACGAGCGCACCCTCGAGTCCACCGCGGTCAAGGACGTGATGCGCACCGACGTGGTCAGCATCGGGCCGGAGGCCCCGCTCCCGGGGGCCGCCGCCGTGATGATGGAGCACAAGCTCGGCTGCCTGCCGGTCCTCGAGGGCTCGCGTCTCGTTGGGATCCTGACCGAGGGCGACTTCCTCGCGCTGCTCACCGGCAAGCGGCGACCCGAATCGGATTGACCCCCGCGCCGCTACCAGGGGGTGCAGTCGAAGCCGATGAAGGTCTTTTCGTTGCGGGGGCTGCACCAGAAGCCGCGCGGCGAGGGCTTTCGGATGCGTACGAGGCGATAGCCCGCCGGCTTGGCCAGGTAGCTCAGGTCGAAGGGGTTCCCCATCGCCACGCCGTAGTCGCAATGGAGCTGTCCGCTCTGGCCCGACGCCTTCAACAGCGGCAGGTTCGCGAACAGGTAGCCGTAGGGCTGGGTCTCCTGGCTCCACCCGGACGGCGCCTCCCAGTCCTGCAGCGGCAAGGTGTAGAGCTCGCTCGTCACGTGGTGGGGGCAGGCCATGGAGAAGGGCTGGGGCGGTGCCGCAATGGCCGGCCCCGTCGCGAGCGCGATGCCCACGCCGAGCAGCCAGGCGGCGGCCTTCCGGCTCTTCCATCGAAGGATGGTCCGGTTCCGATGCATGCCGAGATCCTCCTCGGCTGCATGGATAGGTCCTCCGGGCGACGCGCGGTGTCACCACGAAAGGGGACTCAGGCGCGACGGGCTCCGCGCGCAGCCAGGCAAACGAGTCCCGCGAGGGCCGGGTGGCGCGGATGTGGCGGTTCCGGCTTCCGCAGCCCCTTCAGGCGCCGGGCTCCCACAGCGACAGGACGTGGCCGTGTCGGGGCTCGGTGCGGCCGGCCAGGGTGTCGTCGTAGACCCGCGCGACCGCAGCGCGGCCGGCTTCGCGCCGCACCTCGAGCCAGCTCTCGCTGAAGCTCCGGAACCCGCTCCAGGCGTCCGCGATGCGGCGCTGCAGCTCCTTCGGGCCCCACTCGGCCGAGCGCTTCTGGATCTGGGCGGGCGCGAAGAAGAATTCCGGATTCGGGCCGGGCAGGCCTTCGTCGTCGCCGGACTGCGTGGCCTCCCAGTGGGTGCCGCCGATCGAGCAGGAGTGCTTCAGCTGGCTCCCGAAGTGCTCGTGCACGGCGCGTCGCACGGCGGGGTTTCCCGCCATGTCGGCGAACACCACCGGGCCCGAGGCGTCGAGGTCGCCCACCTCGTCGTAGGTTCGCACCTCGTCGTAGCAGCCGAGGGAACGCACGAAGCCCTCATTGCGTGCCGACGTGAGACCGACCGCGCGCGCGCGTCCGCCGGTCGAGACGCAGTGGCCGAGGGCGATGGACGTCTTGCTGGAGGCGCTGGAGATCACGACCGCCTGCTCACCGAAGCCGCGATCGCCGATGAAGTCGTCGGCGAGGAACGACGTCATGAACAGGCCGCGCATCAGCATCAGCGCGTCTTCGTGCTCGGGCTGGTGGAGGGCATCGCCCTCGGTGGGGCTGTAGGTGTTGTAGGTCGGCGCGATGCCCTCGCGGTGGGCGGCGGCGTCCACGATCCCGCTCTCCTCGACCGAGCCCGGCCGGATCACGAGGTAGCGCGACATCGGGTAGAAGCCGAAGCAGCGGGTGCCGACGGCCACGTCGGCGTGGCGGGACTCGACGACGTCGGCGTATCCCATGACGGGCAGACGTCCCCAGCCGGCCGGTGCGGGGAAGAAGCGCCAGTAGCCGATCATGTCGCCCACCACCGCGTAGGTGATGTTGTTCGCCGTGAAGGCGAAGCGATCGACCCGGAAGAGCACCTGGCCCTCGCGGATCTCGGGCGCCTCGGCTTCGTCGAAGCGGTGCTGCTTCCAGTCGCTGCGGTTCACCAGGAAGTCGAGTCCGTCGGGATGGGCCATGAGGTCTCCTGGTCGGGATGCGAGACAGCGAGGTTGATTTCGACACAGGCTATGCCAATTTATCGCGACCGCAACGCCGGAGGGAAGCCCATGAACGGGACCCGTGTCGGAGCCATCGTCGCCACCCTGTGCGTGCTGGGCGGCCTCGCCTACGTCTATCGCGCGGAGATCGTCCTCTCGCTGGCCTCCGTCGCGATGGACCGGCGCCTGGACATCGGCCCCACTCGGGAGGTGCCCTGGTCGACCGGGCCGGATCCGCGCGGCCGCGCCGAGGGCGAGCGCCCTCCGAACGTCGTGCTGATCCTGGCCGACGACCTCGGCTGGAACGACCTGACCTTCGCCGGCGGCGGAGTCGCCGGCGGCAGCGTCCCCACCCCGAACATCGACTCGATCGCGGCCGAGGGAGCGACGTTCACGAACGGCTACGCGGCCAACGGGACCTGCGCACCGTCGCGCGCCGCCCTCATGTCCGGCCGCTACGGGACGCGCTTCGGCTTCGAGTTCACGCCGACACCGCCGGGCATGATGCAGCTGATTCCCATCGTGGCGGGAACCACCGGGGGCCGGCTGCGCGAGTCGCTGCCCGCCGAGGATGCCGAGCCCGTCCCCTACGAGGAGATGGGCATGCCCGCCTCGGAGATCAGCCTGGCCGAGCTGCTCGCCGAAGAGGACTACCACTCGGTGCACATCGGCAAGTGGCACCTCGGGACGGCGAACGGCATGGCGCCGCACGATCAGGGCTTCGACGAGAGCCTGCTCATGGCGAGCGGCCTCTACCAGACCGAGGACCACCCGGACGTCGTCAATGCCAAGGTGGAGTTCGATCCGATCGACCGCTTCCTCTGGGCCGCGATGCGCTTCGCGGCGTCCTTCAACGGCGGGCCCCTCTTTCAGCCCGGCGGCTACCTCACCGACTGGTACACCGAGCAGGCCGTCCAGGTGATCGACGCGAACCGGGAGCGCCCGTTCTTTCTCTACCTCGCCCACTGGGCGCCCCACACCCCGCTCCAGGCGACGCGCGAGGACTACGAGGCGCTGTCGCACATCGAGCTGCACCGGGAGCGCGTCTACGCCGCGATGATCCGCAGCCTCGACCGCGGCGTCGGCGAAGTGCTGCGCGCGCTCGAGCGCAATGGCCTCACGGAGAACACGATCGTCCTGTTCACCTCCGACAACGGAGGCGCGGGCTACATCGGCCTGCCCGACGTGAATCACCCGTTCCGGGGCTGGAAGATCACGTTCTTCGAAGGCGGAGTCCACGTCCCCTACTTCGTGAAGTGGCCGTCCCGGATCCCGGCCGGCACGAAGGTCGACGCGCCGGTGCACCACTTCGACATGTACGCCACGGCAGCCGCTGCGGCCGGCGCTCCGCTTCCCGACGACCGGAAGATCGACGGCGTCGATCTCGTCCCCTTCATCCGGGGCGAAGCGGAGGGGGTGCCTCACGACGCCCTCTTCTGGCGAAGCGGCGCGTCGCGCTCCGCCCTCGTCGGCGGCTGGAAGCTCAACGTGAGCGACCCGCCCGGGCGCACCTGGCTGATCGACCTCGAGAACGACCCCACCGAGCAGCGCGACCTCTCCGCCGAGCGGCCCGAGAAGCTCGCGGAGCTGATGGCCGCCCTCGCCGCTCACGACGCCGAGCAGGCGGCTCCCGCCTGGCCGAGCCAGGCCACGTTCCCGGTCAACATCGACAAGGACCTGAGCCGGCCCGATGCGCCGGACGACGAGTACATCTACTGGTCGAACTAGGCCGGAGTGGGCTCGGCAGTCCGGGGCGCAGGGTCGGCGCCCGGAGCCGGGTGGCTTGCTCGAGCTAGCGACCGGCCTCGCCGAGCAGGATGCGGTCGACGAACTTCGTGACGAGGTGGTTCGACTCCGGCGTCTCGCGCGCGGCGTCGAGCACCCGCTTCAGGTGGGCGTCGTCCTCCGTGTAGGCGTCCTTGAAGTGGGTGAGCCGCTCGATCAGCGTATCGCGGTCCACCTCGGGGTGGAACTGGAACGCCCAGAACGGCTCGTCGGCGACGCGGAACACGTGACAGCACGCGTCCGTGTTCGCGAGCTCGACGCAGCCTGAGGGCACCTCCAGGGAGCGCTCGCGGTGCACCGATACGGCCAGGAAGCCGTCCGGTGCATCGTGCAGGATCGGATCGCTCCTCGCTGCTTCGGTGAGGCGGATCGGAATCGTCCCCATCTCGAAGTCGCGCTCGTCTCGCTGCAGTCGGCCTCCGAACGCGACGACGGCAAGCTGGAAGCCGAAGCACGACGCGAAGACCGGCTGCCCCGCGTCCCGGGCGTGGCGGATCAGCTCGAAGGCGGCCGGGACGAAGTCGTAGACCTCGGGCTCGAGGACGCTGGCCTCGCTCGCGCCCCCCACGAAGAGGGCGTCGTAGCCATCTGCCGCGCTGGCGGGAAAGCGCCGCTCGTCGAACGCGTTCAGCACGTCGATCTGCCCGGGCTCGAGGCCCGCCTGGCGAGCGAAGCTCAGGTGCTCCTCGCGCCGGACCTTCGGCGCATCCCGGATCTGGAGCAGGAGGACCCGAAGGGCGGAGCGTGACCTGCTCACGGGCGACCCGACCGGCTGCGCAATGTTCCTCCCCTCCCACGTCGGGCTGCGACCCCACGACCGGGATCGTGAGGGTACGCAAAGCCGCCCTGCAGGGGCACCGGCGATGTCGGCCAGACGACTTTCATGGCGAGCTTGCCAACGGAATGTGCGGACACAGGCTTGCCCCATGCCCACGAACATCGGATCCCTCCTCGACCACCAGGCGCGCCGCTGGCAGCTCTCGCAGCCACGGCCGGCCGAGGTCCCGAGGCCCTGCATCGCCCTCTCGCGCCTGCCCTGGTCGCTCGGTGCCACGTTGGGGCGCGCGGTCGCGGAGCAGCTGGACTACGGCTTCTTCGACAAGGAGATCCTCGACCTGATCGCCAGCGAGAAGGGCGTGACGCGCCGGCTCGTCGAGGGCGTGGACGAGAACGTCGTGACGGGAATCGAGAAGCTCGTGACCGACGCCTTCCACCTGCGGCTCTTCACCGAGAGCGAATACCTGCGCCACCTGGTGCGCGTCGTGACGTCGCTCGGCGCCCGCGGTGCCGCCGTGCTCGTCGGCCGTGGCGCACCGCACATCCTGTCGGCGCGTCGCGCGCTTCGCGTGCTCGTCGTGGCCGGGCCCGAGAAACGCGCCGCGAACCTCGCCGAGGCCGAAGGGCTCTCCCTCGAAGACGCCCGAAAGCAGCTCGCGCAGATGGACGCGAAGCGGGCCGACTTCTCGAAGCGCCAGTTCGGCGTGCGGCAGGACGATCCGTGTCTCTACGACCTGGTGGTGAACACCGAGACGCTCGGCCTCGAGGCCGCCGGAGACCTGATCGTGCAGGCGCTCCGGCACCGGTTCCCCGACGCGGTGCCGGCCGGAGCGAGCGCGGGGAGCTAGCGCGAGGCACGAGCCGGGCAGAGGAGCGCCAGCGCACGCACCACTGTGGCCAATCGGAGCACGCGGGCCGACAGGCGGGCCCGCGAGGCCCCAGCCACGGGTCCGACCGGGACGAGCGCGCCCGGGATGGCGGCGCGCATCTTGCACTCATCTTGCACACCGGCCCGTCGGGTCGTAGGGAGGGTCATGCTCCTCAACCGCATCGAGTACGCGCTCATGAACAACCCGGCTCGCGCCTTCGTCCAGCGGCGCTTCGAGGCGAAGCGGCTGCTGCGGATGGGCGGGACGATGCATGGAGGCCGCGCCCTGGAGATCGGCTGTGGCCGCGGAGTGGGTACGGAGCTGATCCTGGACTCGTTCGGAGCCGACTCCGTCGACGCGTTCGATCTCGACCCGCGCATGGTGGCCCTTGCCCGGAAGCGGCTCGCAGCTCGTGGCTCACGCGTGCGTGTCTGGGTCGGCGACGCGACGGCGATCTGCGCCCCGGATGCGAGCTACGAGGCGGTGTTCGACTTCGGGATCATCCACCACATCCCCGATTGGCGCAGTGCCCTGGCGGAGATCCATCGCGTCCTCGAGCCGGGAGGCGTCTTCTACGGGGAGGAGGTCCTGCGCCGCTTCATCCTCCACCCCGTCGTTCGCGGCCTGCTCGAGCACCCGCTCCGCGATCGCTTCGATGCATCGGAGTTCGCGGAGGCGCTGACTGCCTCGGGTCTGGAGCCCTTCGCGACCGAGGAGCTCTGGGGCTCGTTCGCCTGGTTCGCGGCTCGCAAGCCCGCGACGCCCTAGGGAAGCTCTGCACAGGGTTCTCGACACGGACCGTCGGGGCCCATCAGTCGCGTGGAGTCGACGTCTGCAGCGCTTCCCTAGGGGCGGCTCGCGCCGGGCCCCGGCGCGCTGCCGAACGCCGGGCGCAGGAATCCGAAGAAGTCCGCCGCGCCGACGCTGCCGTCGCCGTTCAGGTCGGCGACCGCGCAGCTCGGGTCCGTCGCCAGATCGACTCCGAGGCACGGGCGGAACACCGCGAAGAAATCCGCCGCGCTGACGATGCCGTCGTCGTCGAGGTCGGCGTCGCACGCGTCGCCGTAGTGCTGGGGGCCCGGCAGGTTCGGGTCGTCGTCGTCGGGGAAGTTGCTGTCGCGTTGGTCTTCGTTGGCGACCGCGCTGCAGTTGTCGATCGGTGCGGGCCAGCCGTCTCCGTCGTCGTCGTCGGTGCAGCGGCGCGGCGTGTCCTCGCCCCGCTCGTCGAGGGTCGTCGTGCAGAACGCGTCCGGCGGGATGGACGGGTCGGCGAGGGAGGCCGTGTCGGTCGTTGCGTCGATCGCGTCGAGCGCCGGGTCGAAGAGCTGCGGCAGCCCGCGCTCTCCGTCGAGGTCCAGGAGGCCATCGACCGCTGGCGCGACGTAGCGCGACGTCCACCCCGGCTCCGAACGGAACGCAACGCGGCCCTCGAAGGGCAGCTTCATCACGGTCAGCCAGCGACCGAGCGCGGGCTGGCCGAAGGCGGCGAGCGAGTCCGTGAAGCCCGACACGAGGTAGCCGTCCGGCGTCGGCGCGATCGCGTCGAAGCCTTCGAGCGACGGGCCGTCGAAGGTCGTGAACCATTCGACGCCGAGGTTCGGGTTCAGCTTCGCCGCCCACATCGCGCCGGATTCGCCCGTCGAGCCGACCGCGACGACGCCGCCCGGTGCCGGCGCAATGCCGAAGAACGCGTCCTCGGGCGTATTGCCGCCGGCCGTGTCGTCCCACGCCTCGAAGTCGAGGCGGTCCTCCCAGTCTTCGTCCTGGGCCGGATAGCCGACGCGGGCGTTCGTGCCGTCCGGGTCGATGCGCGCGACGATTGCGCCGCCGTGTTCACGGACGGTGCCCGGGCTCTCGCCGGCGAGGTAGAGCGTGCCGTCGGCCACCTGGATCAGGTCGTGGAACACACCGGCGCGCGCGCCGTCCGCGAACGCGGTCTTCCAGACGACGCCGCCATCGGCCGGGTCGAGCACGGCGATCATCGCGCTGTTGCCGGCGAGCTGCGCGGGGCCTTCCGACGTGCGGCCGACGACGGCGAGCTGGACGTCGCTGCCGTTCGCGTCGACGATCGACTGCGCCGTCTCGAAGGACTGGGTCTCGGAAGCCTCGTAGGTGCGCGCCCATACGAGGTCCCCGTCCCACGTGACCGCGAACGCGCACGCGTCGGGTTCGCCATCGAGGACCGTCGTGCCGACGGCGACGAGCAGCGGATCGGCGGCAGGCGGCTCGACGGTCGCGAGGTCCTTCGTCGTGCAGAGCACCGGGCCGCCGCTGGCCGGCGCGACGTCGAAGCGGCGGGTCCACACGACCGCGTCGTCCGGCCCGTGCCTCGCGATCCAACCGCGCGGGTCGAGCACCGCGAAGCCGCCGTCGGGCAGGACGACGAGCCCGACCGGGTTCATGAAGACCGGGTCGTACTGCGCGCGGGACACGATCTCTCCGTGGCGGTCGACGCGCAGCACGTGGCTTCGACTCACGCCCTGGCTCGCGAGGACGCGGGCGCCCCCGTCCGGCAACGCGAAGATCGACGTCGAGACGAAGCCACGTGCTGCGCGTCGACCGCCACGGAGAGATCGTGTCCCGCGCGCAGTACGACCCGGTCTTCATGAACCCG